>NZ_JAPPTH010000006.1:0-312516 GCF_027587015.1 Vibrio sp. Makdt
AACTTCTTAAGCGTTCCTTTTAACAAGGAGCCTCTCGAAGTGGACGGCTATTCTAGCGAATTGGGATTCAGTGTCAAACACTTTTTCCTGCTAATTTTTTGAAGCATCTTAAATGCTTATTTGCCGTTTCGCTGCTTAGTTCAAACCGCTTGGTTATCCCTGACAACGGAGGCGCATTATAGAGATAATAATCTTGCGCACAAGGCCAAAAACAAAAAAAAGCCGCCACTAGCGACTGTTCGAATAGTATTTATACAAAGCGTTCGAAATAGGTACGATTTAGACTAAATTTAGTGAATCGTACCTATTGTTTCTGCCCCAATTACTGGTGAGCTATAATTCTGTCGTTATTAACTAATAGCTGTACTTTTTTATCTGGGTTGATTTTTCCAGCAAGTATCGCTTTCGCCAATGGGTTCTCTACACTCTGTTGAATCGCTCTTTTCAACGGTCGAGCCCCATATACAGGGTCGAAGCCAACTTGAGAAATTAGCTTCAGCGCTTTTTCTGATACCTCAAGTTCATAACCATTATCTTCCATACGCTTTTTCAGATGCTCAAGCTGAATAGAAGCAATAGATTGAATGTGCTCTTGTCCTAATGGGTGGAACACAACGCTTTCATCCACTCGGTTCAAAAACTCAGGACGGAAATGTTTACCTACCACTTCCATCACCTCATTCTTTATTCCTTGGTAATCGAGCGTATTGAAGTTTTCTTGAATTCTCGAAGAGCCAAGGTTAGATGTCATGATCACGACCGTATTTCTGAAGTCGACTGTGCGGCCTTGTCCGTCGGTAAGGCGCCCGTCATCAAGAACCTGAAGTAAAATATTGAAAACATCTGGGTGTGCTTTCTCGATTTCATCTAACAAGATTACT
This sequence comes from Vibrio sp. Makdt, assembly GCF_027587015.1. Lineage (NCBI taxonomy): Bacteria > Pseudomonadati > Pseudomonadota > Gammaproteobacteria > Vibrionales > Vibrionaceae > Vibrio > Vibrio sp. Makdt. The sequence goes on from NZ_JAPPTH010000006.1 coordinate 882, forward strand.
GAATATGGTTTGCGACGCACTGCTTCAGTTAAATACCCCCCCTCTTCGTAACCGACATAGCCCGGAGGCGCGCCAACTAAACGAGCAACAGAGTGTTTCTCCATAAACTCAGACATGTCGATACGTACCATTGCATCGTCACTATCAAACATGAAGTTAGCAAGCGTTTTACAAAGCTCCGTTTTACCTACCCCTGTAGGACCAAGGAATAGAAAAGAACCAATTGGCTTATTCGGATCAGATAAACCAGCACGGCTACGACGAATCGCATTCGAAACCACTTCGACTGCTTCGCCTTGGCCGATAACGCGCTTATGCAGAACACCCTCCATCTTTAGAAGCTTCTCTTTTTCCGCTTCTAACATTTTGAAAACCGGAATCCCCGTTTGCTTAGATAGGACATCGGCAATTTCTGCGTCAGTAACCTTATTGCGCAGTAAGGTCATCTCTTGCATTTCAGCTTGAGTCGCAAGGTCTAGTTGTTTCTCCAACTCTGGGATACGACCATATTGCAGTTCAGACATACGGTTTAAATCGCCTGCACGACGTGCAAAGTCCATATCCATACGAGCTTGTTCTAGCTCTGATTTGATATGTTGCGTGCCAGACAGTGCTGCTTTCTCAGCGTTCCACACTTCTTCTAGTTCAGCAAAGTCACGCTCTTTATCTGAGAGCTCGGCTTGTAAGGTGCGAAGACGCTTTTCACTGGCTTCATCGTTTTCGTTAGTTAGCGCTTGCTGTTCGATCTTAAGCTGAATGATCTTACGCTCTAGTTTATCCAGAGATTCAGGTTTTGAATCAATCTGCATACGGATACTCGATGCGGCTTCATCGATAAGATCAATTGCTTTATCTGGCAGTTGACGGTCAGAAACGTATCGATGAGATAGTGTTGCTGCAGCCACGATCGCTGGGTCGGTAATTTCTACATGATGGTGAAGTTCATAACGCTCTTTCAAACCACGAAGAATCGCCACCGTGTCTTCAACCGTTGGTTCATCGACAAGCACTTTTTGGAAGCGGCGCTCTAACGCTGGATCTTTCTCTATGTACTGACGGTATTCATCAAGAGTCGTTGCGCCAACACAGTGGAGTTCACCACGAGCCAACGCTGGTTTTAGCATGTTACCCGCATCCATAGAGCCTTCACCTTTACCAGCGCCGACCATAGTATGAATTTCATCGATGAAGAGAATGATATTACCCTCTTCTTTAGACAATTCATTGAGGACTGACTTCAAACGCTCTTCAAACTCACCACGATATTTAGCGCCAGCTACCAAAGCACCCATGTCTAATGAAAGTACGCGTCGGCCTCTTAAACCTTCTGGCACTTCATTGTTAATAATGCGCTGAGCCAAACCTTCAACGATAGCTGTCTTACCAACACCAGGTTCACCGATAATGACTGGGTTGTTCTTAGTACGACGCTGAAGTACTTGGATAGTACGGCGGATTTCGTCATCTCGACCGATAACAGGGTCGAGCTTACCTTGCTCCGCTCTTTCAGTCAGATCGATGGTGAACTTCTCTAATGCTTGACGTCGGTCTTCGGCATTTGGGTCATCAACTTTTTGACCGCCACGAACCTGCTCGATAGCTTGAGATAATTTTTGCTCAGTTAGACCTAGCTCTTTAAGCAGGTTACCTAAAGGACCTTTATCTTCAATTGCGGCAAGTAGGAAGACTTCCGAAGAAATGTATGTGTCTTGGCGCTTTTGTGCGACCTTGTCACATAGGTTAAATAAAGTACCCATTGCATTCGACAGTTGAACATCACCACCGATACCACTTACTTTCGGTACACGGTCTAATATTTCGCTTAGCTTTGAACGCAGCTGAACCACATCAATATTCAACATGGTAAGCAATGGACGAATCGCACTACCATCTTGATTTAATAGCGACACCATTAGGTGTACAGGCTCTATATATTGGTGATCACGACCTAATGCGAGCGACTGAGCATCAGATATCGCAATTTGAAATTTACTAGTGAATCGATCGAGACGCATGCCAACCTTCCTACTCTTAGATATGTTTATCTTATGGTTAGAAGATGGATACGGTAACGCGGATTTTCAAGGGATAGGAATGAAGAATAGAGTTTATATAAAAATATAATTGTGCTGGATAAAAGCGGACACTTACTAAACGTTACTCTAGCCAAATAAAGGTAGCCTGACGGCCAGTAACGCCATCTCGACGATAAGAATAGAAAGCATCAGAATCGGCAAAAGTACAAAGGTTCGAATCCGTCACTTGCGAAACACCCACTTTAGTAAGTCGCTGTGTTGCAAGTTGAGACATATTCGCTAACCATTTGCCCGGTTCAGTTTTCGCTTTGAATGCAAGCTTGGCTTGAGGGTCAAAACCAACGAAAGCTTCCAACACATCATCACCAACCTCAAAGGCTTGTTTGCCAATCGCAGGGCCTAGCCAAGCAATGATCTGGTTGTCAGAGCTGAGATTGGTAAACTTTGCTACTGCATTTTCAAGAATACCACCAGCAAGACCACGCCATCCGGCATGAACCGCAGCAACTTGAGTACCTTTGGTATCGGTGAGGATCACTGGTAAACAATCCGCCGTCATCGCTGAGCAAACCACCCCACTAGCAGTAGTGAAAGCTCCATCCGCGTCGAGAACATTGGATGTTGGCTCAAGAACCGTTGCCACATCAGTTGAATGTGTCTGGTTTAGCCATACCGGTGCAGTTGGCATGATAGCGTGTTGCGTAAGCCATATGCGGTTACGTTCAACCAATGAAGCATCATCCCCAACATGCATACCGAGGTTTAGCCCTTGATATGCATCAGCAGAAAAACCACCAACACGTGTCGAAGCAAAAGCCTTCACATTACTTGGTGCGTTCCAGTTAGGGATGATCATCGACATAATTAAATGTCTTCTTCTAGGTTATCGCGAGCATCAACGCGCAGAGCTTCAGCCATCACAACCATGTCATTTGGCACAGGTGCGTGGAATTCAACTTCTTCGCCCGTGATTGGGTGAACAAATTTAAGCATAACCGCGTGTAGTGCTTGACGATCAAAAGCACGAATCATCTTCGTTAGTTCTTCTGATGCACCTTTTGGAATACGTGCACGACCACCGTATGCAATATCACCTAGCAGTGGATGCTGAAGGTAAGACATATGTACACGGATTTGGTGAGTACGACCCGTTTCTAAACGTAGGCGAATACGTGTATGTTCACGGAAGTGCTCTGCAACACGGTAGTGAGTTACCGCTGGTTTGCCCGTTTCATTCACAGCCATCAAAGTACGCTTGGTTGCGTGGCGGCTAATGCCTTTTTCTACCATGCCACCAGCGGTCATTTTACCAATAGCAATCGCTTCGTATTCACGAGTAATACGACGCTTAGCCAATGCACGTACAAGACGAGTCTGTGCTGGTACTGTTTTAGCAACAACCATAAGACCTGTCGTGTCTTTATCGAGACGGTGAACAATACCTGCACGAGGTACTTCAGCGATTTGTGGGTAGTGGTGCAGTAACGCGTTTAGCACGGTTCCATCCGGCGTACCTGCTCCTGGGTGAACAACAAAATCACGTGGCTTGTTAATAACCAATAGATGTTCATCTTCAAAGACAATGTCTAGAGGAATGTCTTGTGCTTCCCAGCGCTCTTCATCTTCAAGTTCAGCTTGTAAGATGATCTCTTCTCCGCCCATAACCTTAACGCGTGGCTTGGTAATAACTTCGCCATCCACTTGGACTTTGCCGTCAAGAAGCCACTCTTTAATACGAGAGCGAGAAAAATCGGTAAATAGTTCAGCGACAGCTTGGTCTAAACGTTGACCTAACTGGCTGCTTTTTACTGTGTCTGTTAATGTGATCTGCTGAGCCATATCGAACTTTTTTAAAAACCGTGAGACTAATACCCATTAGTATGGATAAAATAGAATAATTGCATCATTGTATCTGTTACTGGTTAGAAAGTAACGGAAGCTTACGAAATATTTAATTCAAGGAATCGACGCCTGACATGAAACACCTTACTTTAGCGGGTCTATTAGCCGTATCACTCTTGGCTGGTTGTTCAAGTACCGAAGAGATAGTGCCAGATGTACCGCCATCGGTTCTCTACTCTGAGGCGCAAGAATCGCTGCAAAGTGGTAGCTGGCTTTCTGCCATTGAAAAGCTAGAAGCCCTAGACTCTCGTTACCCTTTCGGCGCCTATTCTGAACAAGTACAGCTAGACCTGATTTACGCTTACTACAAAAATGATGACCTAGCGCTTGGTCTAGCGACCATCTCACGTTTCTTGCGTTTAAACCCAACTCACGAAAAACAAGATTGGGTTCTTTACATGCGCGGCCTAACGCACATGGCACAAGACAGAAACTTTATGCACGATATTTTTAATATCGATCGTAGCGACCGAGATCCTGAGCCAGTAAAACTCGCTTTTTCTGATTTCAAACGACTACTAGAGCGCTTCCCTGCAAGCCCTTACGCAGAAGATGCACAAAAACGCATGTTCGCACTTAAAAACCGTTTGGCAGATTACGACCTAGCAACGGCAGATTTCTATCTGCGTCGTGAAGCTTGGATCGCTGCAATCAATAGAACGCAAGAACTGCAAAAGACTTACCCTGATACTATCGCTGCGCGTAAGTCTCTAAAAATTCAGCTAGAGGCCTACAAACAGCTTGGCCTTGAGGATGCGGTTCAAAGAACAGAAGCCTTGATTGAGCTAAATCCACTACCTTAACCAACCATTCGTTCATGACTTGAAAAGCGCGCTAATTCATTAGCGCGCTTTTTTTAAACCCATTCCACGAACTTGATGAATCGCACAATACACGGTATCTTCAATAAATAACTTTTAACAAAACATCAACATGGAGTGTGGATGTGAGTAGGTTGTTATTATTTATTGGGGTCGTGCTATTTAGCCAATTTTCCCACGCGTTAGAACTCTCGCCATTAAGCAATAAGCCTTACATGGGCGATTTAGATGTGCTCAAAACCAAAGGAACGGTGAGGGTGCTCGTGTCTGCTGACCTTGGCTTCTACTACATAGAAGACGGCAAGCCAAAAGGCATCGTTGCTGAGATGCTTTACCATTTTGAAAAAAGCCTTCGTAAGAAACACCCTTACCTGAACGTTCAAATTATTCCTGTGCAGCGAGATGACCTGCTCCCTTCTTTACAGTCAGGCTATGGCGATGTTGCTGTTGCAAACCTGACCGTAACCGATAAGCGATTAAAGGTGATCGACTTTTCAGACCCTATGATTAAAGACGGTAAAGAGCTCATTATCACAGGCAAGAACTTAGAGCCGATCACCGAGATCAAGCAACTCAGCGGTAAGGAAGTATGGATTCGAGCAAGCTCCAGTTACTTCGAAAGCGTGCAAAGGGTCAATAAAGAACTCAATGAGCTGGGTCTACCGCCAATGCATGTCCACTTCATCGAAGAGTCGCTGCAAGACTACGAACTGATCGAGCTCGTCAACCAAGGTTATATACAAGGTACGATTCTAGACAGCCACAAAGCGAAACTGTGGATCGATGTGATGGAAAACATTCAAGTCCATCACGACTTACCTTTGCGCGAAAATGGTCAAATAGCGTGGGCGTTAAGAAAAGACAGCCCTCAACTAAAGAAAGAGATAAATAAATACGTCAAGACCGCTCGAACAGGCACCCTACTTGGAAACGTTATCTATAAGAAATACATCGATAACACTCGTTGGTTAGGTCGCGCACTCAACCCGAACAAAGTTGACCGTGTTGCTAAACTGGCGGATGTTTTTGAAAAGTATTCGAGTAAGTATGAATTCGATCCTTTGATGATGTCAGCACAAGGCTTCCAAGAGTCGGGCCTTGATCAAAGCAGAGTCTCCCACCGAGGTGCTATTGGAGTAATGCAGGTTCTACCTAGCACTGCGAGAGACAAAAACGTCAACATCAAGAATATCCACATCGTCGATAACAACATCCATGCTGGCGTAAAGTACATGCGCTTCATTAAAGATAGATATTTTGATGACCCAGCCATTACTCCAGATAACCAGCTTTACTTTACTCTAGCCTCCTATAACGCAGGCCCGGCTAAGATCAGAAAGATGAGAAACCTTGCGAAGAAAAAAGGCTACAACCCAAACGTTTGGTTCAAGAACGTAGAGATAATTACACGTAAATACGTCAGTAAAGAACCCGTCACCTATGTCGCCAACATCAACCGCTATTTCGTTATCTATAAACAGTTAGAAGCCATCAATACAATTCGAGAGAACGGCACAGCTAGATTACTGCAAACCAACGATTAATTGGTCATAACCTGAAAAACGACGGGGAAGACTAAAAACACAAAAGCCGCATAAGCAAAGTTATGCGGCTTTTGTTTATCGAATTCTGAAGAAGCTAACCTGATGCTTCATATCGTGTGCTCTATGTCACAAAGTACAATTGGATAAATATCCATCAAGCACTTTCTATAAGCTGTAAGACGCCCCTAAAAACTGATTTAATTTTTAGCGAAGCCTTGCCTCCAACTTATCGTTTTTCATAAGGATAACAAGCATTTTTCGCCAAAAAGATATCAAGACTTGCGTAAGATCACATTTGATTTTAATGCTCATTCCACCCAGTCAAAAGAAGATCTAGATCACATTATCAATTCCCAAAAGTCGTAATCTGAAGTTAACCCATGAGGGATACAACAGAGGAAAACTTCTATGAAAATGAACATCACTGGTAAAAACATCGACATTACCTCTGCAATCCGTGATCACATAGAAAGCAAATTTAAAAAGCTGGATAAATGGCAAGTAGACATCATTGGTTGCCAAGCGAGCTTTAGTGAAGAACCAAACAAGAAGAAGAAATTTGAAGCGGTACTAACCGTACCAAAAGGGCAACTTGTAGCTTCATCAATCCATGACGACCTCTACGTTGCTATCAACGAAGTAGAACAAAAACTAGAGCGTCAACTCAACAAGCTACGCCATAAACCAGAAGCGCGCCGCGCTGAAAAGCCTGAAATCGAAGAGCTAGAAGCTGAAGTAGAATAAGGAAAGATAACAGATTAAAAAATAGCGCCTCAGGGCGCTATTTTTTTGCTTGACGCTCGTAGCTCGCTTGCTTATTGTGTTTAAACATTCATAAAACAATCACTTTTTATGCAAACTCAATCTTTGTTTATTTTTGACTTCTTTTTTCTTCCGTAAATCGGAGGCTAAGTCGTTTTAGAAAAACAAGTCAAAAACGAACAAGAAGCCTCCCACACTAGGGAGGCTTTTTTATAAGGACACATTTATGACTGACCGCTCAATTTCACTGGATGATATCCGCCTTCGTCTCAATGATTTAGATGACGAACTACTGAAGCTACTTTCAGAACGTCGCAAGCTAAGCATCGAAGTTGCTAAAAGCAAGGTAGAAACATCAAAGCCAGTTCGTGACGCAGTAAGAGAACAACAACTGTTGGTTAAACTGATCAACAACGGTAAAGACAAATACGAATTAGATGCTCAGTACATTACCAAGTTGTTCCACACCATCATTGAAGATTCAGTCCTACTGCAACAGTCATACCTACAAAACCTTGCGAATCCGCAAAGCCGTAAACCATTGGCTCGCGTTGCATTCTTAGGCTCTAAAGGGTCCTACTCCCATCTTGCGAGCCGTGAGTATTTCAGCCGTAAGAATATGGAATTGATTGAGTTAAACTGCAATCACTTCAAAGAAGTAGCATCGACGGTAGAATCGGGACATGCGGATTACGGTGTATTACCAATTGAAAACACCAGTTCAGGTTCGATTAACGAAGTGTACGACCTACTTCAGCACACCACGCTTTATATCGTTGGTGAGCTATCTCAACCGATTGAACACTGCCTAGTCGCGAAAAGTGATATCCGTTTAGAAGACATCAAAACACTTTACTCGCATCCACAACCACACCAGCAGTGCAGTGAGTTCTTGAGCCGCCTGAAAGATGTAACTCTTGAATCATGTGCTAGCACAGCTGACGCCATGAAGAAGGTCAAAGATCTGGATGGTGATGATGTTGCTGCGATTGGTAATGCATCGAGCGGCAAGCTTTACGGACTTCAGCCTATCCAAGGCAACATTGCGAACCAAACAGAAAACCACACACGTTTCATCGTAGTTGCTCGTAAACCTGTTGAAGTCTCGACTCAGATCCCTGCGAAGACGACACTGATTATGTCAACTTCACAAGAGGCAGGTTCATTGGTAGAGACGCTACTGATTCTGCAGCGCTTAGGTATAAACATGACTAAGCTAGAGTCTCGTCCTATTATGGGTAACCCTTGGGAAGAGATGTTCTATGTGGACTTAGAAGCACACCTAGATTCGGATAATATGCAGCAAGCGATCACAGAGTTGACGGCCATTACTCGCCACTTAAAAGTCCTTGGTTGCTACCCAAGTGAAAACATCAAAGCGACTCAAGTTAAGTTGTCATAAGCTAGAATAAGCAACCGCTTTTTACTAACAGAAGTATTTGGTCTACAGTAGGCCAAATACTTAAGTCCCTCATCTTTACAATACTCTTAGAGCCCCTAAGCCCTCCCTATCTACTACTGCTTTATACCTTCCTAATAGAAAACTCATTAGTAGCCTTTTTATCAATAAAGACAAAACCTTACCGCCTTCACAGGAAAGCACCGTACAACGTGTAATTAATAGCGAGCTCACCGCAAGTGACATAAACTTACGCGCTCAAATTTATAAACCATGTTGTGAATAGCCATGAAGCTAAGTACGAAAATATTACTTCTGATTGCCCCCGTAATACTGATCAGTACTGCGGCTTCCAGCTATATCATTTACTCGACTCAAAAAAACAGTTTCATCAAACGCGAAGATAATGCTCTGCAATTGAGTATGGAAAAGCTCGCCGGACACTTTCGTCAATCGCGATCTTTTTTGAACAGCTATTCTTATGCGCTGACTAAAAGTGACATGATTAAACGCTTCTTCTTGGCCGAAGAGAACCCTAGCCAAGAGCTCGCACTCATCGATGATCTACACGAGACGATAAAGTTATTACAAGATGGCGACGATAGCTTTACTGGCCTTGCTCTTCTCGACGGCGATGGTACCGTGAGCTACTACGCCGAAAATAGCAGTGACCCCTTTGCAGAGATGGACCCGAAGGTCTTAGAGTTTGTTGATCGTCAGTATCAAGAAAAACACGTAACCTCACGTACTGACTACATCCAAAACTCGCAGGGCGAAGGGATGCTTGTTCACTATGAAGTACTTGATAAAAAGAGCGTTTCGGCCCCGATAAGCGAACAGATCAATGATGTATTTTTTCTAGTCGTTTCGGTCTCTCTAGATAAGTTTAATTCACTGCGAAAACAGATAGAGTTTGACTACCAAACCAGTCTTTTCTTTACCGATGAACAGATAACTCTTGGGCATGGTTTGACTCAGTCTGTGAAGCTGGGACCTGAACTTTACGCTACCCTCGACCCGGCTCAATTTTTGTTGGACAACAAGCTAAAATCAATCTGGAATGAGCTCAGCTTGTCATTTGCTCTGTCTGCCTTTGTCAGTGTGGGCTTATTGCTCATACTTTTATCCCGCTGTGTGATTAATCCAATCACGCGCTTGGATAAGCAGCTGCAACAGGTCGAAAAAAAACAAAGGAAGAACATTGAGCGCTTAGGTACCAATGATGAATTAGGCCGCTTGTCACAACGTTTTTATGACATGTACCAAGAGCTCGATAATACCTACCAACAGACCAAAGTGTTGGCAGAAAATGACCAGCTAACGCAAATCCCCAATCGACTTCAATTTCAGTCGTTTGTGCAACAATCTCTGCCAGCCCCTGACTCGAAAAACAATACCTGGGTACTCTATCTCGATTTAGACAACTTTAAGTTTGTGAACGACAAATACGGACACCAGATTGGGGATTCAATACTGGTTTCTTTTGCAGAGCGCATCACTGCTTTATGTGACTTTTTTCAACAGAGCGACAGCGCTCACTGCATGCCTGCACGCTTGTCGGGCGATGAATTCGTTGTCTACATCAATGCCCCCACGAACGCCGATAATATTGCGCATCAGTTTTCAGAAAAATTACTGACCCCGCTACAAAAAGGCTTTATCACCGAATCAGGAAGCTTTCCGATTACCGTGAGCATTGGGATCGCGACCTACCCAAGTGATGGGCATACCATAGAGAAACTACTCTCAAACGCTGATACTGCGATGTATCAGGCAAAACATGCTGGCAAGAATCAGTTCGCGGATTACTCGTTAGATTTGGATAAAACTATTCAGCGTCAAGCCAATATTGAGCGTGCCCTAAGAGATAAAAACTTCGATGAAGAGTTTAAACTCGTTTATATGCCTTACATGGATGCCGCAGGGAACCACGTGATTGGGGTTGAGGTTCTATTGCGTTGGGAGTCCGAACAACTTGGTACGGTTGCACCCAATGAATTTATTCCTATTGCCGAGCAAACAGGGCTATTTGAGCTTGTCGACCGCTGGGTTATCAAGAATGCCTTCGCTTCTTTCCATCAGCTTCAGGGTCAATTTGATCACTCGATTCAGCTGTCCATCAACCTATCTTCCGCAGGGATAGAGACTACGCACCTAGCGGATTTCATTGAACAACACGCAAAGATTAATGGCATTCCACCAAGCTTAATTGATTTTGAGATCACCGAGACCTTCTATTCAAATTCACACGGTTTTCCGCTACTCAACGAACTCGCTCGAATGGGCTACCGATTAGCTATCGATGATTTTGGTTCGGGCTACACATCCATCACTCAATTGGTTGAGTACCCAACGCAAAAAATTAAATTAGACAAAGGTTTTTTAGAAGCCTTGATCGAAACAAATAATCAGAACATAGTTAAACCCGTGATCGGACTGTGTCACGCGCAAGGTAAAACCGTGACTGCTGAAGGTATTGAAACCAAAGAGATGCACCAATGGCTACAAGACGCGCATTGCGACATGCTGCAAGGCTTCTACTTTGGCAAGCCAATGCCTCTCAATGAACTAAGCGACTGGTATCACGAACACCAACAGCGATTTAAGCACCAGCAGAACGATTAACACGCACCAACTGAATCAACCGACTAGAAGAATCGAACACATGAAATCTGTCATCATCGCCTCACTAAATCCCGCTAAGATCAATGCTGTCAAAAGTGCTTTTGTCTCTGCGTTTCCCAACACCGAGTTTGAGTTCACGGGGGTAAGTGTGCCAAGTGGTGTTGCCGATCAGCCGATGAGTAATGATGAAACCTATCAAGGTGCGGGGAACCGTGTACACAATGCGACACAACAGCAACCTAATGCGGATTTCTATGTTGGGTTAGAAGCGGGAATCGAAGGCGGGGTTACCTTTGCTTGGATGGTGATTGAATCAAATGGCCAACGTGGAGAATCTCGCTCGGCAAGCCTGATGTTGCCACCAGCCATTCTTGAGAAGCTAGAACACGCTAACGAACTCGGGGATGTGATGGATGAAGTATTTGGTACTGACAATATCAAACAAAAAGGTGGAGCGATTGGTTTACTGACACATAACCAGCTTTCACGTAGCTCGGTCTATCACCAAGCGTTAATCTTAGCGCTGATCCCATTTGTGAACCCTGAACATTTCCCAGCTTAACCAATGAATACTTCTCAAGCTCTCTAGCAGCTCGATTGCAAGCTCTAGAAACTAAAAAACGCTAACTATCCGTTAGCGTTTTTTCAATTCGCACTCTAGCTATTCATTGATAGCTTAAGCCAATGATTACTTAAGCAGCAGATCGGCAATAACCGCTTTCTCTTGTTCTGATTTTGCCTTGAGCTCATTCGAGCCTCTGGTGATGGTCGCCACGCCGACTCCCAGCATTTGGCTTACTTGTCTTTGAGACATTTCACCTTTCATTAGCTCACAAAAAATATTAATTCGAGCAACCAAAGCATCTCGCTCATCGGGCGTCATCATCATGGTCAACAACAGTTCATGCTGATCTTTCTCAACCGCTGTCTTAACTAAATCCATGAGTTGTTGCCAGTTATCATATTCAGGTTGTGATGCCATATCTCTACACTTACTTTTAAATTCAGACTTTAAAGAGTCGCTTATCGATTGAAAGCGTTTACCACTTTATACCGAAATACTGGATGTGATCCAATGTAAAAAGGCAGTAAGCGGAAATGGTTCGCACTCACTGCCTTCGATTGTCACTCAGTTGCAGGCCTTATCGGCCGCTAGTATTTAGTTTTCACCTCATGGGGAGCCAAAAACTCACCCTGCTCACCCAAGATGTCTCGATAGTAAGTCTCAAACATTAAAATGTTCTGAACGTAACCGCGTGTCTCTTTGAATGGAATCATCTCAATGAAAGCGAAGGCATCAAGCTTTTCATCACTACGAGAACGCCACTGTTTCACACGGCTTGGGCCTGCATTGTAAGCAGCAAAAGCAAAGATACGGTTGTTGTCATATTGAGAGAGCAAGCCATCTAAGTAGTGGCTACCAATTTCGATATTCTTGCCGACATCGTAAAGATCATCGCTACCCTTGTACTTAATCTTGTGCTTGTTCGCTGTGTATTGCGCTGTCTTTGGCATAATTTGCATAACACCACGTGCACCAACAGGAGAACGAGCTTCAGAATCCATCGCACTCTCTTGTCTTGCTAGAGACATCAATGTGATTGGGTCAATATCATGCTTCTCTGCGTAGAAGTTAAACCACCACTTATGAGCGACCGGGAAACGCAACGCAATGTTATCCCACATTTTCGCTGAAATACTGGCAATGACAGTGAAGTGATTCCAACGCTGTGTCGCAGCGTAAGCAGCAAGCATCTCTTTTTGCTCTTTATCTGCATTGGTCAGTAGCCAGCGCCATTCACTTTTGGCTGCGGCAATTTTATCGCGAGTGATAAGTTCATCGATACGAGTCAGTGAAGTACTAAAAGGCTTCACTGTTTCTGGGTTGTATTTCAACGTAGAAGTTGGATATTGAATCGGTTTACCTAACTGCTTTGCCGCCGCAACACTGTAGAAATTACGCTGACCTAAAATATCAGACAAACGTTGGTTGCCCTTTTCAGTATCACCTGTTGCTATCTCGGCCCTGCCTAACCAATATTGCCAGCGCAATGACGCTTGGTGCTTGTCGTCTAAGAGGGCAATCCACTCTTTCAATCCAGCCCAATCGGCATGCTGAATAGCCAAACGGGCACGACGTTCCAATAAGACTTGTTTCGACGAATTCGCCAACATCTCGTCTCGCCACTCCATCAACTCTTCAGAATCGGTATTGATTAAACGGAAAGTCAGGTAATCAGCGAGCTCTTGAGATTTCTCTTCAGAAAACTTCTGGGCCTTGATGACATCATCAAATATTTCCTGGGCACTGCTAGCCGATTTTCTTGCGAGCTTCTTAAAAGCAAACTCCGTTTGAGCTTGATAAAACTCATTGGCTGGATACTTCTTCGCGAATGTGAGCACGTTTTCAGGCTTGTTGTATAACGCCTTCATCTGCTTAGCTTGAGCAATTGATTCATCATGATCCAATTGCTTGATCAGATAGCTCATCAGCTTACCGTTACGCCCATCAAACGCTAACAACATACGCTCTAAAATCAGCTCATCAGTTCTTAAGCCAGCTTGATCCCAACTCTTAAATAGCGGGTCGCAAGCGTCATCAACACCATCGCCGCTCAACCAAAGCTGCTTCGCCCCTTTAAAAGCCAGCTCTTGATTACCTTGCTCATAGTTCGCTCGGTAATAAATGCATTGGTACTTTTCGCCCACTGGCTCTTTAGTTTGAAACTCAAGGATGGTTTGCCACTGTTTTCTAGAAGCCAGCATATCTAAATATGGTGCTCGCATACGATTAGAAAATGGCAGCGCTTTATTCTCTTCAATAAACGCATCCACTTCAGCCGGAGTACGATCACCAAGACCGATAAGAAAAGCACGATAATCGGTGTAAGGCGTGAGAGGGTATGTTTGAATTTTGCTGCGCAGTGTTGAATAAGCTTTTAGATCACGGTTGTCTAAAACCTCTTGCGCTCTATCATAAACATCACGCTGCATTTCTAGCTCTGAGGCATTGCTAGCCATAGCCATTGGGGCTAGTGAAAATGAAGACAAAATTGCCGATGCAGCCACAGCAACCTTCGTATTACCAATTCGGAAAAACATTCGCTCTTTCCTTAGTGCGTGTATGAATACGTGAAATCTATTTACGCCCGACATCACATAAAATGTAAAGGAATTGAGTGTAAATATTATTAATATTTAACACTTCATCTAAGAAGCATATTAAATATAGTTTTAATAACCAATGTGACAATAGTAAGTAAGGATTCGTTCAAGAATGGCTTTTCTTTCCTAGGAGTAACATCTTTAGGGATATTGGTATAAAATAGCTAACAATTTTGAACAATAATTAGGATCGATCGGCAATGGCTGAATACGTATATACCATGTCTCGGGTGAGCAAAACTGTTCCACCTAAGCGTCAAATTCTTAAAGACATTTCTCTTAGCTTTTTTCCTGGCGCTAAAATCGGTGTTTTAGGTCTAAATGGTTCAGGTAAATCTACCCTACTACGTATCATGGCTGGTATTGATACTGATATCGATGGCGAAGCTCGTGCACAACAAGGCCTTAACGTAGGTTACCTACCTCAAGAGCCGGTACTAGACGAATCAAAAACGGTTCGTGAAATCGTAGAAGAAGCGGTTTCTGATGTTGCTGACGCACTGAAACGTATCGACGCAGTTTACGCCGCTTATGCTGAACCAGATGCAGATTTCGATGCACTAGCAAAAGAGCAAGGCGAACTAGAAGCGCTTATCCAAGCAAAAGACGGTCACAACCTAGAAGCTGCTCTAGAGCGCGCTGCAGACGCACTTCGTCTTCCTGAGTGGGACGCTAAAATTGAACACCTTTCTGGTGGTGAGCGTCGTCGTGTTGCTATCTGTCGTCTACTTCTAGAGAAGCCAGACATGCTGCTTCTTGATGAACCAACCAACCACCTGGATGCAGAATCAGTTGCATGGCTTGAGCACTTCCTAGTGGACTACAACGGTACTGTTGTGGCGATTACCCACGACCGTTACTTCCTAGATAACGCTGCTGGTTGGATTCTAGAGCTTGACCGTGGTGAAGGTATCCCATGGCAAGGTAACTACACGTCTTGGCTAGAACAAAAAGATGAGCGTCTAAAGCAAGAGAAAGCTGGCGAAAGCGCACGTCAAAAGACCATCGAGAAAGAACTTGAGTGGGTTCGTCAAAACCCTAAAGGTCGTCAAGCTAAGTCTAAAGCGCGTATGGCTCGTTTTGAAGAACTGACGACTGGCCAATACCAGAAGCGTAACGAAACCAACGAACTGTTCATCCCGCCAGGTGAGCGCCTAGGTGACAAAGTTCTTGAAGTTAAGAACCTAACAAAGTCATACGGTGACCGCGTTCTTATCGATGACCTATCGTTCAGCATGCCTAAAGGTGCAATCGTGGGTATCGTAGGTGCCAACGGTGCGGGTAAATCAACACTATTCAAGATGCTAAGCGGCGCAGAGCAACCAGACTCAGGTACGGTTGAACTAGGCGAAACCGTTAAGCTTGCTTCTGTTGATCAGTTCCGTGACAGCATGGACGACACTAAGACAGTATTCCAAGAGATCTCTGAAGGCGCAGATATCATTAAGATCAACAACTTCGAAATCCCAGCACGTGCATACTGCTCTCGTTTCAACTTCAAAGGCAACGACCAACAGAAGATCATCGGTGAGCTTTCTGGTGGTGAACGTAACCGTGTTCACTTAGCTAAGCTACTTAAAGCGGGCGGTAACGTACTGCTACTCGATGAGCCGACCAACGACCTAGACGTTGAAACGCTACGTGCTCTTGAGGAAGCGCTACTTGAGTTCCCTGGCTGTGCAATGGTTATCTCGCACGACCGTTGGTTCCTAGACCGTATTGCGACCCATATCTTAGACTACCGTGATGAAGGTCAAGTTAACTTCTACGAAGGTAACTATACTGAGTACACTGAGTGGCTGAAGAAGACCCTGGGCGCTCAAGCGGCAGAACCACACCGCATTAAGTACAAACGTATTGCTAAGTAAATAAGCTTGTATTTTGAACAAAGGCCGCGATAATAGCGGCCTTTGATATATCTGGCTTACGCATTCCGCACCGATATAGAGAGAATACTTATGATTGAAAGACGTCAATTTTCACGAGTTATTTATCAAGTTCCGACTGAAATCTCACAAGGACAAGTAAATGTATCAGGCTCAGTGCAAGACTTATCTCTTCATGGTTTACTCATTCAGTGCGAAGAGTTACAGCAACTTAACCAGGAGAACCCTGTTCACGTTAGCTTTAAGCTGACCAACAGCGATATCAACATTCAGTTAGAAGCAACGATAGTCTCTACCATCAATACCTCAATGCGTTTACGCATAGAGCATTTAGATATTGATAGTATCAGCCACCTTAAGCGCCTTGTTGAGCTTAACGTTGGTGACGATGACCTGCTTTATAGAGAGATTGAACACCTTACCGACTTAGGCAAGGAATAATATCTCCATTACCCTTTTTCTATTAGAAGCATTTAGTTAATACAGAACCATGTCTAAAAAAGTGTCCATTACTATTCCCTCTAGTCAGGGGGAACAGACGTTTTACTTCGGTCGAAAAGCCGTACTCTTATGCATGACAACCCTGCTCTCAGTACCGATGCTGATTGGTGGTGCAACCTACATGCACCTTGAGAGTAAAAACAAGCTAGCTGCACAAGCCGGTGATGCACAACAGTTAATTGAAACTCTGATTGTTGAAAAAGAACAGACCGAGTTCTTATACGCGGAACAAGTTGAAACCAACCATAACCTATCTCAAGCCTTAACTGAGAAAGAAGGTACGATTCAATTACTGGGTAAGCGTGTATTCGATGTGGAGTCCGTTCTTGGCCTGGCTGATGAAGAGTTACACACCGATGAGGTTTCACTAGAAGACCGCATTGATGCTGCAGCCGTCGATTCCGCGGTAAGAGCTACCATGTTCCGCTTAATTCCTAATGATAGTCCGATGGCTTATCAACGCATCTCGTCTTCATACGGTCGCCGTACTAACCCAATTACAGGCAAACGCCACAACCATACTGGTATCGACCTTACTTGTAAGCGTGGTGAAGATATTTTAGCACCAGCAGATGGTGTGATTGAAACCGTACGCCCAAGCAAGAAAGGCTTTGGTAACTTTATCACCATGCGCCATTCGTTTGGCTTCATGAGCTCTTACGCGCATCTGCAAAAATTCAAAGTTCGCAGCGGTCAGTTTGTCAGTAAAGGTGATGTGATTGCGAGCTGTGGTAACTCAGGTAACTCAACTGGGCCACACCTGCATTATGAAGTACGCTTCCTTGGTCGCTCATTGAACCCTCAATACTTGATGGATTGGACACCAGAAAACTTCAATTACGTGTTTGAGAAAGAGAAAAAGGTGAAATGGGGCCCACTCGTTCAGCTGATTGATAACGTGGTTCGCTTGCAGATCAACCTGACTAACGTGCCTTATATCAGTTCAACTATCGACACAGTATCCAGCGATGATAACCGAGTATCGAACGAGAATAACAAAGAGCCTATCGTGACTAACTAGGTTTGTTCGTTTGGCCCATGATGATCCAAATGCATTTTGCCTACTATAGGCCAGATGCAATATCGGCATTCAACACAAACAAAAAGAGCGACCAAATGGTCGCTCTTTTTTTATTTTTCAAACCACAGTATTAACCGCGATGAATCGAGTCATGTGCTTGTTTTAACAGGCTTTGACTCTCTTGCAAGAATTGCTGTGAGTAGTCACCAAACCAATCACTCACCTGGTTAAAACTCTCAACGAACTTGGCTTTGTCTTTTCCGTCTAAGATCTCGAGTGCTTCACCAAAACAACGGTGGAAGCGTCGAATCATCTCAATATTCTCATCCGAAGATAGGATGATGTCACCGTACAAGTTCGGGTCTTGAGCAAATAGACGACCAACCATCGCAATCTCTAGACGGTAGATTGGAGAGCTAAGCTTCAGAAGTTGGTCGATGTTCGGGTTCTCTTTGCTTAGGTGTAGACCGTAAGCAAAAGAGGTAAAGTGGCGAAGCGCTTGAATCAGAGTCATGCCGTGGTCGTGCTCAGCAGCATCCATCTGACATAGGCTCGCACCCCAGATACTAAATTGCTCCAGTAGCCATTGGTAGCTTTCAGAACCGCGCCCATCACTGTAAACAATCACCTGCTTAGCTAGGCTTGGTACATCAGGGCCAAACATAGGGTGAAGACCAACAACAGGGCCTTGGTGCATGTTCATCATTGCTTGCAGCGGCTTTGATTTAATCGATGTTAAATCACAAAGAATACAATCGCTTGGCAGGTTACCAAGTTTCGCAATCACACCTTCCGTTAAGTGAATTGGAACGGTAACAACCACAAGACCAGCGTTATCTAGGATTTCATCGGCTTTATCCCAATCTTGACTACCAAGGACTTTCACTTCGTAGCCAGAAAGCTTAAACATACGGCCAAATAAGCCACCCAGCTGACCATTACCACCAACGATAACCACTGAACGTAATTCTGGGTTAAGACACTTAAAACCAGAGTCTTTTTCGCTGGCATAAGATTCACGCATAGTTCGACGCAAAATATCTTCGATGAGCTGTGGTGGAACCCCTATTTTTTCTGCTTCTTGACGACGAGACGCCAACATTGCCGCTTCACGCTCCGGCACATAAATAGGTAATCCATGTTCACTTTTCACTTCACCAACTTTCTCAACAAGAGCAAGTCGCTGAGCCAGTAAATCCAGCATCTGTTTATCGACAGCATCAATTTGGTCGCGTAATTCGTTCAGTTCAACGGCCATTTTATTCCTTACTAATCTATAAGCCCGTACCAACGCCGATTTCGTTAGCAACAGATCTTAAAATGCCCCATTAGATGAGGCACTTAACTTTTAAACTCTGACTAACCTTTCAAACGGTTCTCTAAGAACGGGACTAGTTCCGTATGTGCATGTTTCAATAGTGCCTCAGTTGTGTCCCAATTGATACACGCGTCGGTAATTGAAACACCGTATTTCATCTCATTGAGAGGTATATCAGAAGATTGATTTCCTTCGTTGATATGGCTTTCAATCATAAGGCCGATGATCGACTTGTTACCTTCACGGATTTGGTGAATCGCATCTTCGGCAACCAGAGGCTGGCGACGGAAATCTTTGCGAGAGTTAGCATGGCTACAGTCAATCATCAGTGCTGCTTCTAAACCTGATTTACCAAGCTCTTGCTCACATTCGTGTACGGATACTGAATCGTAGTTTGTTTGCTTACCGCCACGTAAAATAACATGACCGTTTGGGTTACCTTGAGTAGTTAATAGTGCAACTTGACCTTCACGGCTGATACCCATGAAACGGTGACTAGAAGAAGCTGCCTGCATCGCATTGATTGCTGTGCCTAGGTTGCCATCTGTACCGTTTTTGAAACCAATAGGCATTGAAAGACCACTTGCCATTTCACGGTGCGTTTGTGATTCCGTTGTACGTGCGCCGATCGCCGCCCAGCTGAATGTATCAGCTAGGTATTGCGGGCTGATTGGGTCTAGTGCTTCTGTTGCCAGTGGAATTTCCATCTCAGCAAGTTCAACCAGTAATTCACGACCTACATGCAAACCATGCTCAATATCGAAAGTACCATCTAGATGAGGGTCGTTGATTAAACCTTTCCAGCCCACCGTAGTACGAGGCTTTTCAAAGTAAACACGCATAACAATATACAGTTGATCGCTAAGTTGCTCAGATAAAGCTTTTAGGCGTTTCGCGTACTCTTTTGCCGCTTCAACATCATGGATAGAACACGGGCCACATACAACCAGCATGCGGTGATCTTTCTTATGGATGATGTTTGCGATAGTTTGACGAGACTCTTGAATGAAACGACGAGCATTATCACTCAAAGGCAGTTTTGCTTTTAACTCCTCAGGAGTAATCAGTACCTGTTCGTCGATAATATTGACATTGCTTAATTCACTTTTCTGCATAACTCAACCTGTATATTTATTTTTACACCCAACATTTCCATTTGGGTTAACAATCTTTAAAAACACAATAACAGCTACAAAAACGATTGCAAGCGTAAACAATAAAAAACATTTGGTGTAAATTAAAATTTACACGCGGTTTTTAAATCGTTTTAATAAGAATACTGGCTTAAACCACAATCACTACATACAAAAAAGGCGATATTTCTCATATCGCCTTCTTTAAATTTGTAGAGTGTTTATTTATCACTCATCGTTTAGCATTCGCTTAATCTGCTCTGAAGCCTCTTTCCATCGGGTATCAGAGTGAAGAGTCGGCAAATCAAAGCTGTGTTTTTTAAGCAATGAGTTGGCTAAAGGCACCTCTTGAATCGCTAAGTTATCAAGAGCCTCAATTTGTGCATCTCGTTTATTACACATCAACACCATGTCACAGCCCGCACTCAAGGCTGCTTTTGCTCTGTCGGCTGGTCCGCCCATGATCGCAGCACCTTCCATCGTTAAATCATCAGAGAAGATCAGGCCTTTAAAGCCCAGTTTTTGTCTCAATACTTTCTGTAACCAATATTTAGAGCCACTTGCTGGTTGGTCATCATAATGAGAGAAAACCACGTGTGCAGGCATCATCGCATCTAATATTCCCGCTTCAATTTGCGCCTTAAAGATCGCCATATCGGTTTCAAAGATATCGTCTCGAGGGTCGTAAGGGGTTTCAAGGTGCGAATCGGCTATCACACCACCATGACCAGGGAAGTGCTTTCCAGTTGTCGCCATACCAACCGACTTCATGCCTTTGATGAATGCACTACTGTGACGAACGATGGTATCGATATCTTCACCAAATGCTCGGTTACCAATCGCCTTACATTGATGACCTTTATCTAATACTGGTGCAAAACTTAGATCGATATCGTGAGCAATCAGCTCCGCCGCCATCAACCAACCAGCTTGTTCTGCTAATTGTTCACCATTCTTTTGAGTCGCGAACTCTTGAGCAGCAGGGATAATAGAAAAACCATCGCGAAAACGCTGTACTCGTCCTCCTTCTTGGTCAACACCAATTAAAATAGGACGCTTAGTCGCTTTGCGAATCTCTTTATTTAAAGCCGATAGTTGCTTGCTATCGTGGTAGTTTCTAGCAAATAAAATGAGACCACCAACAGTTGGGTGCTCTAAAATTTCTTTGTCTTCCGCAGTCAGTTCGTAGCCTGCAACATCAACCCACAACGGTCCCATAATATGTCCTTCTATTGCTTAAATTCCGCTACCGCAGATTTACTTTGTTCGATTAATTGGTCGGCTTGCTCTTCTTGCTGAGTTAACGCAATGAACAACAAGTCAGTAATATAAAGTTGGCTATCACGCGCTGTGATAGAGGAACTACGAATATGGTTCTCGTCAGCCGCCGAAATGAGTTTGATATCAGCATACTTGTCCAGAGCCGAAGGAGATAACTGGCTAATCACAATGACCTTGGCCTTTTTCGATCTCGCTAACTGAGCCACTTTTACGACTTCTCTGGTTTTTCCTGAATAGGAAATCGCTACCAACACATCATTTTCAGTAAGCGATGCCGCGTTGGCAATCTGAATATGAGCATCTGGCTCAGCATGAACCGCATGACCGATTTTCATCAGCTTATAAGCGAAATCTTTCGCAACTAGAGATGATGCTCCGACACCTGAAATTTGGATTCTATTAGCAAGGTGCAGTAAGTCAGCGGCATTACTCAGCTGTTCGCCCTCATTTAATAACACGGTACGTTCAAGCGATTGTGTTTTGCTTGCAAGAAGTTTTTCCATCACGGTATCTGGCGAATCTTTTCTAGTGATGGTGCCGTGTATCCCTCGCAGGGAAACGGGCTGATAACTCATATCACTCTGATAGAGTTTCACCTTCATTTCAGAAAAGCCTTTATAACCGATCTTCTGACTAAACTTGACGATCGTTGACTGGCTCACACCTACCGCTTTCGCTAATTCAGGGGAAGAGAGCTGCTTGACCTGCTGCGGGTGATCCAATACATATCGTGCCACCAGCGAATCCGATGGAGAGAGCTTTGGTAATAACGCTTTTACTTTAGCAATGCCTTTCACTCTAATCCTCTCCTCTTTCAACTGTCATCATCATAACGAGTTTTGCCTTTCCATTGGAATAATTATTCCTTTCCACCTTCTCATTTGGAATAGCTCACACCACCTTATGGGAGCATCATCAAAGAAAACCTCTGGTCACTATTCCACCAAGGAATAGGTTTTGAAACTCATTATTCAAACTGTCATTCTGAAAAAATAATAATAAACACCTTCTTATCTATTCATGCTATGGAGCTGCTATGAATTCACTATTTACTTCGCTGGATTGGGCGGTATTTGCGATTTACTTCGTTGTTATCGCCTTCACCGGTTGGCATTTCAGCCGAACAAAAATCACGAGTACCAAGGACTACTTTTTAGGTGGTAATTCGATGCCAATGTGGGTGGTCGCTATTTCAGTGCTGGCGACATCACAATCAGCAGCAACGTTTTTAGGTGGACCAGAATCGAGCTACCGTGGAGACCTCACTTACCTAGCCACCAATATTGGCGGTATTCTGGGTGCCATTTTTGTCGCACTTGTTCTGATCCCTCGCTTCTATCAAAACAAAGTGTCTACAGTATATGAGTTGCTGAAAGTGCGTTTTGGCGAGAAGACCAAGCAGCGTGCCGGTGTAATGTATTTGGTGGGTCGTGTGTTTGCTTCTGGTGCTCGTCTGTATATGGCGGCTATCGCAGTATCCATGATTCTGTTTACCAATATTGACCCTAGCAGCGTTGTCACTTCCGTGGTGATTCTGGTCACCGTTGGCCTCGCTTACACCTACATGGGCGGTATCCGCTCGGTTATCTGGAGTGATCTTATCCAACTCGTGGTGTACGTCGGTGCAGCCATTGCGGTCATTATCTACTTATTAGGCCAGATCCCGGCAGATTTCAGCCAAATCGCACAAGTGCTTGCAAACCCTGGCGAAGGTCAATCTTCTAAGCTGACCTTACTCGATTTCACACTGGATTTAACACCTGCTGGTACTTTCAGCTTCTGGGCATGTATTACTGGTTTTGTACTACTGAACATTGGTGCGTTTGGTCTTGATCAAGACATGACCCAGCGAGTTCTAACCTGTAAAGATGCCAAGCAAGGTTCTAAGGCGATGATCAACTCAATCATCTTCTCTATCCCTGTTGTGTTGGTCTTCATGTCGATTGGTCTGCTTCTGTATGTTTTCTATCAACGACCGGACCTGATGGGTGTCGAAGGAAAAGATGTCGTGCAGAGCTTTAATGGTGAGAACGTGACGATTTTCATGTACTACGTGCTCAATGAAATGCCAGCTGGCCTTCGAGGCTTAGTGACCGTTGGCGTGGTTGCGGCAGCGCTTTCAACACTAAACTCAGGTTTGAATTCAATGTCTTCTGTTGCGATTCAAGATATCTACAAACCATGGTTAGAAGCTCGTAAAGGCGAACAAGATGATTTCCATTATGTAAAAGCGGGTCGCTTTGGTATGGCCGCAGCTGCGCTAGCCTTAGGTAGCATGGGTATCTTGTGTTACTACTGGCAGCAATACACCGACATGCCATTATTGTCGTTCGCTTTGAGTGTAATGGTGTTTGCTTACACTGGGTTATTGGGTGTTTACTTCACAGCGATTTTCACCGAACGTGGCAATGAAACATCAGTAGCTTTAGCGCTTGTCGCCGGCTTCTTAACTACGTTACTGATGCAAGCTTATGTTTGGGATAGCGTAATGGGGATGATTAATACGGATTGGGTGGGTGTTCGATTGGCCTTCCCGTATCAACTGTGTGTAGGTACCTTTGTGTCATTGCTCGTCTGTCTATCAGGCAAGAAGCAGCCTCAAGAAGCAAACAAACTACAAACAGTTAGCCAATGATTACTCATACTCTAGCCGTCGATGGTGGCGGCACAAAAACCGCAATGAGACTCAAGCGAATTTCGCCAACACCGAGCGTAATTAAAGAGCGTACTTTGGCCGCAACGTCATTGACCTTATACGGTGAAACAGCCATCACTCAACTCACTCATTACATTGAAGAAATGCTGAGTGTGAATCAGATAAGTCCGAAACAGTGTTATATTGTGGTCGGTGTTGCTGGCGCAGGTAATGCTCAACTAAAAGCAAAATTACAACTTGCACTGTCTCATTTCCCAAACCTGTATGTGACGAGCGATGCTGAAGCCTCGGTCGTTGGTGCAAATAGAGGGGAAGGCGTAAACTGTATTGCCATTGGCACTGGTTCGGTTGCGATTCAATTAGACAACCAATACGTGACCCATCAATTTGGCGGTTGGGGTTTCCCCATTGGCGATCAGGGTGGTGGCGCTTGGCTTGGTTTTAAAGCGGTTCAGCAAACACTTGTCGAGTTTGACGCTCAACGTTGCTCGTTAACGAGTCAACTAGTCATGAAGAAAACAGGCAATGTCCGCAGTGCGATTCTAAAATGGACTCGCTCAGCCAACGCAACCGATTATGCTCAACTTGCAAAAGAGCTTGTCGAGTTAGAACCATGTTGTCCGACGGCAAAAAACATCGTTGAGCAAGGTATTCAAGAAATTGAGCTGCTTGCACGAACATGCTCAGACAACAACTCACTACCGATCATGTTCTTAGGCAGCTTAGGCTCTTTCTATCGTGACAAACTGCCACAAGCGCTACAAGATCGCAGCTTAGAGGTTCAAGGTAATGCTTTAGATGGCGCAGAAATCATCGCACATCAAAAGCTTCGCCCGCTTAATTAAGGAAATGACCATGAAGTCAGAGTTATACATTGGCGTGATGTCAGGCACCAGCATGGACGGTGTTGATACGGCACTGGTGTCGATAGAAGACAACCGGATCACACTGCTTGCTCATGATGAGTTTCCAATGCCAAAGGAACTCAAAACACGCCTGCTTAATGTATGTATCGGTCAGCAAACTGACTTGATTGCCATTGGTGAGCTCGACCACCAGCTTGGCCACCTATTTGCTGATGCCGTTCTACAGCTTCTCGCCAAGTCAGAGACTCCAGCATCAACTGTCACCGCAATTGGCAATCATGGTCAAACGGTATTCCACCAACCAACAGGCGACTCTCCCTTTACCATGCAGTTAGGCGATGCCAACATTATTGCTGCTAAAACCGAGATTCAAACCGTCGCAGATTTCAGACGTAAAGACATGGCGCTTGGTGGACAAGGTGCACCACTGGTCCCCGCTTTTCACCATACTATTTTTCAACCGCAAGAAAGCTCAGTTGTTGTGCTGAACATTGGTGGCATATCGAATATTTCAGTACTGCGCCCGAATCAACCAACACTTGGTTATGATACTGGCCCAGGCAATATGTTAATGGACGCTTGGGTAGATAAACACACGGGTGAAAAATTTGACCGCGACGCTCAGTTCGCACTTCAAGGTCAAGTTAATCAAGCCTTATTAAAACAACTGCTGGAAGCGTCTTATTTATCTCAAACACCGCCGAAAAGTACCGGTAGAGAGCTATTCAATCTGCCTTGGTTAGAGCAACAATTAACAGAATTTAATGACATCTCAGCACAAGATGTCCAACGCACACTTTGCGAATACACGGCTTTGACGATAGCCAATGAAGTCGAGGCTTACCGCTTAGGTAACGAACCAGCATTATATGTATGTGGTGGTGGGGTTAGAAACCCACTATTGATGAAGAGGCTGTCTGAGCTTCTACCAAGCTGGGAGGTTGCCTCAACCACCAGCAAAGGTGTAGACGCTGACTATATGGAAGCGATGGCTTTTGCTTGGCTTGCTCAACGTCATGTTCATCAACTACCGAGCAATTTACCAGAAGTGACTGGTGCAAGTAGATCTGCCTCTCTAGGCGTTCTATATAGTGCTAACTAAACCATTTTAGAATCATCATTTAAGGATCATTATGAGTAACGACGCTCTCATATCAGCGCTCTCGCACCTCGTTTCGGAGGGGAGAAACCCTGACACTATGGATATTGATCTACTCACTTCTCTTGAAGTGGTCGAAAAGATTAACCAACAAGACAAACAAGTCCCACTGGCGATCGAAGCTGAACTACCGCAAATAGCTAAGGCCGTTGATAAAATCGCTCAGGCCTTTCAAAACGGAGGGCGACTGATTTACATGGGTGCTGGCACTAGTGGTCGATTGGGCGTATTAGATGCCTCAGAGTGCCCGCCCACATTTGGCGTTTCAGACAAAATGGTTATCGGCCTTATCGCCGGCGGACCAGAAGCCATTTTGAAAGCCAAAGAAGGGGCTGAAGATTCGCTGACGTTAGGTATTGATGATCTGAAAGCGATTCAATTTTCAGAAAAGGATGTTGTGGTTGGCATTGCGGCAAGCGGGCGTACGCCTTACGTGATTGGCGCACTCAACTACGCCAATCAAATCGGTGCGGTGACGGTTGCTCTGTCTTGTAATCCAGATTCGCCAATTGCTGATATTGCTCAGATCGCGATAAGCCCAGTGGTTGGCCCAGAGGCACTAACGGGGTCAACAAGGCTGAAATCCGGTACAGCGCAAAAACTGGTTCTTAATATGCTGACCACAGCGAGCATGATTCGTATTGGTAAGAGCTACCAGAACCTGATGGTCGACGTAAAAGCGACTAACGAAAAGCTAGTAGCCCGCGCCGCTCGTATCGTTATTCAAGCAACCGAATGTGATAAAGCGTTGGCAGTGTCGACACTTAAAACTACCGATTATGACGTAAAACTTGCGATTTTAATGATTCTGACCGGGCTTGATTTGCAGGCGGCGAAGGCTCAGCTTGACCAGCAGAACGGCTTTTTAAGAAAAGCGGTCGAGAATAATCAGTCAATGTCGGATTAATCTTCAATACTGACGAAAGCGTGATACAAAAAACCAGTACACATAAGGTACTGGTTTTTTTTCAATTTAAGCTTAATGATTCCGCTTAAGAGGTGTGATTAATCACGAGCGAAGTTAGTGGTCGTTTGAAAACTCATCCCAGCCACGTTGCCACTCCATACGGAAACGCTGGGCATCTTCGGTACCAGAACAAACACCTTCATACACCTGACCAGATAGGCCAATCTGGTATGCGTGGTTAGGGTTACAATATTCAGCCACACCAATTTGGTAACCTTCGTTGTAACTTGCTTGGTCAACCGCGCCCAATTCTGCCATCTCTGAATACGAACGTTGAGTGTTGCCTTTAATACCATCGCGGTAGCCAATCTCTTGCCAGTTGCCTTCTGCCGCTAAATCTTGAACATTGGCGCTGCATCCTGCAAGGCTAAATGCTACGGCGAATAGTGCTATTATCTTTTTCATTTCAATCCTTTATATTTCCCTAGCCACTTCTAAATGAAGCTTTGCCTCTGTTGGTGATTCTCCGCTGAACGGGAGCTGATGTCCACTCATCTCTGTTATCTGCCGTTGATCTTTATTACGCGCCGTTTAATGCTCACTATCGACCACTTAACAGAAGCACGATACTTCTCAACACTTCTACCCCACCACTCAACAAAGGTCACAAACCACTAAACCGGTTATAACACCACTTAATTAGCTATTCGACCACTCACTCCAGTAGCGGAAGTTTCTTTCCATACACTCCTCTAATATACACCCTGACTTAATTAATACATTCAGGGATAACAAATTATGATGTGGTTTCTTACCTGTGTCGCAGCACTCATTGGTGGCTACTTTATTTACGGTACCTTTATCGAGAAGATTTTTGGTATCAATGAAAAGCGTCAAACACCTGCTCACACTAAGCAAGACGGCGTGGACTACGTTCCAATGTCGACTCCAAAGGTTTACCTAGTTCAACTGCTAAACATTGCAGGTGTAGGTCCAATCTTCGGCCCTATAATGGGTGCCCTATACGGCCCAGCAGCAATGCTATGGATCGTACTAGGTTGTATCTTCGCAGGTGCAGTACACGACTACTTCTCAGGTATGTTATCTATCCGTAATGGCGGTGCTTCGGTTCCTACCATCACTGGACGTTACCTAGGCAATGGCGCAAAACACTTTATGAATATCTTTGCCATTGTTCTACTGCTTCTAGTTGGTGTGGTATTCGTTTCCGCTCCAGCAGGCATGATCACTAACCTAGTGAACGACCAAACTGATTTCGCGATGTCTGCAACAACTATGGTTGTTGTTATCTTTGCTTACTACATCATCGCAACGATTGTCCCTGTCGATAAAATCATTGGTCGCTTCTACCCACTGTTCGGTGCTCTGCTTATCTTCATGTCAGTTGGCCTTATCACTGCGATTGGCTTCTCTGATGAACACCAAATCATGGGTGGTTTTGAAATCAGCGACATGTTCACCAACATGAACCCGAACGACCTACCACTATGGCCTGCTCTATTCATCACTATCGCTTGTGGTGCAATCTCTGGCTTCCACGCAACTCAGTCACCTCTGATGGCGCGTTGTATGGAAAACGAGAAGAACGGTCGCTTCGTATTCTACGGTGCAATGATTGGTGAAGGCATCATCGCTCTTATCTGGTGTGCACTTGCACTATCGTTCTTTGGTTCAGTTGAGTCTCTATCGGAAGCGGTAGCAAACGGCGGTCCAGGTAACGTTGTATACAGCGCTTCATTTGGCCTACTAGGTGTATTCGGCGGTATCCTTGCTTTCCTAGGCGTGGTTATCCTACCAATCACATCTGGTGACACTGCATTCCGCTCAAGCCGTCTTATCCTGGCTGAATACTTCAACATGGAACAGAAGACACTGCGTAACCGCCTACTGATGGCTCTACCACTGTTCGTTATCGGTGGTATCCTGACTCAAGTAGACTTCGGTATCATCTGGCGCTACTTCGGTTTCGCTAACCAATCAACAGCAGTAATGATGTTGTGGACAGCTTCAGCTTACCTACTACGTCACAACAAACTGCACTGGGTAACGACGGTTCCAGCTATCTTCATGACGTCTGTGTGTATCACATTCATCCTGAACAACAGCCAACTTGGTTTCGGCCTACCAATGCAAATCTCAACTATCGTTGGTGTGATTAGTGCGCTGGGTGTTGCGGCTTACGTAATCAAGATTTCTAAAGGCAAAGGCGAAACCGACCTTGCTGATGAAGAAAAAGAAGCAAAAGGTGAAACTAAAACAGCCTAGTTCTTTAAACTCTTTGTAAAAGACCAGTCTTCATAGAAAGACAAGAACAGCCAAACACAACTTCGCTTGTTCCGGTAATCACTCAGTGATTCATGGATATTAAGACTAAAGCCCATCCCCTGTGATGGGCTTTATTGTCTGTACTGGTTAAGCAAGAAAGTGAGAAGCGCTAATCGCTCGAGAAAAACCTTACAAACAAAAGCAAAACTACCCTTACCACACAATGAGCTTTACACTTAACAAGCGTCTCAATAGGTGAAAATATGGAACTCATTCTCTCTCTGCTTCAACAAACCTGTGTCTACTTAGTGATCGCTTACATGCTAAGTAAAACCCCACTGATTCTTCCTTTGTTGAGCATCTCTTCACGCTTAAGCCATAAGATCAGCTGTTACGTTCTATTCTCTCTGTTCTGTATTATGGGCACCTACTTCGGCCTACAGATAAATGACGCCATCGCCAACACACGTGCAATGGGCGCGGTGATGGGTGGCCTGTTTGGTGGCCCTGTGGTTGGCTTTGCAGTGGGTTTTACTGGCGGGATTCATCGTTACTCATTAGGTGGCTTCACCGACTTGGCATGTGCGATTTCAACCACTGCTGAGGGCCTGATTGGTGGTTTACTGCATGTGTACTTAGTCAGAAAGAACAAAGCCAGCCAGCTATTTAATCCGATGGTGGTGTTCTCTGTGACGCTATTTGCAGAGATCATTCAGATGTTGATTCTGCTTGCAGTCGCCAAACCATTTGAACAGTCTTACGCGCTGGTTTCCGACATTGCAGCGCCGATGATCATTGCCAACTCTGTGGGTGCAGCACTGTTCATGAGTATCATCCAAGACCGTAAAACCATCTTTGAGAAATACTCAGCAACCTTCTCGCGCCGCGCACTGACCATTGCTGAACGTTCGGTGGGTATTCTTCACGGTGGTTTCACGTCTGATAACGCGCAGAAGATCGTGCGCATCATCTACGAAGAGACCAACGTAGGTGCTGTAGCAATCACTGACCGAGAAAAAATTCTCGCTTTCGTTGGCATCGGCGATGAGCACCATATCCCTAACACCCCTATTTCATCGCAAAGCACACTGACTTCGATGGAACAGAACGACATCATCTACCTCGATGGTAAAGAGAACCCATACCAATGCTCTCTCTCACAGGATTGTAAGCTGGGGTCAGCGTTGATTATCCCACTGCGTGCCGGTAACGAAGTCGTCGGCACCATTAAACTGTATGAGCCCAAACTGAAGCTGTTTTCAACCATCAACATGTCGATGGCTGAAGGTATTGCTCAGCTGTTATCGAGTCAAATCCTGTTCAGCAACTATCAGCAACAGCAAACCCTGCTCACTCAAGCTGAAATCAAACTGCTGCACGCACAGGTCAACCCGCACTTCTTGTTTAATGCACTCAATACCATCAGTGCCGTAACACGTCGTGATCCAGATAAAGCGCGTGAGCTCATTCAGCATCTGTCTCACTTCTTCAGAAGCAACCTCAAACAGAATATTAATACCGTTAAGCTTAAAGACGAGCTCGCGCACGTTAATGCGTACCTGACGATCGAAAAGGCGCGCTTTACTGACCGCTTAGAAATTGAATGGGATATAGACCCACAATTGTTTGAATCACAATTGCCAAGCTTTACCCTGCAACCTCTGGTTGAAAATGCCATTAAACATGGGATTTCAAATATGCTGGAAGGCGGCAAAGTGAAGATCTATAGCGAAGCTTTCCAAGGTGGATTTAGACTGATCGTCGAAGACAATGCTGGTACCTACCAGAAACCATCTCAAGATCATGTAGGATTAGGGATGGAAATTGTTGATAAACGACTCACTAATTTCTTTGGACAAGACTCAGCACTAAAAATAGAATCTCAACCACAGCAATTTACTCGAATGAGCTTTATCATACCTATACTAAAATAATGGTGTTTCGTAGGTAATCGCTTCTCATTAGCGACATTTAGAAGCAGGCATAAAAAAGATAAGCGGAATAAGCAGGGACAGAACAAAAATGAAGATTGCAGGATGTTAAAAGCACTCGTTATCGATGATGAGCTTTTTGCTCGCGAAGAGCTGATTGAGTTACTGACTGAAACGGGAGAAGTGGAAGTCATCGGTCAAGCAAGCAACGCGATCGAAGGACTTAAGCAGATCAACCTTCTTAAACCCGACGTGGTGTATCTGGATATTCAGATGCCTCAAGTTACAGGTATTGAGCTGTTGAGTATGCTTGACCCAGAGACAATGCCTTACGTAGTGTTTGTGACCGCTTACGATCAATATGCGATTCAAGCCTTTGAAGACAACGCCTTTGATTACCTGCTTAAGCCTGTTGAGCCCTGCCGACTCAATAAAAGTGTTTCTCGACTGAATAAAGTCGTCAAGCAAAACCAAAAAGCACCAGAGCAAGATGTCACTTCAATTGCTCCTTCACGCTTAGAACAGATTCCGTGTATTGGTCACAACCGTATTGTGATCATGGCGAGCCAAAGTGTCGAGTGTGCCTATTCTGATATCAGCGGCGTGCATGTTCGCTGTTCATCGCAAACGGCCACTTCACAGCTGACGCTAAAGATCTTGGAAGAGAAAACCGATTTGATCCGCTGTCACCGACAATACTTGATCAACATAAAATCGATCCAAGAGATCAAATTGCTAGAGAATGGATTAGCGGAGATCGTCACGCTTACCGGCTTTGAAGTGCCTGTGAGTCGTCGCTATCTCAAGACACTAAAAGAACAACTCGGTATCCAATAGCTTATCAAAGCGCACGATCAAAAAAGCCAACGTATCAACGTTGGCTTTTTACTGCTTGCGAATCGACGGTATGACGAATCGTTAATGTCACAAATCGATAGAGATTAATCGACTTGTTTAATCTGTAGCTCTTTTGGTACTTCGAAGAACATATTCTCTTCACGACCTTGAATCTCTTCAACGTCAGTAGCACCAAGCTCGCGAATTCGATCTAGGATTTGATTTACTAGCTCTTCAGGAGCAGATGCACCAGCTGTTACACCGATTTTCTTCTTACCTTCAACCCATTCTGTTTGAATGTCTTCAGGGCAATCCGTTAAGTAACCAGGTGTGCCTAGTTTCTCAGCCAGCTCTTTCAAACGTGTTGAGTTCGATGAGTTCTTAGAACCCACGACAATCACAACGTCAACGTCGTTTGCCATCTCACGAACAGCGTCTTGACGGTTTTGAGTCGCATAACAGATGTCGTCTTTACGAGGGCCTTGAATCTCAGGGAATACACGACGTAGCTCTTCGATTACATCAGCGGTTTCATCAACAGATAGCGTCGTTTGACTCACGTAGTGCAGGTTAGTTGGATCGTTCACCACTAGGTTTTGCACGTCTTCTGGCTTCTCAACCAAGTACATACCACCCGTTTGGCTCGCGTATTGACCCATAGTACCTTCAACTTCAGGGTGACCTGCGTGACCAATCAGTACTACTTCCATATGTTTTCGGCTCGCACGAGCCACTTCCATATGTACTTTAGTTACTAAAGGACACGTTGCATCAAATACCGTTAGCTCACGCTCTTTCGCTTCTTTACGAACCGCTTGAGACACGCCGTGAGCAGAGAAGATCACGATGTTATCGTCTGGCACTTCGCTAAGTTCTTCGACAAAAATAGCACCGCGTTGTTTTAGCCCCTCAACAACAAAGCGGTTGTGTACCACTTCATGACGAACGTAGATCGGTGGCTGGTACATTTCGAGTGCGCGCTCGACAATGCTGATCGCACGATCAACACCGGCACAAAAGCCACGAGGGTTAGCTAACATTATTTTCATTTCATTGCTCATCATTTACCGCGGTACTAAGGTTGTTTCTATAGAGTTCGCCGTCGGCGAGGCTCGCATTCTACAGTGAAGCGCCTAGACAGTGAAGCGCTGGGTAACATCACAGCGCTGTAAGACGGTGCTATTCTAAGGTTCAGAGAATTATTCTACAGCTAAGATATTGACGTCAAACGTAACATCTTGGCCTGCAAGTGGATGATTAAAATCAACCGTCACAGAATCGCCAGCGATCTCAGTGATAATACCTGGGATTTCCATACCGTCAGGGCCAGAAAATGCCATGATAGTGCCCACTTCAACCTCAGAGTCACCAACAAATTTAGCACGGTCCATGTGGTGGACATGATCTGGATTCGGCATACCAAATGCATCTTCCGCTTTCAGGTCAATAGACTTTTCAGTACCGGCTTCAAGCCCAAGTAAGCACGCTTCAAAGTTCTCGCTTAGGCTACCATCGCCCATCACGAACTTCGCCGGTTTGCCCATATTTTCGGTGCTATCGGCAACTGAACCATCCTTCATCTTAATCGTAAAATGTAGGGTTACTGCTGAATCATTTTTAATTGCTGCCACGTTACTTTCCTTAGACTTCTTTATTATTTGAGGATGCATTTTTCTTTGCTTCCTTGTTGACTGAAGCATAAAAAAAAGCGCCACCGGAATCAACCGACAGCGCTTAGGGCTATTCTATTCTGTGAGTCATAGACTGACTTTAGAGCATCTATTGAAAAGCTATTTGCTGTCATCTTTCTTACGGAAACCATCTAGGATGATCATCGCGGCACCAATACAAATACCCATATCGGCTAAGTTGAATGCTGGCCAGTGGTAAGTGCCCCAGTAGAAATCTAAGTAATCGACAACAAAGCCATGTACGACACGGTCAAATACATTACCTACCGCACCACCAATGATGATGGCATAAGCGATGTTGTTCCACTTTTCTGTCGCTGGTAGCTTGCTCATCCAGTACGTCAGCATGCCCGTTACAGCAAAAGCAATACCTGTAAATAACCAACGCTGCCAACCACTTTGATCACTCAAGAAGCTGAATGCAGCACCGTAGTTATGAACGTACAAAAAGTTAAAGAACGGCAACACTTCAATACGGTTTGCCCAGCCATAACCCATGTTGTCCATGACAAAGAGTTTGATGCCGATGTCTGCAAGAAAAACCAGCAGAGCTAACCATAACCAACGTACACCAGATTGTTTTAACGAAACTTCACTCATTTCTATTCCTAGTATTTACGAAGCGATTCCTCATTCGCACACTCGGTTTGAGTCGCCATGAAGAATCAGCTTGGTTAAACACATTTCCTATAACTAAAAATAACCCCAGTTGATACTGGGGCTATGATTTTTACAAAAAGTTCAGTCTTTCTCTGAGTCGTTATGCGAACTTACGCACTTCGCCTTCACCATCAACGTTTGATACACAACGGCCACAGATCTTCTCGTGTCCTTCAATTGTGCCTACGTCTGGTGTGTGGTGCCAACAACGGTCACACTTCTCAGCTTCTGTTGCTGCAACTTCAACGAATAGACCTTCAACGTCTGTCGCTTGAGCCGCATCAGATTTCTCGCTCAGTGGCTTAACAACCGCAGCAGAAGTGATAAGTACGAAACGTAGCTCATCTTCTAGCTTGTTGATCTTAGCCGCTAGTGCGTCATCAGCGTATAGAGTCACTTCAGCTTGCAGTGCACCACCGATTGTTTTCTCTTTACGAGCGTCTTCAAGAAGCTTGTTCACAGCGCCACGAACCGTTTGGATTTCAGCCCAGAATTCGTTGCTTAGCTCTTCGCCTTCAGCAAGACCGAATAGGCCTTCGAACCATTCGCCAGTAAACACGAATTTGTCACGTTGACCAGGCATCTCGTTCCAGATTTCATCTGCAGTGAACGACATGATAGGTGCCATCCAACGAACTAGAGCTTCTACGATGTAGTAAAGCGCAGTCTGACAGCTACGTTGAGCATGGCTGCCCTGTTTTGCTGTGTACTGACGGTCTTTGATTACGTCTAGGTAGAAAGAACCCATTTCGATAGAACAGAACTGCATTAGACGCTGAGTTACACCATGAGTGTTGTACTCACCGTATGCTTTTACGATCTCTTCTTGTGCAGCTTGAGCACGGCCAACAGCCCAGCGATCAAGTGCAACCATCTCTTCAGCAGGCACTAGGTCAGTTTCAGGGTTGAAACCGCTTAGGTTCGCTAGGAAGAAACGAGCAGTGTTACGAATACGACGGTAAGCATCAGCAGAACGCTTAAGGATTTCATCAGAAACCGCTACTTCACCCGTGTAGTCCGTAGAAGCAACCCATAGACGTAGAATGTCTGCGCCTAGTTTGTTGGTTACATCTTTAGGAGCAACAACGTTACCGATAGATTTAGACATCTTACGGCCGTTACCATCTACTACGAAGCCGTGTGTTAGCACTTGCTTGTATGGTGCTTCGTCTTTCATCGCGATAGATGAAATTAGAGAAGACTGGAACCAACCACGGTGTTGGTCAGAACCTTCAAGGTAAAGATCAGCACTGTTGCCGTTGTACTCTTCACGAGAATCAACAACAGAGAAGTGTGTAACGCCTGAATCGAACCATACGTCTAGCGTATCTAGCACTTTTTCGTACTTGTCTGCGTCTTCAGCGCCCATTAGGTCAGCTGCGTCTACATCCCACCAAGCTTGAATACCTTTCTCTTCAACTAGCTTCGCTACTTTTTCGATTAGCTCAGAGCTATCTGGGTGAAGTTCTGACGTTTCTTTATGAACGAACAGAGCAATTGGCACACCCCAAGTACGTTGACGAGAGATACACCACTCAGGACGACCTTCGATCATACCTTCGATACGGCTTTGACCCCACTCAGGCATCCACTCAACATTCTTCGTTGACTCTAGTGCTTTTGCACGTAGGCCAGCTTGATCCATAGAGATGAACCACTGTGGTGTTGCACGGAAGATGATTGGAGTTTTGTGTCTCCAACAGTGTGGGTAGCTGTGCTCGTAAGCGTGGTGATGCAGAAGTGCACCTTTCTCTTTTAGAACTTCTAAAACAGAGTCGTTCGCTTTGAATACATGCTGACCAGCAAATAGCTCAGTATCAGGCAGGTAAACGCCGTTAGAGCCTACTGGGTTAGCGATTTCTAGGTTGTACTTCTTACCAACCACGAAATCCTCTTGACCGTGACCAGGAGCAGTGTGAACCACACCAGTACCAGAATCAGTCGTAACGTGATCACCAAGGATCGCAGGAACTGTGAAGTCGTAGAACGGGTGGTTGAACTGAGAAAGCTCAAGATCAGCACCAGTTGCAAAGCCTAGGTTATGGAAATGCTCGATGCCTGCACGATCCATTACGTCTTTTGCTAGTTCAGAAGCAACAACGATACGTTGAGCTGGCTGGTCGCCATTCGCTTCTACTTGGATAAGCACGTATTCAAGATCATCACGTAGACATACCGCTCGGTTAGCAGGCAGAGTCCATGGTGTTGTTGTCCAGATAACGATAGAGATTTCGCCCTGACCAGCGTGGCCGTCAGCTAGAGAGAATTTCTCTAGAAGCGCCGCTTCGTCAGCTGCAGTAAATTTCACATCGATAGATGGAGATACTTTATCTTTGTATTCAACTTCAGCTTCAGCCAGAGCAGAACCACAGTCAGTACACCAGTGAACAGGTTTGAAACCTTTCAGTAAGTGGCCTTTGTCTGCGATTTTGCCTAGAGAACGAATGATGTTCGCTTCTGTGCCGAAATCCATAGTGCGGTATGGTTTGTCCCACTCGCCCATGATACCAAGACGTTTGAAGCTCTCTTTTTGACCTTCAACCTGGCCCGCAGCGTACTTACGACACTCTTCGCGGAATTCAGCAGCCGAAATCTTCTGACCTGGCTTACCTTTCTTCTTCTCAACCATTAATTCGATTGGAAGACCGTGACAGTCCCAACCAGGGATGTACGGTGCATCAAAACCAGAAAGGGTCTTAGATTTAATAATAATGTCTTTAAGAATCTTATTCAGCGCGTGGCCAATGTGAATGTCGCCGTTCGCGTATGGAGGGCCATCATGCAGTACGAAAGATTTTTTACCTTTCTTTGCCTTACGGATTTCGCCGTAAAGATCTTCTTTGTACCAACGCTTAAGCATTTCTGGCTCACGATTTGCCAGATTGCCGCGCATTGGGAACCCTGTTTCTGGTAAGTTCAGGGTATCTTTATAATCACTCATCGATTCTTAATTCCGTTATATTGGGCGAAGTTAGACATTATGTTAATCGGTGGAATCATCCGATTAATTCTTTAGCTGAAGCAGCCACACCCTTGCGGCTTCAGCATCCAATTCTATTTGATTCTTTAATGCGTCGAACGATTCAAATTTTATCTCGTCGCGCAGTTTGTGCAAAAGTCGTACTTCTAACTGTTTACCATACAAATTGGCTTTAAAGTCAAAAAAGTGCACTTCTAATTGCTGCCTTACACCATTCACCGTTGGTCGTTGTCCAATATTAGCAACGCCACCGACAGGAACCCCATCGATATCCAATGCTTCGACAACGTACACTCCCGACACAGGAGATACACAACGCTTTAATGGAATGTTAGCGGTAGGGAAACCTATGGTTCTCCCCAGTTTTCGACCATGGGACACACGGCCACTAATGCTGTAATCACGTCCTAACATGGTAGCACTTGCAGCCAAGTCATCGACCGCTAATGCATTTCGTATCTCAGTACTGCTGACTCGTAATTGGTTTAAGCAATAACTTTGGGTGCTTACCACCTCAAAGCCATACTTTTCACCCGCTTCTTTAAGCATAGCGAAATTGCCAGTGCGGCCTTTGCCAAAACAAAAGTCATCACCAACCACCAAAAACTTCACGCCAAGCTTATCAACCAAAAGATCTTTAATGAATGCTTCCGCCGATAAACTTGCAAAGTACTGATTAAAATTGACACACAATAAACGACTGATATCTAGCTTGCTCAGTTGTACGTACTTATCGCGTAAGCGAGTCAAACGTGCTGGCGCTCTATCTCGGGCAAACAGCTCCATAGGCTGCGGTTCAAACGTCATAACAACAGAAGGTAAACCTAATGCTGCCGCTTGTTCAGAAACCTGGCTAAGAACCTCTTGATGTCCTAGATGAACACCATCGAAGTTACCTATGGTCAATACACAGCCGTGATGCTGCGCTTTAATATTGTGTATACCTCGGATCAGTTCCATTATGATCAGCTAAAACCTGTTATTTGCATCATTCATTGTGTGAAACCGACGGATTATATACTAATCAGTATTAATCTGTCGCTGCTTTTAAATGTTTTACTCGGATACCTAAAACCAGTACCGAAACAATATAAACAAAGCCACCAAGTCCAATCAAGCCTGTTAGCATCAGCGCTCTCTGACTAAAGCTCCATTCAAGCCATTGTTGCATATTATCTAACTGCCACAGAATTGCCGCGACCATCACGCCGCCAGAGACAATTAACTTCGCGCAGAACAGCAAAGTGGTCTTTGTCAGCTTATAGACACCAGCAAGGTGTAAACCGCGATATAACAAGGCCATATTTACAAAGGCTGACAGAGCGGTTGCAATTGCCAAACCTATATAGCCATAGAAATAAGCAAAGATAGCGTTAAATACCATGTTCGTGACCATCGCGATAATGCCGTACTTCACTGGGGTTTTCGTATCTTGACGAGAGTAATAACCCGGAGCTAACACTTTAATCAGCATGAAGTTAAGCAAGCCAGAGGCGTACGCTACTAAAGACATTGATGCTTGTTGCACGTCGTGTGGAGAGAACTCACCACGCATGAATAGCACCATCAGCATTGGTTTCGCTAAAACAATAAGCCCCAGCATGGCAGGAATGCCAAGCAGTAGCACCATACGCACGCCCCAGTCCATAGTGTGTGCAAAGCCCTCCCCTTGAGCATCAACGTGCTTACGAGATAACGCAGGAAGAATCACAGTCGCAATTGCAATACCGAATAGGCCCAGTGGGAACTCAAGCAATCGATCTGAGTAGTACAACCAACTAATAGAGCCTGTCGCTAGGAAACTGGCAATAAAGGTATCAAACAGTAGGTTAATTTGGCTGACTGACACACCAAACAGAGCTGGGATCATTAATGTGCGAATCTTAACGACGCCCGGATCTCTCCAGCCCCACTTCGGCTTAACCAACACACCTGCTTTAATAAGGAAAGGCATCTGGAAAAGGAACTGAACTAAGCCACCAAGAAACACACCGATCGCCAAGCCGATTTCTGGCTGTTCTAAATTCGGAGAGATAAACCACGCTGCACCGATGATCATGACATTCAAAAACACAGGGGTAAAAGAGGAGACCGCAAACTTACCCAGCGTATTGAGAATGGCACCAGATAACGCAACAAAAGTGATGAACCATAAATAAGGGAAGGTAATCTTGAGCATAAAGCTCGCGAGCTCGAACTTAGGAGCCGCTGGCCCATCATTTAACCAGTCGATAAACCAACCCGCACCAAACAGCGCTGTGATGGCACCAGAGCCCAGAACACCGATAACGGTAACAATAGAGACTAACACCCCGAGCGTACCTGACACCTTAGCGATTAAGTCTCGGGTTTTCTCTTTATCACCAGCCGCGTGATATTCCGTTAATACTGGGACAAACGCTTGAGAAAACGCACCTTCTGCAAACAGTCGACGTAAGAAGTTCGGGATTTTATTAGCGAAGAAAAATACGTCGGCACTCGCTCCTGCTCCCATCAAATTTGCTACTACTACATCACGTACTAGCCCCAATACACGGGAAACAAAAGTCATTGCACTGACAATCAGGCCTGACTTTAATAGTCGTTTACTCACAGAAACCTCTGACACTGGTTG
Source organism: Vibrio sp. Makdt (assembly GCF_027587015.1). Classification (NCBI taxonomy): domain Bacteria; kingdom Pseudomonadati; phylum Pseudomonadota; class Gammaproteobacteria; order Vibrionales; family Vibrionaceae; genus Vibrio; species Vibrio sp. Makdt. The sequence continues at coordinate 40,863 of NZ_JAPPTH010000006.1, forward strand.
ATTACTTTCAAGGGAGGATAAATACTATCCTGTCCTAAGAAGCATATTTATTAGCATTGGTCTAAAAATGCTGTTAGAATCCCCGCCATCTTAACCGCGATGACCTTTCCATTCCAAAGTTTGTTTGGCTACGATTGGTTTTTGCACAAATCATTTGACAATTAAGCGCTAATGAGGGATAGTCCTCGCCCTTAAATTGTCACCGAACTAAGTTTTTGGGAGTTAGACCCTTGGCAAACAGTAAATCTGCTAAGAAGCGCGCTATCCAAGCTGAGAAACGTCGCCAGCACAACGCTAGCCGTCGTTCTATGATGCGCACTTACATGAAAAAGACTATCGCAGCTATCGCAGCTGGTGATAAAGAAGCTGCAACTGCTGCTCTTGTAGAAGTTACACCACTTCTTGACCGTATGGCGACTAAAGGCCTTATTCATAAGAATAAAGCTGCACGTCATAAGTCTCGTTTCGCTGCTGCAATCAAAGCTCTTTAATAGAAATTTGATTACAACGCAAAACGAAAAAAACCGGCTTAGGCCGGTTTTTTTATATCTGAATTTTGAGTAACACAATTAAACGACTGACCGACAGTAGTTAAAAATAACCAACAGACTCAGATATCGACAGGGAATAAAACAGAGAAGAGTCAAATAGATAGGTAATGGCTAAATAGGTAGAAAGTAGATAAGTAGCTAAAATAGAGGGTGAACAGACAGCTTTTAACGTTCGACGCGAAATACTGACACTTCCTTGTGTCGACCTTATTCCTGATAAGAAACCACTTTTCTTACCAACAATAAACTACTTGCAATATAGACCATGCAGTAGATTAATCATTGCTTTTACTTCTTCACTGCTCAATGTGTAATACACGGTTTGAGCTTCTTTACGAGTATCGACCAAGCCATCTCTTCTCAACCAAGCAAGGTGTTGAGATAAAGCCGATTGACTCAGTTCCAACTTGCCACACAACTCCCCAACCGACAGCTCAGTACCATGTAAAAGGCACAAAATCTGTAAGCGACGTTCGTTGGCCATGGCTTTGAGTAGAATCACAGCTTGTGCTGAATTCTTCTCCATCTCTTTTAAGTTCATAGTTTGGCTCCCTACAACCTTTACGCCAACTACGGGCTATCAGTATTTACGGCATATTGCGGGGTTATCATAGTCGATATCAATTCATTAACAAACTACCTCATTCGAACAATTTGCTAAAATCTGCGTCACATACATTTTTTACGGCTGGATGCTGGATCATCCTCTCAGCAAAAATGACATAGTACTCTTCTTTTAACTCTTCAATGCCGCCCAATAATTGCAAGGAAGTGTCTTGTTCCACTTCTGACATGTACAAGGTTGGGGCTAAGAAAATAGCGTCATGGTGGTAACGAGCGAACGCTTTCATCAATGCTGCGTCATCAAACTCGCCCAAAATATCTGGTTTAAGACCTTGGCGGTCAAACCATTGCAGTATCTTGCGCCCCATTGAGGTTCGACTTCCCGGGATCAACAGCTTTCTTTGCTCTAATACGGCTGGGAAATTAACCCCTTTCACTTCACCGGAGCTGAAAAAGCTCATACCACTCTCCCCCAACTTCTTGCTAAATAAGCCTGGGCTTTGGCTAGAGTCCACTGGGCAGTCAGACAAGATCATATCGAGCTTATGTTGAGAGAGCTGTTCAAGCAGCATTTCGTGAGTCGATTCAAAACAGCGAAGGTGGATACTGTTATCTTCTGGAATCGTCGACATCAAGATCTTACTAACCAGCCGTTTCGAAAGTGCGTCTGCCACACCGACATCAAACAAGATGTTTGAGTGCTGACTGTAGTTCACGATATCCAGCATTTCGTAGCTCAGACCAAACATACGATCCGCGTATTTGAAAACCAACTGCCCAAGCTCTGTTGGTTCAACACTGCGACCATTGCGCTTGGTCAGCTTGCCGTCCATTCGCTCTTCTAATGCTTTTATCTGGCCAGTGACCGTTTGAGGTGTAAGAAATAGAGCTTCTGCTGCTTTAGTCACAGAGCCTTGCTTGCAGACCATCCAGAAGTAATAAAGATGGTTATAGTTGAGGTGCGACATAGGTGTGCCGTAAATAAGAGAGTCGATTCCTTTTTATATCAAATATGACACCTCCGCTCAACAAACTCGGAAAAACCAATCACAAAACCATTTAACCACTAATTTTTTCGAAGTGTTTGATTTCATAATGTAATATTAGGACGAATTTTCTCAATTTTTTTCTAACTTTTAAGATCTATATCACCCATCAAAACCAGCAAGAAAAACATTCAAAAACAACAACTTAAAATAACCACATTTACTGTCAGAATATTTAAACAGTAAATCATCACAAAAAAGTCTCGCCTCAATCAAAATGTAATATTACTGAAATATTTCACCTCTAACATCACGCTCAGATTAAACAAACAGACCAAACACAGACTTAAACGGTCCTATGGAGAAAACATTATGAACCAAGCTACTACTGCAGCAGCGCCTATTTCGAGCACAACTCGTTGGCTACGCTGGGCTAACTTGGCATTCATGCTTTACCTACTATTACTTTCAGTTTCAATGGTTGGTACAGGCTTCAAATGGGCAACAGGCGAACAAGCAAAAGTTCTTTTTGAATTTGCTTCACACCCAGTTGCAGGCTTAATGATTGGTTTAGTTGCAACCGCACTTATTCAATCATCAAGTACAGTTACTTCAATTATCGTTGGCCTTGTGGCAGGTGGTTTACCTGTTGAGCTAGCCATCCCTATGATCATGGGTGCAAACATTGGTACTACGGTAACCAATACGCTAGTTAGCCTTGGTCACGTTCGTTGTAAAGAAGAGTTCAAACGCGCATTCGCAAGTGCGACGATTCACGACTTCTTTAACCTATTGGCTGTAGCTATCTTCCTACCGCTAGAGATGGCGTTTGGTATTCTAGAGAAGATTTCTCACTGGTTGGTATCTCCGATGCTAGCAACAGGTGATATGAGCATGAAGGGTCTTAACTTCATCAAACCAATCACTAAACCAGTAGTGAGCGCAATTAAAGAGCCTCTATCAACATTTGGCGACACGGTTGGCGGCATCATGCTTATCGCTCTAGGTATCGCAACTATCTTCGTAGCTATCACAGTTATGGGTAAGCTGATGAAGAGCCTAATGGTTGGTCGTGCTCGTGAGATTCTGAAGAACGCAATCGGTCGTGGTCCAATCCACGGTATCGCTTCTGGCTCTATCGTTACTATCCTTGTTCAGTCTTCTTCAACGACGACAAGCTTGATGGTTCCACTAGTAGGCTCAGGTGTTCTTAAAGTACGTGATGTTTACCCATTCACTCTAGGCGCAAACATCGGTACATGTATTACCGCTCTGCTAGCAGCAACAGCAGTATCTGGTGAGTTCGCAGTATTCGCACTACAGATTGCTCTAGTACACTTGGTGTTCAACATCATGGCAACGGTATTCATCTTCGGTATCCCGTTCCTACGTGAGCTACCAGTTAAAGCAGCAGACATGATTTCAGACATGGCTGTGAAGAACAAAGCTGTTGTTGCCGGTTACCTTGTTGCGGTATTCCTTGTACTGCCAGGCACAATCTTGTCTCTGACTGCTTAATAGCAAAATACACATCGCTTATAGCAAAGCCCGCAACCTAGGTTGCGGGCTTTTTCTTTTTAGGAACAGATGCGGGAAACAAAAAAAGATGCGGGATTCGAGTAAACGAGTAACGAAGAGCTAAAAGCAGATACAGAAACAATTGTGGTAAGCAATCAACCGGATTGCATCAAGAGATTCCCTACTCCCTCCTTCGTCGGTCTAGGGAATGACGAGGGATTTGAGCTTCGTATCTCGCATCTCGTTTACTCGCATCTAAAAAAATCCGCCATTCCCTACTGCGAGGTACGGGCGTGATAGGATATCTGCCTAACACATAACATCCAGAGATTCCCTACTACTTCCTTCGTCAGTCTAGGGAATGACGGACGCTTTTGATCTTCGCATCCCGTTTACTCGCATCTAAAAAACGCTTACTTACCCTGCTCATTGCGCAGGTACATGATCGCAACCATGCCAAAGCCGATAAATTGCCATAAATACTGTCCGTCACTCGCGCCAGTGATGGTTTGAGTAAACGCCATACAAGCAGTCACAAACAGGGAAGAGAAAGCAGCATAAAGTAACCACGGACGTTCTTTACCAACCATGAACTCACCACCAAATACCGAGCGAATAACCAGTAAAAATGGAACGCATTGCAACGCAATTAGAATCGGAAACATAAAGTCGAACGTTGGGCTAAGTAAAACATGACCGACTTGGCTCTTATCCCAAGTGCCAACAATATAACCTTTCCACCCAGCCCAGGTATCACCTGCATAAGCGGTATCAGGTGTAACAAAGCCAAGTAACACGCCCATCACTTTATCGATAAAGCCATTTTTGAACCAAAAGACGAATAAAAAGATCTGAATCGGTATGATCTGAAAAGCAAATTTCTTCAACATGTGTGTACCCAAAATAATGAATGATTTGAGGACCAGTATGTGGAAGTCGGCGTGTTTACACTTGATGCAAGGCAATCAAGGCTGACTACAAACAATAAACAAACATGTTAAGAAGCCCATTAGGACTGGGAAAAGCAACCTAACTCCCATACCACCAGCGCTCCCTCACACCTTCACATAAGTGGGAGTTTAGGCATTTAGAAAAGGTTTGTTTTTTATAAAGATTCAATAAGATCAAACAGTTGACCGTTATGCTCTTTTTTCACTTCGGTGTAGCGTTGATAGTTGTATTGCGAACCTTTGGGGTTGTCCGACAGCTTGTCAGCGACACTTAGTAGATAAAAACTGATTGGGCTCGGTGTGCTTTCGGCCGCATAAAAAAGGTAAGGGAAAGCTTGGTTGGCATGTTGGTTGATTAACAGTGCAAGACCCAGAGTTAGATTCGCGATATCACAACGCGGGTTCATCTCGAAGGCTTGCTTTGCCAGTTGTAGCGCATGTTCGCGATCTTCTTGCTCATGCCTTTGCAAATAGGCCAAAGATTCCGAATACGACAGCAAGGCATTAACCAGATAATTATCTCGCCCTTGTTGTTGAATCGTATCCAACTGAAGTGCTATTTCCTCAAATGGCTGACCACCTTTACCTTGGTAGAACAACGATATCCCCTCAGAGATAACACTCCAATCATCGTAGTTATCAATAGAGGTCACGCGATGACTCGCTACGCCGTATTCTGAGCTCATAGGAGCAATAATGGCTTTGATCTCGAGAATCACATCCCCAATGGCATCGAAGAAGTTATCTTGGCTAAAGGTCTTTTCCACCTTCTGACTTTGATTCGGTTGGCGATTGTTTTGTACAAGCACGCTCAACACATAGTCACCACTTTCTTGCTTAAGCCAACCTTTGAGCTCGACACCATTATTAGCCAGTGATTGCTTCCCCTGTTTCGATAGCTGAGAAAAGTGGTAACCCGATAGGTTTTTAGCTGAGTTCAGCCCATAGAAAAGATAGTTATAGACGCTTTCTGACATCTCATAATCGTTCGAAGAATCTAGGGTTATGTCATGGATATAAACAGGAATCACATCACTTTGGTGAGCAGAAACAACAGCAGTGCCACTGGTTGGGACACCAGTTTGCCACGCCCAAGTTGCTATTAAGCCAACAGAGAATACTGCGGTTGTAATCAGGGCGATGGTTTTCTTTTTCGACTTAGCAACAAAAGGGGTAGATTCAGGTTGAGAGACGCCCTCAACGGGAGTTGGTTCGACGCTCGACTGAGTCACCTCAACATCGAACAGGTAACCTTGCTTAGGAATGGTCTGAATAATCCGATACGGACGTGATTTATCCTGAAGCTGACTGCGCAGCAAGCTGATGACCTGTCTGACCAAGTTGTCAGACACTTGAGTTCTTTGCCAAACATCCGCGGCTATCTGCTGAGTGCTAACCACTTGCCCGCGATTTTCGATGAAATAACTCAGCAATTTAGCTTGCAAAGGCTCTAGATGAATCGCCTCATCATCAATCACCAATTGATTCTTATCAGGGTAGAAAGCAATAGGAAAATCGTGTTGCAATACAAAGCAATGCGAGCGAGTCATAGTAGTTCTGTGGTAAGAAAAGACCCCACAAGATTATTGGTTTTATAAATGGTAAGCAAGCCAAGTATCACAAATAAAAAAGGCTGCACAGTGGCAGCCTTTCAATCAAACAAACGGATACGATTAAACCGAGAATGGATACTTAATCGCTTCGTGGCACTCGTAACCTTCAACCCAGAAGTCATCCATTGTTACCCAAGTTTCTAAATCCTCTAGAGACTTAATCTCTGGGTTGATGTGGAATGTAGGGCCAGCTAGAGGCTCACGCTTTAGCTGAATATCACGCATTGGCGCCAGTTGATCTTCATAGATATGAGCGTTAACTAGCTTGTGGTAAGCCACACCCGCTTTTTTACCCGTGATTTGCGCCATGATAGCTAGGAACACGTACACTTGAACCATATTGAAGTTCAGGCCTAGTGGTACATCACAAGAGCGCTGAGTACTGTTTAGGTACAGCGTGTCACCAAGTAGTGAGAAGTGATGGCTGTACATACACGGACGCAAACATCCCATGTGGAACTCACCTGGGTTGTAGAAGTTTAAGATCTCACCACGGTCATCGATACCGTTCGTCAGGTCATCAACAATCTTCTTCAGCTGGTCGATATGACCACCATCAGGCTTTGCCCATGCTCGGCCTTGAACACCATAAACACGGCCCATGTCATCTTCACCCTTGCGGTAAGGGTTATTCAGCCACGCTTCATTCAGGTTCGAATTCGCATCCCAAGTTTTCGTTCCTAGCTTACGAAAATCTTCAGCGTTGTCGTAACCGCGAATGTAGCCAAGCAGTTCAGCAACTGCCGCTTTCCAAAAGCTCTTACGTGTAGTGACAAGTGGGAACTGGTTGTTACCAACATCATATTCAAGGTCAGCATTGATCACAGTTAGGCAGCGCTTGCCCGTGCGTTCATTTTCAATCCAAGTACCGTTATCAACGATACGCTGACAGAGATCTAAATACTGTTTCACACCAATTCCTTACTTCGTTTGTTGTGGTAATTCGTCTTTGTAGTGACCGCGCTTGTATGCCCAAACCATCATCAGCGCACCGATGATAACCATTGGCAGTGATAGGATTTGTCCCATAGAGATAAACCCGCCGAACAAGCCTAAATGAGCATCTGGTTCACGTACGTATTCTACTAAGAAGCGGAATGTACCATATCCTGCTAGGAATAACCCTGATACAGAGCCTAGAGGACGCGGCTTTTTGATAAACCAGTTCAAGATGAAGAACAGCACAATCCCTTCAAGCGCCATTTCATAAAGCTGAGATGGGTGACGAGGAAGTGGACCGCCATTCGGGAATACAATTGCCCATGGCACATCCGTAACACGGCCCCATAGTTCACTGTTCATGAAGTTACCTAGACGGCCCATACCTAAACCAAATGGAACCAATGGTGCAATCATGTCTGCAACGCCGAAGAAGGTGCGACCATTCTTTTTCGCATACCAGAACATTGCAGTGATAACACCCAGCAAGCCACCGTGGAAAGACATACCGCCAGTCCATACTTTAAATAGATACAGTGGATCCGCTAAGAAAAGGTCAAAGTTGTAGAACAACACGTAGCCAATACGACCACCAAGTACCACACCTAGAAAGCCAGCGAACAATAAGTCTGATACTTGCTCTCGAGTCCAACCGCTACCCGGCTGATCAGCTCGGCGATTTGCTAGCCAAAGAGCAAACATAAAACCGACAAGGTACATTAGGCCGTACCAACGAACTGAGATTGGTCCTAGTTCAATAAGAACAGGATCGATATTTGGGAATTCAATAAAACCCTGAGACATACTTGGCTCTCTATCTAAATTGAATAACGGTTAGCTCAATCGCTAACGAAAGACACTACAGCAGCATGGTCGCTGCTATAAACATTAAAAATACCGCAAAGAACTTCTTAAGTACTGGTGTTGGTAATTGCGTAGCCAGCTTCGCCCCCACTCGTGTGGTTAGTACTGATGTGCACGATATCGCAACCAAGGCAGGCAGGTAGACATAGCCGAGGCTAAACGCAGGCAGCCCCTCGACAGACGAGCCATGCCAAATAAAGCCTAGCATTCCAGAGATAGCGATAACGAAACCACACACCGAAGACGAGCCCACCGCCTTGCGCATTTCCACACCATGATGGTTAAGGAAAGGTACAGACAACGACCCACCACCAATACCCGCTAAGCTTGAAATCAAACCAATGCCACCACCACATAACATGGTTGTCGCTGAGCCCGGCATCGCTTTTTGGCTCTTAGAGCGAATCGACAACAGCATCTGCAGTGCTAGCACTAACACAATCACACCAAAAACTTTAGGCAAGTATTGAGAAGGAATAACGTCAGCTACAAAAGAACCGAGAAAACCGCCACTCACAACCCCTGGCATTAACCATTTAACGACAAATATCTCGACGTTACCCAACTTTAAGTGGTTAATCGCAGACGATCCTGACGTAACAATAATGGTAGATAGCGAGGTCGCTAATGCCATTTGCATTGCAAACTCTTGAGGGATACCCGCTTTAGGGAGCAAGAACAGTAAGGCCGGAACCACCAGCAACCCACCGCCAATACCCAGCAAGCCAGCTAAAACACCAACAACAGCACCAAGGCCTGCCAGCAAGCCTATCAGTTCATATGACACGTTAATTCCTATTTTTTACCTGCTCGAATGAAGCCTGTAAATTCACGCTCTTCGAAATAGTTCAGCATCATACTATAGATGTCACTGCCATACGGCTTTGAAAGTGCCTTATTTGCCAAATCCTGTAATTCGCTCAAGTTAGATTGGCGAATCAAATACTTGGTTCTAGCCACATTCGAGGTGTTCATACTTAACGTCTGATACCCCAACCCAAGCAGTAACAATGCGCCCATTGGATCACCGGCTAGCTCTCCACAAATACACACAGGTAATTGATATTGCTTACAAGTATCATGAATCTGTTTCAATGCCATGATCACTGCCGGGTGCATAGATTCATAGACATCAGAGACTCGAGAATTGTTCCGATCAACGGCCAATAAATATTGGGTTAAGTCATTGGTACCGACAGAGACAAAATCGACCTTGTCAGCAATCAGCGGTAACAGATAGAGCATCGAAGGCACTTCAATCATGATACCGATACGAGGCATTCGCACTCGGTTATCAAGTTCATGCACTTCATCATACGCTTGCTCAATCAACTGTAGTGCGTCATCCAACTCCTGAGCGCCCGAAATCATCGGTAGCAGAATGCTCAAGTTATGGCTTTCACAACTCGCACGTAGCATGGCACGCAGTTGGATAATGAAGATATCAGGATGATCCAGCGTAAAGCGGATACCACGCCAGCCAAGGAAGGGGTTGTCCTCTTCGATTGGGAAGTAAGGTAATGCCTTATCACCACCAATATCGAGTGTACGCATCACCACCTGCTTATTTGGGTAGCTTGAAAGCACAGAACGATACTGCTTGAACTGTTCATCCTCTGATGGGAAACGTTGTTGCAATAAGAACGAGATTTCCGTTCGGTACAAACCAACGCCATCAACACCTTGGTTGATAGCAATATTGGTATCAGCGCTCAAGCCTGCATTAAGTAGGATTTCGACCTGTTGGTCATCTTGGGTTTTCGCAGGTAAATACAGCTCGCGATTGACCATTGAGGAGAGCTCACTCTCTTCAAGAATCAGCCCGCGATACTCTTTGAGCAGGTTCTTGGTCGGCTCGATAAAGATCTCGCCACTATAACCATCGACGATGGCTTGCTTACCATTCGCTTGCTCGAGGTTAATGCTAACCCCCATCACCGAAGGAATACCAAGCGCGCGAGATAAAATAGCAGCGTGCGAGTTCGCCGCCCCTTCCAAAGAGATCACTGCCAACAGCTTCTCTTTTGGAATCGACGCTAATACAGAAGCCGTTAACTCACGGACTACCAGAATAATCGGCTTCTCTAAGGTACGTAGCTCATACTCAGAGTTGTGAAGGAAGTACAACAGCCTTTGACCGAGCTCTCGGATATCCTGTGCTCTTTCACGCAGATACACATCCGACATACGAGCAAAGCGGTTGGAATAGCTCTCAACCACCTGCCTTAGTGCCCAGTCCGCTTTATCGCCTTTCTGAATCTGGCTTTTTAGATCCTTACGCAACATAGGATCGTTGAGTAAGTGCGTAAACAGGTCAAAGATCGCCAATGCGTCTTTATTGATTTCACTGTCTAAGCGCTTTCGCATGCGCTTGAAGTCATTGAGGGCATTCTCAACCGCCACTGCCAATAACTCTTGCTCGCGCTCGATATTGAGCGTCGAAGCAGGATACACATCCGTTAATTCAGGTTGGGTGTTGTCCCACCACAGATCACCAATCGCTACCCCAGATGAAGCAGCAATACCTTTGATGCCTGGCAGCTTTTGTTGTTCCAACAGCCAATGACCTTGGGTTTGAGCGTGCGCGACAATAACCGCAAGTTGAGCTGAGAGCGTAACGAGGAATGACTCTTCCATCTCGCTGAATAAACGAGGTGTTTTTTGTTGAATAACCAATACGCCAAGCACTTGCTTGCGATGGATAATAGGAGTACCAAGAAAAGAGTGGTAAATGTTTTCTCCAAGTTCTGGAAAAAACTTATAAGCAGGGTGAGCAGACGCTTGTGCAAGGTTAATAGGTTCAGCACTTCGTTTCACGAGGCCAACTAAGCCTTCGTCGAAACCAATGTGAATACTATTACCTTCAAAGATCAGGCCTTGAGTTGCCATCAACTCAAGGCGCTGCATATCATTATTGGCTAAATACACGGTGCAACATTCCGTCTGCATCGCACTGCATGTCTCTTTAACTAGAATATCAAGTGCCGTCGATACATCTTCAACTCTTGATACGTGTTCAACTATTTCCCTTAGTTGACTGAGCATGCTTAACCTCTACGCAATTTGCGTTTTCCTTTTGTTTTTCGCTCTTTAAACGGCATTGCTAAAGATGCGAACTCTTTCATCGCTCGACGGTAAACATCTCGCTTAAAAGAAACTACTTGTCGAACTGGGTACCAGTAACTCACCCAACGCCAACCATCAAACTCAGGTGTACTCCCACGCTGCATATTGATACGCGATTCATCGCAATCTAAGCGTAAAAGGAACCACTTCTGTTTTTGTCCAATACAGACAGGTTTAGAATCCCACCGAACCAGTCGTTTGGGTAGCTTGTAGCGTAACCAATGACGACTTGTCGCGACGATCTTTACATCCTTTTTAGTAAGGCCAACCTCTTCATACAACTCACGGTACATTGCCTGTTCCGGAGTTTCACCTTCATCGATTCCCCCTTGAGGGAATTGCCATGAATGTTGCCCGTATCGTTTAGCCCAGAAGACCTGACCATGGTTGTTACAGATTACAATACCAACATTTAATCGGTAACCATCGCCATCTATCACTGGCCAACCTCTATCTAAATTTTTAATTACACTGATTTTTCCACATATCCCCAATTGGAGCAAACTTACTGACGTGATAAGCGCTATATTTATGAATATTATCTGTAAATATGGATAAGTTTTGCTCAAATTCGAGTTACCCACACAATAGTGAGACCTAGACCACATTTATTCACCTTTTCTGTGAATAACTATGTGAAGAATTAGCCGCAATCGTTTTTTTTAATCCATAGATTCATCAACACTAAAAACTGACCACTAGAAAAACAAAAACTTATACATTAAAAATCAACATCTTAAAATAAAAACAAGAAATCAAAGCACAGTCAAAACACAAAAGATCTTTTAAAAACACAAGCTGTTCAAAGATCAACCACCCCGGTGTTTATCCACACTACCAAGTGAAAGATTCATTTTACATCCCATTTGGCAAGCATTTTATCCACCAAAAACTCCTGTTTATTTATCCACTAAATTAATATTTCAATTAATTACCTTTATGTCCTGTGGATAACCCTAAGTTTGATCCCTTCTTCGACTAGGAGATCATTTCTTAACCAGTCGTCATTTGGTGATAACTTCTGATAAAATCATTTTTTTGATCATGCCTTTTATTATGAAACCAGAACCACAAACACAACAAGAGTTGTTAGACAGAGCTTACGCGATTGCCGGGATGACCTTCAAAGAGCTCGCTGATGAAGCAGAGATGGACATGCCAAACGATCTTAAGCGAGACAAAGGCTGGGTTGGGCAACTGTTAGAATGGCACTTAGGAGCACCTGCTGGCAGTAAACCAGAACAGGATTTCGCGAAGCTAGGCATCGAGCTAAAGAGTATTCCGATTGGCTATTCTGGTAAGCCACTTGAAACCACCTTTGTTTGTGTGGCGCCATTAATGGGAGTGCAAGGACTGACATGGGAAACCAGCCATGTTCGCAATAAACTGTCTAAAGTGTTGTGGATCCCTGTAGAAGGGGAAAGAGAAATCCCGCTGGCAGAACGTCACGTTGGATCACCACTACTATGGACACCAAGTGAAGCTGAGAACGAACTCCTAAAGAGAGACTGGGAAGAGTTGATGGAGTTGATCGTTTTAGGGAACGTTGAACAGATCACGGCAAGGCATGGAGAAGCCCTACACTTACGTCCAAAGGCCGCAAACAGTCGTGTGTTAACTGAAGCTTATGGAGCCAGTGGCAAGCCCATCAAGACCAAGCCTCGTGGGTTTTATTTGCGAACTCAATTTACTCACAACTTGCTTACGACGCATTACGCATAGCCCAATAAACATTAGTACGAAACAATATCAGTGAGTTACGTTCTTTGATCAATGAGGTTTCAACGCTAATTCGATATCACAGTAGCTTTGACTTGGCTCACTGCCAAATTCGTCATAAGCATTGTGCAAGCGAAGATAGGCCTTTTCAAACCCTAGCCGGAGTAACTCCTCTTTCACTTGATCCAAAGATCCAAAGTGAAGTGGCTCACCATCTTGTTTTACCGGCTCGAGCTTATGTTTGTACTCCACAGCCAGCAGATATTCCGAGATATCGGAACAGCCAATAACGTACACTTTGGGGATTTGATACGAGTCTTTGTGCTCTCCATGTAGCCACATGTCTAACTGATGCTTTTGCATAACCGGCCTCCCTTGCTCTCTATAGCTTAGTAGAACTCTATTTCTTTACTAGGGCACGTTGATTTTTATCGATTAAAAAAACAAAAAAGAGAAGCCAATGCTTCTCTTTTTTGTCCAGTTCTAGTTCAAAAGCGCTCACTTTTGACACCTAACTATCACCGTCAATGATTTAAGGGGTTGAAAGGTGCGATCAACCCCGAAAGATTACGTCGGTATTCGCGCGCTAAGAACACGACGAAGATGACGAACGCGACGTTCAATGGTGACAACTTCAGGCTCAGAGAAACCAATTGGACGACCATCGGCTTCAAGGCCAATATCTCTTAGCAAATGAGTGTTGTGCCAAGGTAGGTCTAGTGAACTACGACGTACTTTTCGCTGCCATTCCCGCTCTTCACGACGAAGATCGGCACGGATAAGGACTGTTGCTAATTTTAAATATACTGAGTGACGCATAATAACTCTCCAGTTGTTGAGTCAACTGAGGAAAAATAGCGTGTTAGATAGTATGAGGGCTTCTCACTTAGCTGCTATTTTTCCGCAGCCAAATAAGGGTACGGATCTATTAGTTAGGTTTATCTTGGGTGTTTCGATCGGCCATGGCTGAGATGTGTGACATAACAGTCACCATGTCAGTACACGGATCAAACGACGCGCAAATGTGCTGTATAAAATCGAAATGTTTCATTTGCGCCTCCAAGCTAACTAAAAAATCCAAAAAGAAATGGGGAAGTAAAAGCAGACAACTCTTTGTTAAATCGTTGCTTTCACGGTTAAAGTCTAACCAAGTGAGTATATTATTCAACCGCTAATTGGTTAACATTTTTAAAACAATGCAATCGCCTGAAATATCAGTTGCATATTCATTTACATATAACATATTCACTATGATTATATAAAATCACAGCATATCTCTCTTAACGACTTAGAGTTCATCTCTCAGTTGTTCGAACATAAACGCAACGACTAGCAACAAAAAAGCCACGCATGATGCGTGGCTCTTAAATTTACACGAACAGATTGAATGACTTAGAAGAAAGTTCTACACAACTCCCTCAGAAATAAGGCTGTGTTTATTCAACAAACGGTACATGGTTGCCCGTGATACACCAAGTTCTTTAGCTGCCAGCGAAACCTGACCACCGTATGATTCCAAAACAATTAACAACGCATCGCGCTCTGAACGTTCACGAATACTCTTCAAGCTACGTCGTTCATCATTCTGTTTTGGTAAATCGAGTTGGTGATCTTCGATGATCACTGCATCCGACATCAACACAACACGCTTTATCTGATTCATCAATTCGCGAACATTGCCTGGCCAGTGGTAGCGATTCATCGAACGAATGGCATCGTCTGAAAAACTCTTAGCCTGAGCATTAAACTCTTTCGAATACTCTCGTAGGAAGTGATCAGCTAGTACGGAGATATCGCTTACACGCTCTTTCAGACTCGGAACATGAATGCGCAGCACATTGATATAGTGATAAAGCTCTTCATTGAAGTCCCCTTCTATCAGTGCTTTCTCGATATCAGAGGAGTTCGCAGCCAGAATTCTCACATCAACAGACTTAGGTCCTTCTGCGGTCTCAATCTTGCCTTCTTGTAGAAAACGCAGCAGATTCAACTGTTGATTACGTGGCATCGCCAAAACATCATTGAGCAAGATGGTGCCACCATCGGCCTCTTCCAGCATACAAGGAGAAGACGTTGGTTGTGCTGATATTCCAAATACCTCAGCTTCTATTCTCATTTCAGACAAGGCACGGCAGTTCACCGTTAGAAATGGCTTTTTAGATCGTGATGAGTTTTGATGAATAGAGCGTGCAATCGTCTCTTTGCCTGAGCCGCTCTCTCCATAAATCAGGATGCTGACATCGGTTGGACCAATACGCTTTACTTGATCTCTCAAGCGCTTCACAGCCACTGAGTCACCCAGTAAGCCCATATTGTTATTGATACCGTAATTTGGCCATACTTTCTGTTCTAACTTGAGCATTCCCAGCTGATGTCCAATCGTACTCAATAGCTGAGCATCAGGGATAGGTGCCGTGAAAAAGTCGATACAGAAGTTAACGATAAATTGGCAGATCGTATCAGAGCTTAATTGCGATTCACGGATAAAAGCGAGCCATCGTACTTGCTTATTGTTACTCACAAGGTTAGCAATACCATTAAGACTGAATTCATCATGGCTGAGATCGACAATACCAATACATGGGCCAATATCAGCAATCAAGGCATCCGCTTTTCGCAAGTCAGCACACTGGGTACACTGCCAACCCACTTGTTCTAATACAGATAACCAGGGTTCGTACGCACCACCAACGACGATAAGAGAACCTGGTAAGGAATCCATCTTAAATTGAGTTCCCATCCTTCTTCCTTATTCTATTTTTATTTAAATCAGACTAATACGACTCATCGCTTTTCGTTCGACTAGATGCCACGAGATCGTATTCAGCGCAGAGACGTATAGTAGTGAGACTATCTTAGATTTTATGTCTCAATAGTAAGACTATGTCAGAAATAGTGATTTTTCGAATCAAGAGTGCGGTACAGACTAGGTTTTGAGCTCTAAAAACAGAAAAAGCCACCCGAAGGTGGCTTTTAAATTTTATTGGGTGTTACGACCCGTAAGCGAGAGTTACGCTTGTGGACGCATTGCCGGGAACAAGATCACGTCACGGATTGTGTGCGTGTTTGTAAATAGCATAGCTAGACGGTCTATACCGATACCTTGACCCGCTGTTGGTGGTAGGCCGTGCTCTAGTGCTGTGATGTAGTCTGCATCGTAGTACATTGCTTCATCATCACCCGCGTCTTTCGCGTTAACTTGCGCTTTGAAACGCTCGTCTTGGTCTTGTGCATCGTTAAGCTCAGAGAAGCCGTTCGCTACTTCACGACCACCGATGAAGAACTCAAAACGGTCTGTGAAGAACGGGTTGTCATCGCTACGACGAGCTAGAGGAGAGATATCCGCTGGGTAGCCTGTGATGAACGTTGGTTGAATTAGCTGAGGCTCAGCCGTTTCACCAAAGATCTCTTCAAGAAGCTGACCACATGTCCAGAACGTTTCTACTTCAACGTGTACAGATTTCGCGATTGCTACCATCTTCTCACGGTCTTGTAGGTCTGCTTCTGTTAGTGCTTGAATCTCAGCATGCTCAGGGTTGTAGTGCTTAATCGCATCGAACATGCTCATACGCGCGTACTTACCACCGAACTCAACGGTTTCGTCACCGTAAGGCATAGAAGTAGAACCAAGAACGTCCATAGCCGCTGTGCTTAGCATCTCTTCAGTTAGATCCATAAGGTCTTTGTAATCAGAGTACGCTTGGTAGAATTCCATCATTGTGAATTCTGGGTTATGACGTGGAGACAGACCTTCGTTACGGAAGTTACGGTTGATCTCGAATACACGATCAAAACCACCCACAACTAGACGCTTAAGGTAAAGCTCAGGAGCAACACGTAGGTACATGTCGATGTCTAATGCGTTGTGGTGAGTGATGAATGGACGTGCAGTCGCACCACCAGGGATCACGTGCATCATTGGCGTTTCAACTTCTAGGTAGCCTTTTGAGCTCATGAAGTTACGGATTGAAGAAACAAGCTTAGAACGCACGATGAATGCGTTGCGAGAATCTTCGTTCACGATTAGGTCAACGTAACGCTGACGGTAACGCATCTCTTGGTCAGTTAGACCGTGGAACTTCTCTGGTAGAGGACGAAGAGCTTTAGTCAGCAGTTCAAACTCTTCCATGTTCACGTAAAGATCGCCTTTACCTGACTTGTGAAGTGCACCTTTAACACCGATGATGTCACCGATATCTAGGCCTTGGTACTTCTCTTTCAGTACTTTTTGTACGTCTTTCGCTGCGTATGCTTGGATACGACCAGAAGTTTCTTGAATCGCAAGGAATGGACCACGCTTCGCCATTACACGACCAGCGATCGCAACGATGTGGTTAAGCTCTTCTAGCTCTTCCTTAGTCTTCTCACCGAATTCCGCTTGAAGATCGCCAGCTAGGTGCTCACGGCGGAAATCATTTGGGTGACCATTTGCTTTGCAGCTTTGGCGGATGTGATCCAGCTTGCTACGGCGCTCAGCAATTAGTTTGTTTTCTTCTTGTACGTTTTCGTTTTGAACAGCATCAGTCATTGAGATGTACCCTGCTTGTATAATTTGAACAGCTATATTTTCGCAAATATAGTCGGTAAAAAGCTTACAGACCTGATTTCAGGCTAGCTTCAATAAATTTGTCTAAGTCACCGTCAAGAACCGCTTGAGTATTACGGTTTTCAATGCCGGTGCGTAAATCTTTGATACGTGAATCATCCAGAACGTAAGAGCGGATTTGGCTGCCCCAACCGATGTCTGATTTAGTATCTTCATTCGCTTGTTTTTCAGCATTTTGTTTTTGAATCTCAAGTTCAAAAAGCTTAGCACGTAGCTGCTTCATCGCTTGATCTTTGTTCTTATGCTGCGAACGGTCATTCTGACATTGAACCACGGTGTTGGTAGGAACGTGAGTAATACGTACCGCCGATTCCGTGGTGTTTACGTGCTGACCACCAGCGCCCGAAGCACGGTATACGTCAATACGTAAGTCAGAAGGGTTAATGTCGATCGTAATGTTGTCATCAATCTCTGGGTAGATAAACGCAGATGCAAATGAAGTATGACGACGGCCACTTGAATCAAATGGTGATTTACGAACTAGACGGTGAACACCTGTCTCTGTACGCAACCAACCGTACGCGTACTCACCAGAGATACGTACTGTTGCACCTTTCAAACCAGCAACTTCACCTTCAGATACCTCGATAACTTCCGTTTTGAAGCCCTTCGCTTCAGCCCAACGCAAGTACATGCGCAGCATCATTGAAGTCCAGTCTTGTGCTTCAGTACCACCTGAACCCGACTGTAGATCGATATAACAATCTGAAGCGTCATGCTCACCAGAGAACATACGACGGAACTCAAGTTTACCTAACTTAGCTTCAAGCTCCGCTAGTTCTGGTTCAATTTCGTCGAACGTTTCTTGATCTTCTTCTTCAACCGCTAGCTCTAGTAGGCCATCAACATCCTCAACACCTTGGTCAAGTTGGTCAATCGTTTCTACTACCGCTTCCAGTGCAGAACGCTCTTTACCTAGCGCTTGAGCACGCTCAGGTTCGTTCCATACATCCGGTTGTTCTAACTCTGCGTTTACTTCTTCTAGACGCTCTTTCTTAGCGTCATAGTCAAAGGTACCCCCTCAGGATATTTGTGCGCTCAGACACATCCTGCAGACGGTTTTTTATAGGATTGATTTCAAACATTTTAGCTCATCATTTATGAGTAGAATTTAACCGGAGAATTGTACTCAAAAGTGTGACGGAGATACAGAAATTTTTAGAGGGCAAACCAATATTCAGTCACTTACAACAATATAAAGTTTTAAGCTCAGAAATTGGTGCCATTGCGGGCGATTTAGGAAAGAAAACAAGCCCGAATTTCACATCCGAGCTTGTTGTTTTGATAAGGCGAATGAAGCCGTAATCTTATTGAAGTTAGGCTATTTTGCTTCGATGTGGTCAACCATTAACTGCAATGACTGGTTACCACGAAACTCGTTAATATCCAGCTTATAGGCAAGATGTACCGTCTTCACTGAGGCATCTGGCCAGCGGCGCAAATCAACATTGAAAGCGATGCCATCAATCATCACATTGGTTGGGTGGCCTTTGTAAAGCGGCTCTAACATTAGCTTAAGGTGTTTTTCACCCACCAGCTTTTGGTGCAACACTTTAAACTCGCCATCGAAGATAGGCTCTGGGAATGCTTGCCCCCAAGGACCACCCGCGCGTAGCGTTTCAGCGGTGTGCATAGAGAACTCTTCAGGCAGCAACTCTCCGTCAGACAAGATAATGCCCTTAAGTGCCGTTTCTCCGAGTTCTTGTTTCACTACATCGTTGAACAATTTGCTAAAGCGTTCAAAGTCCTTCTCCATGATCGTTAAGCCAGCCGCCATTGCGTGACCACCAAACTTAAGAATCAAACCAGGGTTTTGAGTGTCGATACGGTCTAGCGCATCGCGCATGTGCAAACCCGGAATCGAGCGGCACGAGCCTTTAATGCTCCCCTCTCCACCATCGGCGAACGCAATCACAGGGCGATGGTATTTGTCTTTGATACGCGAAGCCAAAATACCAATCACACCTTGGTGCCAATCACGTTGGAATAGTGCCAAGCCGGAAGGCAAGTCGTCTTTACCAAACTCAAGTCGTTCACAGAAAGCCATCGCTTCTTGTTTCATGCCCTCTTCGATCTCTTTGCGAGTCTGGTTCAAACCATCAAGTTCACTCGCCATGCGACGTGCAGCGTGGATGTTGTTGCTCATCAGTAGCTCAACACCAAATGACATATCGTCAAGTCGGCCAGCGGCATTGATACGAGGACCCAGTGCAAAACCAAAATCCGAAGCGACCAAACGTTTCGCATCTCGTTTTGCAATCTCAATCAAGGCTTGAATACCCGGACGAGCTTTACCCGCTCGAATACGTTGCAAGCCTTGGTGCACCAAGATTCGGTTGTTTTCATCAAGTGGCACCACGTCCGCAACGGTGCCTAGAGCTACAAGGTCAATCAGCTCCATTAGCTTAGGTTCTGTCATGCCACGTTCAGCAAACCAATTCAGTTTGCGCATGTGAACACACAGTGCCATCATCAGATAGAAAGCCACGCCAACACCAGCGAGGGCTTTAGACGGAAATGCACAGCTCTCTAGGTTCGGGTTCACCATCGCATCAACCATAGGCAATTCACTGCCCGGTAAGTGATGATCAGTGACCAGAACTTCTAGCCCTTTCTCTTTGGCAAAACGCACCCCTTCAATCGAAGAGACACCGTTATCAACCGTCATGATCACTTCCGCACCAATCTCGATTGCTTGCTCTACCACTTCAGGGCTAAGACCGTAACCATCTTCAAAACGGTTAGGAACTAGGTAATCAACATTTGAACTGCCTAGCATGCGCAGCGCAAGTACCGACAACGCAGAGCTAGTTGCACCATCGGCATCAAAGTCGCCAACAACAATAATGCGTTTTTGATGCTGAATCGCCTTAAACAACAATTCGACAGCGGCATCAATACCCCCTAGCTTTTGATAGGAGTGTAGACCTTTCGCTGCAGTCTCAAGTTGGTCTGCACTGTTAACTCCGCGGCTCACGTAGATGCGTTTTAACAAATCTGGTAAATGAGCAGGTAAAACGGAAATGTCGACCTCAGGACGGCGTTGAATCTCTATCATATAAAAATGGGCCTGATATCAATCAGGCCACTCCTTAAATCAAAAACGTGGGATATAAATAAGTCATACAGTCGCCATATTAACTGATGACGACTGTGACAGCTCTGCTAAAGACGAAACTACTGCTCTAGACGCTGAAGCAGCTGTGCTGGCGGTAAGTAACCACTCACCAACTCACCACTTGCCAATACGATTGCAGGAGTGCCATTGATGCCAAGCTCACGACCCAGTTGGTACTGCTTAGCGATGATCTGTTTATTCTCTTCAAGGTCTTTACTTGAAGCTGGCATCTTACGCTCTACCTTAGCATTGTGCATTGCGGCTTTTGGATCGTCAGAAGCCCAGATAGCCGCCATTTGATCGGCCACTTGACCCGTAGCACCCTGACGTGGGTATGCCATGTAACGTACTGTGATACCTAAGTCGTTGTAGCCTTGCATTTGGCTGTGAAGACGAACACAGTAACCGCAAGTAATGTCAGTAAACACGGTCACAACGTATTTTTCGTTATCTGCTTTATATTCGATAACCGTATCAGACAATGCCGCTACTTTCTCAGCATTGATTGGCGCTTGACGCTCTGCCAATACGTCGCTGAATTTGCCGTTTTCATCCAGAGAGTAAAGTGTGCCTGCTAGAAAATGATCGCCCGCTGGAGAAGAGAAAATAATGCCACTGTTGGTTTGAATCTCTAAAAGACCATCAATATACGAAGGAACAATCTTATTGACCTTGATGCCGATTTTTTCAAAACGCTTGGTTAGCGCTGCGGTATCAATATCTTGAGCTGAAGCAACCTCTGCAGCTGTTGTGGTTTGTTCTACTTTCGCTTCTGATGCATTACATGCAGTGATCATCAGCGGTAGCGCTAATAGAGGAAGACGGCGTAATACGCTCATTAAGTTCACCTTAAAAATAAATGGATTTAAGCACGTGGGTGATGCTGAGTATGAATTTGCTTCAGCCTTTCGGTCGCCACGTGAGTATAAATTTGGGTTGTCGATAAGTCACTATGCCCAAGCAACATCTGTACGACCCTAAGATCGGCACCATAGTTCAGTAAATGAGTAGCAAAAGCGTGTCTTAAAACGTGCGGGGACAGCAATTCTGTGTCAATTCCCGCGACAACTGCGTAATGCTTAATACGATACCAGAACGTCTGACGGGTCATTTGCTTAGCTCGCTTACTTGGAAAAACCACATCTGAGCTGTTTTCACCAAGCAGTTGCGGACGCCCTTGTTCGATAAAACTCTCAATCCAATCCACAGCGTTTTCGCCCATCGGCACCAAGCGCTCTTTACCGCCTTTACCAATAACACGCACCACGCCCTGTCTTAAGCTGATGTTTTCCATCGTTAGGCTAACCAGCTCCGTCACACGCAAACCGGTTGCATATAGTAACTCAAGCATCGCCTTATCGCGAAGTTCAATCGGGTCATTCGGGTCGGGAGCATCGAGCAAAGCATCCACTTGCTCTTCACTCAAATCTTTTGGCAGACGTTGTGGCAGCTTAGGGCTAATCAACAACGCACTCGGATCATCCGCTCTGACTTTCTCACGATGTAAGTATTGGAACAAACGACGAATTGCCGACAACATACGTGCACGGGAAGTCTGCTTAAAATCCGCGTCAACCAACCAGCTTTGGTAGTCCTGTAATCCCGACAGACTAATAAAGTCGAGGCGATAATTATTCTGTTCCATCCACGTTAATAGTTTGGATAAATCAGTACGATACGAGACAAGAGTATTCTCTGATAACCCTCGCTCCATCCACATAGCATCTAAAAACTGTTCAACGAGACCGTGGTCTGCGCTCTGCCCTTGAGGCGACTGCATAGTGTTACTCACAATATTGGAAACTGTTTTGAGAGTATGCCAGAGCAAATATGAATGCCATAAAAATTACAGCTTGAGCGGATAATCGCTGCAATCGAAGTCGATTTATGGTTAGAATTCGCCATCTGAAATTAAAATCGAACGTTTGCTATGAAAATTGGATTATTTTACGGCTCAACCACCTGCTACACAGAAATGGCAGCAGAAAAGATTCGCGGCATTATTGGTGAAGACCTAGTTGATATCCATAACGTGAAAGAGACTCCGCTTTCATTGATGGCAGATTACGACCTGTTACTGCTAGGTATCTCTACGTGGGACTTTGGCGAAATCCAAGAAGATTGGAATGAGCTTTGGGACGATATCGCGACGACACCAGTAAAAGGTAAGGTTGTGGCACTATTTGGCTTAGGTGACCAAGAGGGTTACGGCGAGTGGTTCTTGGATGCAATGGGTCTACTGCATGACGAACTAAAAACTGCCGGGGCTCAATTTGTTGGCTTCTGGCCAAACGACGACAGCTACGAATTCGAGGCGTCTAAAGCGCTCACCGAAGACCAATCACAGTTCGTCGGCTTGGCGCTTGATGAAGACTCACAATACGAACTGAGCGACGAGCGTATCGCGAGCTGGGTTGAACAAGTTCTGGTTGAGTACAGCGAGAAGCTGTAAGTACATAAGCTCTCCACAAGCTGTTCAGTTCAAAACAGACAGAATACAAAAAGGCCTCACTACTGCGAAGTAATGAGGCCTTTGCTGTGTCATCCAGAATGACTATCTAATCTCAATCAGAGATTAAACCGTCTCTTCTGCCATCTCTTGCTCTGCTGACTTACCAACAAAGAACATACAGATGATTGCAGCCGCCGTTGGAAGTAACCAACCCATGCCGATCTCAAACAGAGGAAGCATCTTCAATGCAGATACATCAACACCCGCTACTTTTGCACCATCGATAAGAGCGAACAGTAGTGACACTAATACCACAACGCGGTACGCCGCTTTTGGATTAGGGAAACGGCTACGCAAGAACGTCAGTGCTACCAATGCGATCGCTACTGGGTAAAGCGCAAACAATACAGGAACAGACAGAGAAATAAGCTGAGAAAGACCAACGTTCGCTACCGTAGCACACGCAACACCGTTGATGATTACCCAAGTCTTGTAAGACAGCGGCGTTAATGAGCTGAAGTAGTCAGAACACGCAGACACAAGGCCAATCGCTGTTGTTAGACACGCTAGTAGTACGATAACAGAAAGTACTAGCTGGCCTGAGGGACCAAACAGTGATTGAACGTATAGGCTTAAGATCGCACCGCCATTGTCAGCGCCTGCAGCAACCGTTGAGCTTGTCGCGCCAAGGAAGAACAGAGAGATATAAACAAACGCTAGACCAGCCGCTGCAATACAACCTGCACTGATCAGGTACTTAGTTGTCGCCGCACGGTCAGTGATGCCTTTGCTGCGGATAGAATCCACAATCAGCATACCAAACATCAGTGAAGCAAAAGTATCCATGGTGTTGTAACCTTCAAGGAAACCTTTTGTCAGCGGTTGAGTAATGTATTCACCGTGAGCAGCAAGAATGTCACCTTGAGGGTTAACGAATACAGCGATAGCCAGTACAACCAAACCCACAAATAGGGCTGGTGTCAGTACCTTACCGATGACGTCAATAAGCTTACCTTGAGACCATGAGAAGAACATGGCAACCACAAAAAACGCGATAGAAAAGAAAGTTAGGTGAGCTTGAGAGGCATCGATGAAGAACGGTTTCACCGCCATCTCATAAGCAACAAGGCCGGTACGTGGTGCAGCAAATGCAGGACCAATGATAATGAAGATCAACACAGCCATGATGGTTGCTGCTTTCTTAGGAAGGTCTTTAGTCAGGTGACCCCAAGAACCACCCGCAAGTGCAACAGCCACGATAGTGATTAACGGCAGACCAACGGCAGTCAGCAGGAAACCAGACATCGCTGGAAGGAAATGATCACCAGCCAATTGACCAGCTAGAGGTGGGAAGATGATGTTACCCGCACCCAAGAAAAACGCAAAAAGCATAAAGCCCAATGCCATTATATCTGTTAGTTTTAGACTCTGTTTCACAGATAATCCTTAATTATATTTATGAATTTATGTTGTGCTTACGTGAATGTTACAGCGAAAAGCTGCCATTCAATCTATAAAATAGTCGCGCATAATGACGAAACAACTGGCTAGCTGCAAGTCACCACACAAAAACACCATATAAATTTGCATATACAAACAAAAAGCAGTGGATTCCACTGGATATGAAAAAATAGCCACAATTATAAACTAACCATAATTCACAACAATAGTTTCTCAAGCAGAACATTGATCCATACAAGTGGTTAACATTAGAGCTAATCACTTAAAATATCTCGATACTCAGAACATTCATGAAAGACAAAATCGTGCAGACTAAAAGCTTCAATTTTAAGCAATTCTCAATTTACGGTGGGCAAAGCGGTATGCCAGTCAGCACCGATGGTGTACTCCTTGGAGCATGGGTAAGCATTACACCCAAGTCCTCGGCACTCGATATTGGAACTGGCACCGGGCTTTTGGCCTTGATGACCGCGCAGCGTTTTGCAGACGTCTCGATCTCCGCGATCGATATTGATCCACATGCGATTGAAGCTGCGACCATTAATATTGAGCAGTCGCCATGGCAAGATCGCATTACTCTGCATGATGGCAGTGTACTCACCACCGACTTTCCGAAAAAGTTTGACGCGATAATCTGCAACCCACCCTACTTCAACTCTGGAGAACAGGCACAGCAGAGCCAAAGAGCCACCGCAAGACATACCGACAGCTTGGATCACCTGCAACTTGCTAAACGATGTTTCGAGATAACAACCGAAACTGCAACCGCCAGTTTTATACTGCCAACGCCTGAGGGAGAAGGTTTTATCAAGCTTGCCAAACAGTGCGGTTGGCACCTAGCTAAGCGTCTCGATGTCAAAACCACAGACAAGAAGCCTGCGAGTCGAATTCTTTTTGAGTTATCGAAAGATCCTGCGTGTGAGGCCGATTTGCAGCGTGAATCGCTTACCATTCATCATCAAAATGGTTATAGCGAGGCATTTATAGCGCTCACCAAAGATTTTTATCTCAAGATGTAGCAAATACCATGTGATCCTAATCACTAATGCTTCTATAATGTCCGACTACTCTTTTTTATCGTCTGCTTTTTGAGGCAGAAACATTTATTGCTTGTGGAGAAACAATAGTGATCAGAACCTTTGCAGAACTCGATCTAAACCAAGAGCTGCTTAAAGCAATTGACGAAATGGGCTACGAACGCCCAACACAGATACAAGCTGAAGCAATCCCACAAGCGTTAGATGGAAGAGACGTTTTGGCTTCTGCGCCAACAGGTACTGGTAAAACAGCCTCATTCGTACTGCCAGCACTGCAGTACCTTCAGGATTTCCCACGTAAGAAAGCGGGCCCTGCTCGTATGCTTATCCTGACGCCGACCCGTGAACTAGCAATGCAGATCACTGACCAAGCTCGTGAGCTTGCGAAATACACTGCGCTAAACATCTTCACCATCACAGGTGGTGTGATGTACCAAGAGCACGCTGATATTCTTGGCACCACCCAAGACATCGTTGTTGCAACTCCAGGTCGTCTTATGGAATACATCGAAGCTGAACGCTTTGATTGCCGCGCGATCGAATGGCTGATCCTAGACGAAGCAGACCGCATGTTAGACATGGGCTTTGGTCCTGTTGTTGATCGCCTATCTGCAGAGTGTCGCTGGCGTAAGCAAACTTTACTTTTCTCAGCAACGCTAGAAGGTAAAGGTGTTGAAGGTTTCACTGAAGACCTACTGAACAACCCAGCAGAGATCGACGCAAAGTCATCACTACGTGAGCGTAAAAAGATCACTCAGTGGTACCACCGTGCAGACACAGCAGAGCACAAACTTGAGCTGCTAAAACACATCATTACTAAAGAAGCTGAGCGTAGCATCGTCTTCTTGAAAACTCGTGAGCGTTTAGGTGACCTGCGTGCACTGCTAGAGAGCGCTCAGATTCCATGTGCTTGGATTCAAGGCGAAATGCCTCAAGATCGTCGTAACAATGCAATTGCTCGTTTCCGTGATGGCACAGTAAACGTACTGCTAGCAACTGACGTAGCGGCTCGTGGTATCGACCTTCCAGACGTAAGCCACGTAATCAACTACGACATGCCACGCACGGCTGATGTTTACCTACACCGAATCGGCCGTACCGCTCGTGCAGGTAAAAAAGGCAACGCGGTTTCTCTAATCGAAGCGCACGATCAACTGATGATTGAACGTGTTGCTCGTTACACCAAAGAAGCGATCAAAGAGCGCTTTGTTGAAGGTATGCGCCCAACACACAAGAAAGCGGCTGTAACCAAGAAAAAGAAACCAAAGAAAGAAGATAAGAAAGCAGTAGAGAAACAAAAAATCGCGAAGAAGAAAAAAATCGCGAAGAAAAAGAAAGCGGCTAAGAAGAAGTAATTAGGCTGCTTCAACGATTCAATAAAAAAGCCCCATGCAGTTCGCTGCACGGGGCTTTTCTCTATCTGGCTGGTGTCTCGCCATAGAGCGTGACTACCTTGAACCGATAACGTCTAGTTTTGCTCTTCACGCTTGAAGACCAACTCTTTCGCATTCGACTCTTCTTCTACGAAGTAATAACCCGCAGTATCAAACTGAGTTAGCGCTTCAATTGAGTCCACTTTATTCTCAATGATGTAGCGAGCCATCATGCCACGCGCCTTTTTCGCGTAGAAACTGATCACCTTGTATTGACCATTCTTACAGTCTTTAAATACCGGTGTAATCACTTGGCCATCCAAGTTCTTTGGTTTTACCGCTTTGAAGTACTCGTTAGATGCTAGGTTGATCAGCACATTGTCGCCTTGAGCGTTCAGCGCTTCATTCAGCTTGTCTGTGATGATGTTACCCCAGAACTGGTACAAGTTAGTACCACGAGCATTCGCTAAACGCGTGCCCATTTCTAAACGGTAAGGTTGCATCAAATCAAGTGGCTTTAGTAAGCCGTAAAGACCAGAAAGCATACGCAGATGATTCTGTGCATAGTCAAAATCTTCATCCGACAGTGTTTCAGCGTCTAGGCCTGTGTATACATCACCTTTGAAGGCAAGGATGGCTTGACGTGCATTCTCTTGGGTAAAAGTTTCGCTCCACTGCTCAAAGCGCGCTACGTTCAGCCCAGCGATCTTATCGCTCACTTTCATCAATGCAGAAACATCTGCAGGTGTCAGCTTGCGGCACTCTTCAATCAGTTCAGCAGAGTGTTCAACAAACTCCGGCTGACTAAAGCGTTCTGTCGCTAATGGTGATTCGTAATCAAGTGTTTTGGCTGGAGAGACGACAACTAACATAACTTTACCCTAATCGGTTATCTAACTGGATGCTGCTAGAGTATAGAAAAAACATCAACTTGTCTTTATGACTCTTCCTATTACTTTGATAGATGATTCTAACCACCCACTTTCAATCACCAAAACCGCAAAATAACAAACGGTAGACAAAGAAAAAGGCTAAGGTCGAAACCTTAGCCTTTCTAATCGTTTTAGGATGAGCGGTTTATCGCTCCAACAAAATTACTTCT
This sequence comes from Vibrio sp. Makdt, assembly GCF_027587015.1. Lineage (NCBI taxonomy): Bacteria > Pseudomonadati > Pseudomonadota > Gammaproteobacteria > Vibrionales > Vibrionaceae > Vibrio > Vibrio sp. Makdt. Next base: position 68,842 of record NZ_JAPPTH010000006.1, read on the forward strand.
TGTTGTTGTCCCAAATACCGTCTTCCAGTTGAGACTTAAGCTCTGGGAAGTCATTTGAATCAAATGTCGGTACTTTACCTGCGTCTAGTTGACGGTTGTAATCTTTCGCTAGCTTAATCACGATGCCTGATAGCAGGATAATCGCCACCAAGTTAACAATCGCCATTAGACCCATCGATACATCAGCCAGTGCCCATACCGTTGGTAGCGTTGCTAGAGAACCAAACATAACCATACCCAGCACAATAATACGGAACAGCACTAAGCCTTTCTTGTTGTTGTGCTCTAGGAAGATAAGGTTCGTTTCAGCGTACGAGTAGTTTGCAATGATTGAAGTGAAAGCGAAGAAGAAAATCGCTACCGCTACAAAGATGCCACCCCATGAACCCACTTGTGCTGTTAGCGCACGTTGAGTCAATTCGATACCCGTTACTTCACCGTGTGGTACATACTCGCCCGACATCAGGATGATTGCTACTGTCGCAGAACAGATAACGATTGTATCCATGAACACACCTAGCATTTGCACATAACCTTGTGATGCTGGATGCGGTGGGTAAGGCGTAGCAGAAGCTGCTGCGTTTGGCGCAGAACCCATACCCGCTTCGTTCGAGAACAGACCACGTTTAATACCGTTAATCATCGCTTGTGCGATTGCGTAACCTAGGCCACCCGCAGCCGCTTCTTGCAGACCGAATGCACTCTTGAAGATAAGAGCGATCACTTCAGGCACTTTCTCGATGTTCGCAAACATGATGAACAATGCGATAGCAAGGTAAGCCAACGCCATGATTGGAACGATGATTTCTGCAGTACGAGCGATCTTACGGATACCACCGAAGATAACGAATGCAGAGATAATTACGATTGCTACACCTGTGTAGCTACGCTCAAAGTCAAACGCAGTATTCATCGCGCTTGCGATTGCGTTCGCTTGAACCGCGTTGAATACAAGACCAAATGCGATGATTAGGAAGATAGAGAATAGAACCCCCATCCAACGCATGCCTAGGCCTTTCTCCATGTAGTATGCAGGGCCACCACGGTAGTTACCGTCGTTGTCGCGTGTTTTGTATAGCTGTGCCAGTGTGCTCTCTGCAAACGATGTTGCCATACCTAGCATTGCAATTAGCCACATCCAGAAGATAGCACCAGGGCCACCAGCAGTAAGTGCAACAGCAACACCTGCCATGTTACCCGTACCTACACGAGCAGCAAGACTAGTACAAAGAGCTTGGAAAGAAGAGATACCAGCACTGTCTGCTTTACGGCTGTTCTTTAGAACCGAGAACATGTGGCCGAAATGGCGGAATTGAATGAAGCCTAGTCGTACGGTGAAGTAGATACCCACACCAACCAGTAAATAAACTAAGATAGATCCCCAAAGGAGATCGTTCATCAAATTGATTAAGTCTGTCACGTGAACCTCGTAATTGAGTTTAAGCACCGATCATGCTTCCAAGCCTTCCCCTAGATCACCTATGCCAGTGTCAATAGTTGTGTCGGCATTAGTTTTATATTTATTTGTTGCGATCTAGATTGTAAATGTCGCTTCATGCATCCATTTTACGTATCGGTGTATTTTTTGACGGGCGGATAATGCAGCGAGATGACCTAAAAATCAATATGCAAATGAATTTATATTAAAATGACATTTCACTAATAACACACCTTTTGTTAACACATTTTTCAACAATCCAGCCCAATAAAAGTCACATTATCGGGACATAATCTCAACATCAACAACCGACCCCACCGAATAAGAACGACACACTGTAAAAGTAACGTCAGCCTAGGTTTTACAAGGTATAGTGAAGATCTGTGTTTTTTTCTAGAGTAATAAGATCCCCGTCTCGTACAGTACAATACGCACTTAAATGCATTATCACTAAAATACTATTCCTTTCGCACAATGAATTAACATTCAATAACCTTTAATTTAATCGTTTACTTCGGTTTGTTTGCTCGTTTTTTGCACATAAAAATCACCACAATGTGTGAGCATGCATAAAAAACGAGAACAAAAGCTTCATGGTTTTGAAACAAATGAGAAACAAATCAAGGTTATGGTGAACCTAAATATGATATTTAATAGTTCGTAAGAACTAGTCCCACGGAAGGAGATATGGCTTATGGATAACTTTCAATTCGATGAAATATCAGAACTAGAAATGCCACGTGCAACTCAGAAAACACGATCTAAACCACTCAAGCGTAAGTGGCGTGAAATTGAGGCAATCAATGACCGTAGACAGCTTGAGAAAGAGCTGCGAGAGATGAACCTAGGACTTGATTTCAGCCTTGACGATATAAAGCTTTAATCAGCACGATAAGAAAACAGATAGCAAAAGGCACCTATGAAGGTGCCTTTTTTATTTCATTTGGTGATATCGTACGCTGCGAGTCATTTTGAAATTTCCGTTGTGAGGGAAAGTCCCCTTTAATATAGAGGGGAATACTGACTCGCTAAACACACTCTTGTTCATTTTGTCGCACGCGCGCCGCGAGTTGACGATACTGATCAGCAATCGTATCCCCAAACACGGGGTCATCTTCAGGTTGAAGCCATTGCGATTCAACCTCTTGCCAATCCTTCACTGTAAATGCTTGCACGATCATAGGTAACACATGCTTCTCTTCATACTCCATATGCTTTCGCTGCGCTTTAACAAAGCTTTCGAGTTGATCGATGAACACCTGCTGTGGCACCACGGCATCTTGGAGGATCATGTCTACCACACCTAAAAAGTCAGCCGTTTTCTCAGATAGCAATTGATGCTCGAGTTCCAAGTCCTCAATTGCTTGGTCACTGCCATATTGCTTAAGGTAATAGCGATAAATGACGTCTTCTTTAGGGTGATGCACTTTGTCTGAATGGTTCATCAAGTAGTGAACCACCTCAGCGATCAGGCTATAGTTTATTTCTCGCTCCTGCTTTAGCAGCTCTAACTTATTGTTGAGTATCGCGAGTAATCGAGCCATATAGCCATGCTCTCGTCTTATCCTTTCAATCATCATAGTATTGCACTCCATTACACCTACTATTTATAAGTGTATACGAAGATGCCGAGTTATGATTTGACCCTGCTCAGAAAACAACCAACCTACACTTCTGCAGGTAGGCGCCAGTCGATAGGTTGCTGATCCATAGAAGAAAGCAGTTTGTTAGCCGTTGAGAAATGCTGGCAACCAAAGAAACCACGACGTGCCGACAGCGGTGAAGGATGAGGTGCAGCTAACACATGATGTTTCTGTGTATCAATCGCTTGGCCTTTCTTCTGGGCATGCGCGCCCCACAACAAGAAAATAATCGGCTCAGAACGCTGGCTCAGCTTTGCAATAATGGCATCGGTAAAGGTTTCCCAGCCACATTTGGCATGTGAGTGTGCTTGTGCCTCTTCTACTGTTAAAACAGTATTCAACATCAACACCCCTTGTGATGCCCAAGCTTCAAGGTAACCATGGTTAGGCGCTTCAAAACCTTCGATATCTTGTGCCAGTTCTTTGTACATGTTGCGTAGAGAAGGTGGGATTTTAACGCCGGGCAATACAGAGAAAGCCAAGCCGTGTGCTTGATTAGCACCGTGATAAGGGTCTTGTCCTAGAATAACCACTCGCACAGACTCAAAGGGCGTCATATCGAAAGCGCTGAATACCTGCTCTTGAGGTGGGTAGATGGTTTTCCCACTATTACGTTGCTGTTCGACGAAAGCGAGAACACTTTGGAAGTACTCTCTCTCACGTTCGTCATTAATAATGGATTCCCAAGTCTTTGGTGTGCTCATCGTTTTACTTCCCAATCATCATGGTTTCTAGGTTTCGCCAGTCAAAAAATAGCTGTATAGGCTAACTGTCCTAAATAAGGCGCTAGGGCGTGTTGACCTTTCGTGGTTAAATTTTGTTCGAGATAAAAGCGTTTTAATCGCGGCGAGGGAGAATTAGCCTAGTCATTCTAAGCAAATCTCCCTCAACAAAGAGTAAAACGCTTTTAGCCGAACCCTTCGGGCAGCGTTTGCTGGTCATTTCTACTGCGTTAGCGGCTTCTCATGTAGGCTAGCTACACGTCAAAGCCTCTGCCTTGTATAAATACCCAGCAACTCGCTGCAAAAATCAGCTCGAAAGATCAACACGCCCTAGTTATACCTCATACAGCTATCAATAAACATGATGTGTAGGGTTCACTTGTTAATGAATCATAATAATCAGTTCAAGTTGTGTTGATCTCGATTAACCGCTTTTCTGCTGAGTACGATGGTGACCATGGCTATGCACGTGACGATTTGGAGTCGGTAAACGACGAGCGGCAGAAACAGTTGAAGTTTGGGCTTTTGAATACATAAAGGCACCTCCTATAAGACATCGTGAACTACATATTCACTTAGTAGCTATGAAAGAAAGGTGCCAATTCTTATAAAAAGAAGAAAATTAATTTTCCCCTCTATTATTACGCCTCTTCCGTCGCTAGCGTTGCTGAGCGATGAAACATTCTAAGCTGTTGAATTTCCTCTTTCCAAATCGTCGAATCAATCGTTTCTAAGATAAGAGGGATTCCGTTAAAGCGGGAATCTGAGGCAATATACTCAAAACAATCCCAGCCAATTTCGCCTTTTCCTAAAGAATGGTGTCTATCAACTCGGCTCGCGAACTCAGCTTTTGAATCATTGATGTGCATTGCTCTTAGATAGTGCATACCCACGATGCGGTCAAATTCAGCGAAAGTGTGTTCGCACGCTTCTTTTGTTCTTAGGTCATAACCCGCTGTAAAGGTGTGGCAGGTATCTAAACACACGCCAACACGCGATTTATCTTCTACTTGCTCGATAATCTCTGCTAGGTGCTCAAACTTCCAACCCAAGTTAGTGCCTTGGCCTGAGGTATTCTCGATCACCGCAATCACATCTGGAACCGCTTGATGGGCGAGGTTAATCGACTCTGCGATTTTAGCTAGACACTCAGTCTCAGAGATCTTTTTAAGATGGCTGCCAGGATGGAAGTTCAAAAGCGTTAACCCGAGCTGGTTACAACGTTCCATCTCATCAATAAAGGCAGCGCGTGATTTCTCTAGTTTCTCTTCTTCTGGTGCGCCGAGGTTAATCAAGTAGGAGTCGTGAGGAAGAATGTGCTCCGCTGAAAAGCCCAACATTTTGCAGTTGGCTTTAAAGGCGCTAATAGTTTTCGCCTCTAACGGCTTTGTAGCCCATTGCCTCTGGTTTTTAGTAAACAGTGCAAACGCATTAGCACCTATCTCTCGAGCTCTCATTGGAGCCTGATCAACACCACCGGCTGCCGACACATGAGCGCCAATAAACTTAATATTTGTTTCAGGTTTTGACGATGAAATTTTGTTTGTCATTAAATCACTTCACACTTTCAGAATGCATAATAAATAAAGGGCCGTATCGGTTATCGCTCAATAAAAGCGCAACAAATGTAGTAAAATTACAACAAATACAACCGTTAAATATTTTTTATAGTTTAAAATATTTTGTAATTAGTTTGTTTTCAAAGGTTTTATTGATTTACCTCAAAATAATCACCTTTGTAAAAATATGGTTTTTGGTTGTTTTTTGACTTAAATCAATGTTAACCTCACAAATATTAGGTATATATTACCCAGCTCAATAAAAATCGAAAGTTAACACCATAATCAAACCACATTCAGTGGACTAGGAGATAGTTATGATCCAAGGTATTCAAATTACTAAAGCAGCAAACGACGACCTACTAAACTCAATCTGGCTACTAGACAGCGAAAAGAATGAAGCTCGTTGTGTTGCAGCTACTGCTGGTTTCGAAGCTGACCAAGTTATCCCAGCTGCAGACCTAGGTGAATACGAGAGCCGTGAAGTTGCTATCGAAGCAGCACCACGTATCGAAGGTGGTCAACACCTAAACGTTAACGTTCTTAAGCGTGAAACACTAGAAGACGCAGTTGCTCACCCAGAGAACTACCCACAGCTAACTATTCGTGTATCGGGTTACGCTGTACGTTTCAACTCTCTAACAACTGAACAGCAACGTGACGTTATCGCACGTACGTTCACTGAGTCTCTATAATCTCAGAAACTAGAGTGTTAAAGATTTAAAAAGCTTGGTCAGAGATGACCAAGCTTTTTTCGTTTTTATGCTGCTCACATTTGCCTATACACCGGCTACGGCGCATTTCGCTGAGAAGGATCTTTAGTAAAGGCCTTAGCTAACGTTGTAGGATCCACTTTGTCTCTCTGTAACGCTGCACCTTGTGCCCACCACATCAATTGATGGAAGGTTCGGTTCATGTATTCATCCCATTGATCTTGCTCTGACTCTTGGGCAACACAACCCTCTTCATCAAAGACTTCTTGTGCTTTAGGCAGATGAATCATCGCAGAAACCGGTAAACAACCGAGTTCAGATAAGAAGGTTCGCATCGAAACCGACGCTCTTGCCCCGCCCCACTGCCCTGCAGAATACGTCACAATCGCACTCGGTTTATATGAGAATAACGAGCTACCAAAATGGTTGAGAATATTGGCCAGTGCTGGGCTCATTGAATGATTATATTCCGGGCTTACCATCACGTAGCCATCAGCTTTGGCAATCTTATCGGCTAACTCCGCTAGATGTGCAGGTACTTTGGAGCGATGGTAAGAAAACTCAGGCTTAAATACGTCACCAAAGTCGTAATCCAGTGGGTCGATAATCTCAACCGTATGACCTGAGTGTTTATTCGTTAGTAGTTTTGCACACGCCTTGCTGACTCTCATTCCTAATCGAGCAGGTCTTGGCGGTGTACTCTCACGTACAGAGCCAAGGAAAATCAAAAAATTCATACTATCCCTTTCCGTTGAGCTTGGGTTAAAACTATTAACCAGATAAACTATTTAACCCTAGGAAATGACCTAAATAAAGTTAACTATATAAGCTATCGGGCAATAAAAAAGGTGAATGACTGCTCATTCACCTTTCTCTTAACCATCAGGTTCTACACGCAAATAAAAATTACGCTGGTTGAACTCGACGAAGTACTGCTTTTAGTGCTTCAAAATCATTATCTAAATCTTCAGATAACAACTCCATTGCAGCGTGTTTAGCTAGCGGACCTGGCAGTTCAATGTCTGAACCTAGGATATCATCAACCACTTCTTTGAACTTCGCTGGGTGCGCTGTACATAGGAACAAGCCAGTTTCATTCTCTTGAAGCTGCTCTTCAAGCAGGCGGTAAGCAATCGCACCATGCGGTTCACATAGGTAACCTTGTGCTTTTAGGTCACGTACTGATTCAGCGCTCTGCTCGTCAGATACTTTACCTTTGCCCAGTGTATCCAAGCCCCAGCCTTTCAGTTGGCAAAGCTCTTCGATACGTGGCCAGTTGTTTGGTTGGCTCACATCCATTGCGTTCGATGTTGTCGCAACTGTCGGTTTTGGAGCCCACTCGCCAGTTTCTAAGTAACGAGGAACCGTGTCATTTTCATTGGTAGCGGCGATAAAACGCTTCACTGGTAGGCCAAGCGCTTTCGCTAATAGACCCGCAGTTAGATTGCCGAAGTTACCACTTGGTACCGAGATAACCAGGTTTTCACGTTGCTCTTTGGTTAGCTGAGAAGCCGCTTCAAAGTAGTAACAGATCTGAGCCATCAAGCGGCTGATGTTAATAGAGTTCGCTGAGTTAAGACCAATCTCTTCACGCAGTGCTGCGTCATCAAATGCATCTTTTACTAGCGCCTGACATGCGTCAAAGTCGCCATCAATCGCTACCGTGTGGATGTTCTTACCCAGCGTACAGAATAGTTTTTCTTGTAGCGGGCTGATCTTGCCTTTCGGGTAAAGAATCACAACGTTGATGTCTTCCATGCCGTAGAAAGCATGCGCAACCGCTGCACCAGTATCACCTGATGTTGCTGTCAGGATAGTGATTTGACCACCATTCGAAACTGCCGCTAGAGATTGAGCCATAAAGCGGCCACCGAAATCTTTAAACGCCAGTGTTGGACCATGGAAAAGCTCAAGCGCGTAGACGCCATCTTTCACTTGATTGATAGGTGCAGGGAATTGGAATGCCGCATCCACCATTTGATCGATCTGCTCTTTTGGTAGCTCATCACCAATCAATGCCGATAAGATCTTTGAACTACGAGGGACAAAATCCTCTGCTAGCAGCGCATCGATATCATCAAACTTAGGCAGTTCAGATGGGAAAAATAGACCTTGATTGCGACCTAAGCCTTGACGAACGGCTTGGCCAAAAGAGACTTGTTCATCATTTTCTTTGATGTTGTACAGTTTCATAACTCACTTCCTGTAACGATCGAACCTTGCTTATCTAGGCGACAAACGTGAACGAATCCTTCTTCATTTTGTACGTAATTTTGTTCTAACCAGCGTGCAACACGCTCGGCGACATCTTGTTCTTTGCAAATGCTAAATAGAGTTGGGCCACTACCAGAAATACCAGTAGCTAATGCACCTGCCGACAGCGCGTATTTACGTGCGTCAGCAAACCCTGGAAGCAGTTTCTCACGATATGGTTCAGCGATCACGTCTTTGATCATCTTCGCTGCCAGTTCAGGTTGGCCTGAGTGACACGCGTGGATAAAGCCCGCTAAGTGGCGACCATGAGCAATGATATCCTGACGACGGTACTGAGATGGTAGGATCTCTCTCGCTTCAGCCGTAGATACTTTAATGCCCGGATAAGCCATCACCCAGTACCAGTCATCAAAGCACGGCACTTCTTGGCTAATGATGCCTAGCTCTTCAAGCATTAGTTGCACACCACCAAGGTAGCAAGGTGCTACGTTGTCGTAATGCACACCACCTGAAATTTTACCTTCCATCTCACCCATTAGGGCAAGCAGTTCAGTTTCATTCAGTGGCTGACCATGAAAACGGTTTAGCGCATCAAGCGCCGCGACGATTGAACATGCACTTGAACCTAAACCAGAACCGATAGGCATGTTCTTTTCTAGCGTCATTTCCAGTGGCTTAAGCGCAACGCCTTTTTTATCTAGCTCTCTAGAGAACACCACCCAGCAGTCGTAGACGATGTTTTCTTTCGCTTCAGTTGGCAGCTTAGAAACAAAGCTGCCAGCTGTTTTAAGTGAGAATGGTTCATCACCTGCTTTAACCATAACTCGGTCACCCAGCAGTGTGCCATCCACTGGAGACACAGCGGCCCCCAGCACATCAAACCCTACACTGACATTACCGATTGATGCAGGAGCATAAACGACAACATCCATATCACTTGAACTCATTCCTAAACTCCTAATTTCCAACCAAGAGTACGCATCACATCAGAGAATACGCCTGCTGCTGTTACTTCAGTACCAGCGCCGTAGCCACGAAGTACTAGCGGGATTGGTTGGTAGTAACGACTGTAGAATGCTAGAGCGTTCTCGCCATCTTTAATCTTGAACATTGGGTCGTCGCCATCAACAGCTGCGATACGAACCTTACATTTACCATCGGCGATCTCACCAACATAACGAAGTACTTTGCCTTCTTCTGCTGCGATAGCTGATTGCTCTTGGAAGTAAGCGTCCGCTTCAGGCAAGCGAGCCATGAACTCTTCAACCGTACCTGAATCATCAAAACCTGGTGGTAGAGCTTGGTCAACTTCAACGTCTTCAAGCTCAAGCGCCATGCCGGCTTCACGAGCAAGAATAAGTAGCTTACGCGCCACATCCATACCAGATAGATCATCACGTGGGTCAGGTTCTGTGAAGCCGTTGTCTTTCGCAATGTTGGTTGCTTGGCTTAACGTCATACCTTCATCAAGCTTACCGAAGATGTAAGAAAGAGAACCAGACAGAATGCCGTTGAATTTCTCAAGCTCATCACCTGCAGAGATTAGGTTCTGTAGGTTTTCGATTACAGGTAGACCTGCGCCAACCGTTGTCTCGTACATCAGTTTACGACGTGAGTTACGTGCGACTTCACGCAGCTGATGGTAGTAAGCCATACTAGCTGTATTTGCTTTCTTGTTTGGTGTTACTACGTGGAAACCTGCTGCTAGGAAATCAGCATACTGCGCCGCAATATCTTCGCTAGACGTACAGTCAACCAATACAGGGTTGATGATATGGTTACGTTGAACAAGAGCGGCTAAGCGAGCGAGGCTGAACTCTTCTGTCGCACTCGACATGCGATCACGCCACTGTTCTAGTGGTAAGCCTTCACTGTCTAGCAATAAACCTTTGCTGTTGGCTAAACCACATACGCGAATCACGATGCCCTTTTCAGCCAGTTTGCCTTGCTGACGTTGGATCTGGTCAACAAGTTCGCCACCAACACCGCCAACACCAACAACGAATACGTCAAGGAAGTGCTTAGAGTTAAATAGGTTCTCGTGACACGCTTTGATTGCTTCTGAAATTTTATCTTCAGGGATAACCGCAGAGATAGCGCGCTCAGATGAGCCTTGTGCAATCGCAACAATGTTCACGTTCACTTCAGCTAAAGAAGAGAAGAACTGAGAAGCAACACCTCGTGAAGTACGCATGCCATCGCCCACCAAGGTCACGATAGCAACGTCATCCATGAACTCAACTGGCTCTAGCAGGCCATCTTTAAGCTCAAGTTCAAACGCTTCTGATAGCACTTGCTTAGCTTTTAACTTATCAGCCGACTCGATACAGAAGCTGATGCTGTACTCAGAAGACGATTGAGTAATAAGAACAATAGATACGCCAGCCGAAGACATCGCACCGAATACGCGGCTCGCCATACCAACCATCCCCTTCATACCTGGGCCCGATACGTTAACCATCGTTAGGTCACTTAGTGTCGTGATGCCTTTGATTGCTAGGTTATCTTCGCCAGTGTCTTGACCAATCAAAGTACCAGCACCTTGTGGGTTAAAGCTGTTTTTGATCAGACAAGGAATGTGGAATTGTGCGATAGGAGCAATAGTTTTCGGGTGTAGAACCGAAGCACCAAAGTAAGAAAGCTCCATTGCTTCTTGGTAGCTCAATGATTTAAGCAGACGAGCATCATCAACTAAGCGCGGGTCACAGTTGTAAACGCCATCGACATCAGTCCAGATTTCACAGCAATCCGCACGTAGACACGCCGCTAGCACAGCTGCTGAGTAGTCAGAGCCATTACGACCAAGCGTGACTAGCTCACCTTTTTCATTACCAGCAGTAAAGCCCGGCATGATGTTAACGTGGCCTTTCGGAAGTGGTGATTGTTGGAAGTTCTGTGTAGAGACATCCACATCAACCATAGCTTCAAGGTGATCGCCTTTAGCATATAGGTATTGAACAGGGTCAATCAGGCTTGCTGGTTGGCCTTTCGCTTCCAACACTGCTTTCATTAACTGGATAGAGATTCGCTCACCTTTACTGATGATGCGAGCGTTGACGTGGTTTGGGCACATACCAAGTAGGTTGATGCCATTCACGAACTGCTTTAGCTGAGCAAGAGAAGTATCCACCTGCTCTTGGAACGCAGAACCATCAATTGAAGGTACGACCGCTTTGATCTCTGCAAATAGTGCATTAAATGAAGATTCGATCTCTGTAATCTGTGCGTCAGCTTCACCATTTTTTAGTGCAGCTTCAATAACAGCGACCAACTTATTGGTTGTTTTTCCTGGAGCCGATAGTACAACGGCTAGCTCTTCTTGCTGGGCATTATTAGCGATGATATCAGCCGCTCGTAAAAAACGATCTGCATCAGCTAATGATGAACCTCCAAACTTTAAAACGCGCATCCCTTTCTCCATAAGTCATAAAAATGGTACAAAAAAAGGCCTGTATCTTGTTGGATACAGGCCTTTTTTTTAAAATCCGTTACTTAGCAGCCTGCCCCAACAATGTTAATGTCGGTAATAATAATGGTTGTGGTCATTACTAGGTGGCTTACGTGCTGCATATCAAATTCTCTGCTTGTGCTTTACTCTACGTGTATCAATTTTTACCACTAGACGTCAATGAAAAGTTGCGTTTTTTTTACATTCAGACCGTTTTTCAGAGCAAACCGTCATTTCAGTGATAAAACATCCAGTGCGCACCGACAATTCAGAGGTACGGTTTGATAAACGAACAGATATTAGAAAATCAATTTCATATAAGGTCATAACAAAATGCTATATCGATTGTTCAGCAAGCATACAAGAACTGTGCTTTAATTGAACGATAACGTTCGCAGAACAATAATAAATGACATCAGGAGTGGGAAGTGAAGAGATTACTTATTCTTTTAGCCTTTGCTATGCCTGTTGTATGTTCAGCGAATAGCTTGCCTTTATTGCCGAGTCAAATTGATCGTTCGGCCCACAAGTTCTTTATTTCATCTCAAAACGCATCCAACGAAAGTTTCGATACTTGGAAAGTCGACAGCGGTTACGCGTACAGCTTATTCGATGACGTGGATGTTTACGTCGGTACACGAATCAACAATGCGTCATTGAAGCATGAAAGTGGATTCTTGAGCGGTGTCAGTTACCAGTTCTCAGAAAGGGTCTCGTTCAACAGTTCTTTGCACACCTATAAAGATGAAACAGAAGACAGTGACAAATCTGTTGCGGCTGAGGTGTCAAGCCGAGTGCAACTGACCGACAACTTGGATTTGCATGCCACCCTTGATTATGAAGAGTGGCAGCAAGGTGTCGAAGTAGGACTAGGGTTTCGCTTCTAATCCATAAGCTTAATATCGATGGACAAGTTATGATCCAAACCTCATCTGAGGATCACTCACCACTTATGATTCAAGCAGCAACTCAGATGAAATTAGCACGCCATTCCAATCAGCATAAATGTAATCTCCGGGCTGAATCAATTGGTTATGCACCGTCAGTGTCACATTCACTTGACCTACGCCACGCTTCTCTGTTTTGAATGGTGATGCACCTAGCGCCTGAACACCCAAGTCCATTTGTGACATCATTCCAACATCACGTACAGCACCGTTTACAATCACGCCTTCCCAACCATTCTCTATGGCAAGAATCGCGAGTTGGTCACCAAGCAGTGCTTTTTGACACGAGCCATTTCCGTCAACAACCAATACTTTGCCACTGCCGTCAGTCTCTAAAACTTCGCGAACCTTCGAATTATCGTGATAACAACGAACTGTTACAATTTTTCCCCAGAACGCACCACGTTGGCCGAAGTTCTGTAATGGAAGGTTAAGTAGGGTGACTTTGCTTTCAAACTCATCACACAAGTCGGGTGTTATATCGTGCATATATCCTCCGTGAGTAAGGCGTACCTGAAAATCAGGCGAGCCCCTATGCTTTTATATTGTTATTAAAAATTATTCCTTTATTTTCATTGTTCTATGCTCAATTTAATACTGAATCAAGGTTGATTGAACATATTTATCTACTAGACTCTAAGGACAGCGTTCAGCTTCCTTGGTTCATAATCAGGTCTTTAGCGGGCGAGATGTGATCACTATCTCGAATAATCATTCTGGTTTTCCTGCTAAATAGTCACCATAACACTGGTTAAGTTGTAGCCATACTATTAAAGTTTGTTGCGATACGGCAATTGATGTAAATCAACAAAGTGAATGGAATTAACATTCTCGCGTTGTTAGCATGCTGTTAACATTATAGAATCCGTTGCAATCACTAAAAGAATGATTGAAAGGCGTACTGGATCTACGTTATTGGGCAATACTTCAAGGAAGGCAGATAGCTGGAAGTAAGTGTTTTTTTGAAAACTTTAAGTTATCATCAAAAATACATTACCTGTATGTTATGTTTTTGCCTAGAATTTATTCTATTAGCACAGTTTCGTCACAAATTTAGGTACCGCCAAATGCAAACCCCGCAGATTCTTATCGTTGAAGATGAGCAAGTAACTCGTAACACTCTAAAGAGTATTTTTGAAGCAGAGGGATATGCTGTTTTTGAGGCTAGCGACGGTGAAGAGATGCACCAAGTGCTATCTGACAACCAAGTTAACCTTGTAATTATGGACATCAACCTTCCAGGTAAGAATGGCCTACTACTTGCGCGTGAACTACGTGAGCAAGCAAATGTAGCGCTTATGTTCTTAACTGGTCGTGATAATGAAGTTGATAAGATCCTTGGCCTAGAGATCGGCGCTGATGATTACATCACTAAGCCTTTCAACCCTCGTGAACTGACTATCCGTGCACGCAACCTTCTTAACCGTTCAATGAGCACAAGCTCTGTTCAAGAAGAGAAGCGCAGCGTTGAGAAGTACGAGTTCAACGGTTGGGTACTAGATATCAACAGTCGTTCTCTGGTTAGCCCAGATGGCGAAGGCTACAAGCTACCTCGTTCAGAGTTCCGCGCTCTACTTCACTTCTGTGAGAACCCAGGTAAGATCCAAACACGTGCAGACCTTCTTAAGAAAATGACTGGCCGTGAGCTTAAGCCACACGATCGTACTGTAGACGTAACAATCCGTCGTATTCGTAAGCACTTTGAATCTGTTTCTGGTACTCCAGAAATCATCGCAACGATTCACGGTGAAGGCTACCGCTTTTGTGGTGACCTAGAAGACTAATTCGATTCGCGTTTCTAGTCGTTTAGCACATAGTGTTTAAACAGTTGAAGCGCAATCAATGGTTATTAAAAAGGGAGAATGCCAACGCATTCTCCCTTTTTTGTTGTTCTGAGTTGAATAAGGGTTAGTAAACCGTATCAACCTTAACGTCTTTCTCCACCAGCCACTTCACCGTCTCACCGTCTTTCAGTTCAACCGCAACATCAACCGGCTTTTCGCTGTCGATCTCTAGCTGCCATACAAACGCAACTTCCCACTGAGTCTCGCTGTGCGTTCTTAGATCAAGATCGTCAGCAGTTACTAACAAGGTATCTGCGCCTTGCTTAACGGTCACGCTTTCCACCGCCAGTGTTGCTGGTAATTCTGAATCTGACTCTAGGTAGATAGCGCCATGCAGAGTCTTGTCTTGAGTCTCTCCGATCGTTGGCATCTTGTTGTGCCAAAGGTTGCTTTTCATTGTGACTGTCGCTGCAGATACTTCAACTTGGTTGTCCTGCTGCCACTCAACTTGTGGTGCAGCACAGCCCGCTAATGCCACTACGCATGCGGCGAATGCTAATTTTTTCATTATTCTTCTACCTTTGGTTTAACCAACTCTTTAAGACTTCAATGTCATTCTGGTATTCGTTATTAATCTCATCGACCCAATCTGAAATATTTTCCCACCAAGCTGGTAGGTCTGGAGATTGGGCTTTTTGAGCTACTTGCTGGATGCGCTTCAAACCAATTGAACCTGCAGCGCCTTTAATCTTGTGCGCCTCAGAAACGATACTGGCTTGGTCTTTCGCGACCATATTGGAGTTCAATATTTCCATATACTCCGGCATCATATCTTCAAACATCACGATGCTATCTAAAACCGGCTTCGGTCCAACAATGTCAACATAAGACTCTAGCATATCAATATCAAGCAAACTGGTGTCAATCGAAGAAATCGTCGGCTTACTCTCCTCTACCTTTTCGGTCGCTCCGGCTTCTTTCACAGCCTCTGGTGCATCCTCGATAAGTTCGCTGATCACGTCTTGAATCGCTCTCACGGATAGCGGTTTACTGATCGCTTCATCCATACCTTTCTGGAAGTACTCTTGCTTGTTACTTAGTACATTCGCAGTCAATGCCACTAACGGCGGTAATTGGGTGTATTTCTCACGGTAGTACTGGGCAATATCGAAGCCTGTCATATCTGGTAGCTGGATATCCAACAGTACCAAGTCATAGTCTTCTGGGTTGAAGGCAATTTGCGCCTCTTTACCAGTCATCACCACCGTCACTTCATGACCTAGGCTCTCCAACAGAGAGCGCGCAACCGTGATATTGAGTTCGATATCTTCAACCATGAAGATCTTAAGGTTCGACTGTTTTCGAGGTGTCTTAATCAAGGCCTGAGTATCATGATTAACAGGCACACGAATCGAAACCGTGAAGGTACTACCAAAACCCTCTTCACTGGTTACCTCAATGTCGCCATCCATCATGTTGATCAACTGTTTAGAGACAGCAAGGCCAATACCGGTTCCCACTGCATGCAAGTTATCGGTGCCTGATTTCACCTGATAGTACATCGCGAAGATTTTCTCGAGCTCACTTTCAGGGATACCAATACCCGTATCTTCGACTTCCATGGTGATGTTGGCAAAGTCACCATCAATATCGGCGCTAACAGTCATCACCACGCCACCATCTTTGGTGAACTTCATCGCGTTACTAACAAGGTTCCACAGCACCTGTCTCAAACGAGTGCCATCAACTTCAACAGCCACTGGAAGATCAGACAATCGTTCTAAGTCGAACCTCAAACCTTTCTGTTCAGCCATCAGTGCCGAGATACTTTCGATCTCCACAACAAAGTCTTCAAAGTTGATCGGGGTTGGGAATAGCTCAAGCTTGCGACGGTCGAACTTATCCATATCGATAATATCGTTGAAGATGTTACCCAGTGTTACCGCGCTCACCTTGATAGTTTGCATCTGTTTGCGCTGCTCACTGGTCAGTTGGCTATCAAGCAACATGCGGCTTAAGCCAATAATGCCGTTAAGCGGTGTTCTTAACTCGTGGCTGATAGTAGAAATAAAGGTGGTCTTATCACGGCTGGCTTTCTCAATGGACTCTTGATGCTCTTTACGCTCGGTAATATCACGACCGAAGCCCACCAAACCAAGATGACGACCATCTTTGCTGTAGAAAGGCACTTTACGCAGTTCGAAGTAGCTCTTACGTCCATCTGGGTACTCAAGCCATTGATCGTAGGTGAGAGCCTGGTTGTCAGCAAAAACTTTCTTATCTGTTTCAACAACTTGCTGAGCGATTTCTTTGCTGTAGACATCCCACGGCGTCAAACCCACCAAGTCTTTTTCTGTCTTGCCAGTGAGCTCCTCAACTGCTCGGTTACAACCCGAGAAAACACCATCTTCATTACGGTAGTAAATAAGGTCAGGCGAGGCGTCGATAAACGAGCGCAGCAGTGCCGTTCGCTCTGCAAGTTCAAGCTGAGTGCGCTCACGCTGAAATACTTCATTCTCGAGGTCATGCATCGCTTCAGCACGCGCCTCTTCGGCCTTTTCACGCTCTTCAATTTCTTGATTGAGCTTCTCGATATTGAGCTGCAACTTATTATTCAGCTCTTGGTCGCGCTCTCGCATGTCGCCAAGTTTAGAGACTAACTTAGCTAAACGCTGACGAGACTCTTCCAGCTGATCAACAACCACTGACAGAAAGTAAACGGCCCAAGGTGTGATCACTAAACCGAAGAATACTGAGCGGACAATGTCGATGTCATCAACATTACCTTTAAGTGCGAGAGTGATGCCGACTTGCACGACAACAGCGAGGGCAACAAGCGCTAAGGCGAGTAAGATAGAAAAGCGGACAATCCCCAGCTTTACGAGTAGATCCACGTAATACTGGGCGAGATTTTTCATGGGTTTCATTTAGCGCTCCATGCGATAAGACTAGCAACATTCTACCCTGTTTGAAGATAGGAGGTAAGCTAGCTACATCACATGCAGCAAGAGAGCTGGGTTATATTGTTTAAAACAGATAACCCAAGTAAATAAAGGTTAAGTCAGTGATAAATTTATTTAGCGAATCGACGATGGATGCACGCTAGAACGATTTCGACCATCAGATTTCGCTTGATAAAGCGCACTGTCGGCTAACGCTACCGCAGACTCCATCTCATCTTCAGGAGTCGGTACATAAGAGATAACACCAATACTGACGGTAATAAACTCAGAAACGGTCGATTTTTCATGGATCAGCCCCAGCTTTAGCACTTCATCATGAATTCGCTGTGCGACCATCAATGCTCCGTCCGCGGTTGTGTTTGGCAGAATAAAACCAAACTCTTCACCACCATAACGAGCCACACAATCTGACGAACGGTTAAGTACCTTCTTAAACGCCTGAGAGACTTGAATCAGCGCATCATCACCTTGTTGGTGACCGTAGTAGTCGTTGTAGCCTTTAAAGAAGTCGATATCGCACAACATAATAGTAAGTGGTAACTTCTCACGTACATGGTAATGCCACAGGGTCGACAATTGTTCATCAAAGCGGCGTCGGTTAGAAACCTGAGTCAGGCTGTCCATAAAGCTGAGACGCTCAAGCTCAAGGTTCGCCTCTTCCAATTTCTGCTCAGCAAGGTAACGCTCGGTGATATCGCGAGCCATGATCAACACACCATTCGTGCTAGACGCTGGATCTCTAAATGGCGACTTCACCACGTCATACCAAGTGTATTCACCATCACTAGAGATCACCTTGTCGATATAACGCAGTGATTTTCCTTGATGAAGCACCTGATGATCGGACTCTGAGATACGCATATACATGCTATTTGGCACCACATCCTGAAGACGCTTACCGACCAAATCACTGACCTCAGAAATACCAAGCGCTGCCACAAACGGCTTATTACAGGCTTGGTAAACCATGTTTTCATTAAAGATACCGATCGAGTCAGGGCTGGCTTCTAAGATGTTTTGTAAGATGGTGTCACGCTGAGCAAGGGCGACTTCGGTATCTTTACGTTTTTCCATCTCACCACGCAGTTTCTGCTGCATATCGTGCCAGTCGGTTACATCATGGCTAATAGAAAGCGTGCCGATGTTTTCCCCATCCTGAGATAACAACACACTTTGGTAGGTTTCAAGTAGGCAGCTTTTACCATCTTGGTCAGTCGTCCATGAACGTTCACTGACGCGGCCTTTTAAGGCTCCACCCGAAACGCTTAAAGTGCCCTCTTCCGGGCGACCATGCCAAAACTTCTTGAAGGAGCGATTGCTTGCTAGCAATTCACCTTTTTGGTCCTTTACATAAATCAACTCAGACAGGGAGTCCAAAGCGGTACGGGCGACATTCAGTTCACGCAGCTCTTGGGATTGCTCTTCATTCGTGTTTTTGTAAGGTGATGCGTGAATCATCCACGCTTTTTTGTTTCTAAAGTGGATCTTACGCCCCACAAGATTGATCTTGAAGGACTCAAATTCAGACAGTGCCCAAAGCGAGTTCTGAGCAAATGATCGAGAGTTGATGTGATTGGTTAAGTATTGACGGAAACTATTTTCGCTTTCCACGGTAGGAAAACGAAAGTTTACGCCAATCTGGCGGATACCAAGCAACTGCATTGCCTGACGGTTGGAATACAAGATCTCGCCGGTCCGGACATCAACGAAAAATAGAGGGGATGGCGTCGAGAGAAGTAACTTTTCAATATGAGACTGATAACGTGAATAAAGATGCCAGCAGATCAGAGCAATCAGCAACATGAAAACGATATAAACACCGTAGCCATACGCTCTGTCCCACAACCAATTCATTACCAGTTCCATCTACTCTCAATCTATACCATAAAATCTGTGAGGGAAATGTTACCACTATTTACTGGTTTTATCTGCTGTTACCTACTTTCACCCATTTCTATCAATTCGTTATGTTTAAAACAGGTAATGTGTACTCGAATGCAGAGCCTGTTTTAATGCCTTGAGCACCGGTTTTATCCAATGATCGACCTATCTCTGTCATCGCCAACCAACGGTTCTCACACCATAACGGAGATAGTAACGTAGGACGTCTTGCCGCAGATGAAACACGATGGTAAACCACGTCCGCTGGCGTACGCTGAATAATATCGGTAGCAATGTCGATGTATTCTTCAAGGCTTGGAGCTTCTAGCTTGCCTGCCTTCCATGCCTTGGCCATGGTACTTCCCTCTACGATATGAAGGCCATGAAGTTTTATGCCATCCGTTCCTACCGCTAATACCTTATCTAGTGTTTCCAGGTTATCCGCTTTAGTTTCTTTTGGCAGGCCAACAATCAGGTGAGTACACACCTTAATTCCGAGAGCGCGTGCACGTTGGGTGATCGTTTCATACACCGCAAAATCATGACCACGATTAATGCGTTTGAGCGTGCTGTTATTGGCCGTTTGCAAACCGAGTTCCAACCAGATCTCATACCCCTTTTCTACGTATCCAGCCAATAATTCTAAAACAGAATCAGGTACGCAGTCGGGTCTTGTGCCCACGCAAAGACCTACGATATCGGCACCAGGTGCTTTTAGCGCCTCTTCATACATATTCTTGAGCACTTGCACCTCAGCATAAGTGCTGGTGTACGCCTGAAAATAAGCCAGATACTTCTTAGCACGAGCAATTTCACCCGCACGATCTTTTAGTTGTTCTGCAATACTCTGAACCTGAGTTTGTTCATCGGCAAAAGACGCCACATTACAAAAAGTGCAGCCTCCACGGCCAATGGTTCCATCTCGGTTTGGACAACTGAAACCACCATGCAGTGTTAGTTTGTGAACCTTTTCGCCATAACGACGTTGAAGATCTTGGCCGATAGTATTGACCAACTCATGTAATTGCATATTTTCAAAGCGCTCAAGTAAATAAGAATGAATATCAGTCTTTTTTTGAAAAAAAATTACATCCCTGCAAAATTCGACCAATTAGTTTACTCAAGGCTTTTTGCGAGCAACCTATCAAATATCAATAAACATGCAAAAAATCGGCTCTATTTGCCTAATGTTGCACATTTGTTAGACAAAAAATTCAAAATAAAACGAAAAAAATGGTCTACATGGTTCAACTTTCATTGCAATTCGCCTAAACAAAATTGTAGGATACTTACACATATTGGCTATTTTTGAGTATTTACTTACAACAAAAACTTGCTAATAAGTCGGTGATATCTAACTCCCACCTATATAAACCACTAGTTTGTGGCTAAAAATAAACGGATATCACCAAGGATTGTTTTTCTCGCAATACTTTTCCTGCGAGATACGGAAAGGATTCAAACCGCCAACATAGGCAGGTTTAGACTCATAAATATAAAAGGACAAGGCTGACTTTATACAAAGAAGTTGCGCCTAGATTTAACTGGAAGGATGTATCTATGGTAGATCAAGAGCAGAACTCACAGGGTCTGTATACTCCTGAACTGGAGCATGACGCTTGTGGTATCGGTTTTGTTGCGCATCTCAAGAATCGCAAATCTCATGATGTAGTAACTCAAGCACTCGATATGCTTGCACGTATGGAACACCGTGGTGGCCAAGGCTGCGATCCGTGTTCTGGTGATGGTGCAGGTATCCTGCTACAGAAGCCGCACGAATTCTTACTAGAAGAAGCCGTAAAGCTTGGAATTAAACTGCCATCTTTTGAAAAATATGGTGTTGGTGTTGTACTTTTCCCTAAAGATGAACACAAACGTGCACAGTGTCGTGACATTCTAGAACGCAATGCACAACGCCTAGAGTTAGAAGTGATCGGCTACCGTGAACTTCCAACTGACAACTCAATGATTGGTGCTGACCCACTAAGCACTGAACCTCAATTTGAACACGTATTTGTATCTGGCGGCCCTGGTATTACTCCAGAAGAGCTTGAGCGCAAACTGTACGTTCTACGTAACTACACCGTTCGCGTGTGTCTAGAAAGCGTTTCAAATATCGGTGATGACTTCTACATTAACTCTATGTCTTACAAGACATTGGTGTACAAAGGTCAGCTAACAACAGAACAAGTTCCTCAGTACTTCCTAGATCTGCAAAACCCAACTATGGTGACAGCTCTAGCACTTGTACACTCTCGCTTCTCTACCAATACATTCCCACGTTGGCGTCTAGCTCAGCCTTTCCGTTACATCGCGCACAATGGCGAAATCAATACGGTTCGCGGTAACCTAAACTGGATGAAAGCGCGTGAAGCGATCCTTGAATCGGATCTATTCACACAAGCTGAAATCGACATGCTACTGCCTATCTGTCAGGAAGGTAGCTCGGATTCATCAAACTTCGATATGGCACTGGAACTACTTGTTCTTTCAGGTCGTACTCTGCCACACGCATTGATGATGATGATCCCAGAAGCATGGCAAGAAAACAAAAACATGGACCCAACTCGTCGTGCGTTCTACCAGTACCACGCGAACGTAATGGAACCATGGGATGGCCCAGCTTCGGTATGTTTCACTGATGGTGTTCAAGTAGGTGCAACCCTTGACCGTAACGGTCTGCGCCCTTCTCGCTACACAGTGACCAAAGACGATTTCCTAGTGATGGCGTCTGAATCAGGTGTTGTTGAAATTGCACCAGAAAACGTTGAATACCGTGGTCGTCTACAACCAGGTCGTATCTTCGTTGCTGACTTAGAGCAAGGCCGCATCATTTCTGATGAAGAAGTGAAAGATGGCATCGCGAAATCTCAACCATACGAAAAGTGGGTTGAAGAGAACCTTCTGAGCTTGAAAAAGCTACCAGATGCGAGCAACGAATTTAGCCAACCTTCTCCAGAGAAACTTCTCCACAAACAACAATCGTTTGGTGTGAGCTCTGAAGAAGTAAACGAAATCATTCTACCTCTTGCGAAGACTGGCTATGAGCCGCTTTCTGCAATGGGTGCTGACTGGCCGCTAGCGATTCTTTCTCACCAATCGCAGCACCTTTCAAACTACTTCAAACAGCTGTTTGCGCAAGTAACTAACCCGCCAATCGACCCGATTCGTGAGCGTATGGTTATGTCTCTGAACACTTACCTAGGTAAAGATCAGAACCTACTTGCTGAAACACCTGAGCACTGTCAAAAGGTAGAGCTTGAGTCTCCAGTACTGTCTAACTCTGAGTTAGAAAAGCTGCGCGCTATCGATAACGAGCACCTTCAAGCGAAGACGTTGGATATCGTATTCCAAGCAAACGGAGACCAAGGTAAGTTAGAGCGTGCTCTGAAACGTATTTGCCAATACGCAGAAGATGCCGTGATTGATGGTTACTCAATTATCCTACTAACTGACCGTGCGGTTAACTCTAACCACGCTGCAATTCCAGCAATGCTTGCTGTTGGCGCGGTACACCACCACCTAATCCGAAAAGGCCTACGTGCTAAGTGTGACATCGTGGTTGAAACGGGTGATGCACGTGAAACACACCACTTCGCAACGCTTCTTGGCTATGGTGCAAACGCAGTTAACCCATACCTAGTAATTGAAACGATTGTTGAACTACAACGTACTAAAAAACTAGACCCGAACGTTCACCCACGTGAGTTCTTCGATAACTACCGTAAAGGTGTTAACGGCGGTCTACTGAAGATCTTCTCTAAGATGGGGATCTCGACACTGCAGTCTTACCACGGTGCACAAATCTTTGAAGCACTTGGTATCAGCAAGTCAGTGGTTGAAAAATACTTCACTGGTACGGTTTCTCGTATTCAAGGTCTGACGATCGACGATATCGCACGTGAAGTACTTGTTCGTCACCGTGTTGGTTACCCAGCTCGTGAAATCCCAGCTCAAATCCTTGATGTTGGCGGTGTTTACCAGTGGAAACAACGTGGTGAGAAGCACTTATTCAACCCAGAAACCATCTCTCTACTTCAAGAGTCGACGCGTAACAAAGATTACGGTCAGTTCAAGAAGTACGCAAAAGCAGTCGATGACCAAGGCGACAACGCAGCAACGCTACGTAGCCAACTTGATTTCATCAAAAACCCAGCAGGCTCTATTCCTCTAGCGGAAGTAGAACCAATCGAGAATATCCTTAAGCGTTTCGCTACTGGCGCAATGAGCTTTGGTTCTATCTCGCATGAGGCTCACTCAACACTGGCTGTTGCAATGAACCGCATTGGCGCGAAGTCAAACTCAGGTGAAGGTGGTGAAGATCCAGCACGTTTCGAACGCAAAGAAAACGGTGACTGGGAACGTTCAGCAATCAAACAAGTAGCTTCTGGTCGCTTTGGTGTAACGTCTTACTACCTATCGAACGCTGATGAGCTGCAAATCAAGATGGCTCAAGGTGCGAAACCTGGTGAAGGTGGTCAACTACCTGGTGATAAGGTTGATGACTGGATCGGCGCGACGCGTCACTCGACTCCAGGCGTAGGTCTAATCTCACCACCGCCACACCACGATATCTACTCAATCGAAGATTTGGCTCAGCTAATCTACGATCTGAAAAACGCGAACCGTAACGGCCGTGTCAACGTGAAGCTAGTATCGGAAGCAGGCGTAGGTACGATTGCATCTGGTGTAGCGAAAGCGAAAGCTGACGTGGTACTTATCGCAGGTTTTGATGGTGGTACGGGTGCATCTCCGATGTCTTCTATCCGTCACACTGGTCTGCCTTGGGAACTGGGTCTAGCAGAAACGCACCAAACACTACTGAAAAACGGCCTACGTAACCGTATCGTTGTTCAGTCTGATGGTCAGATGAAAACACCACGTGACCTTGCAGTAGCAACGTTACTTGGCGCGGAAGAATGGGGCGTAGCAACAGCGGCATTGGTTGTTGAAGGCTGTATCATGATGCGTAAGTGTCACAAGAATACCTGTCCTGTTGGTATCGCAACACAAAACAAAACTCTGCGTGAGCGTTTCGACGGCCGCGTAGAAGACGTAGTGACTTTCTTCCAATACATGGCTGAAGGTCTGCGTGAAGTAATGGCTGAACTTGGCTTCCGCTCTATCGATGAGATGGTAGGTCAATCGCACAAACTTAAAGTTCGTGACGACATCGGCCACTGGAAGTACAAGAACCTAGATCTAACACCTGTACTGCACATTGAGCAGGCTCGTGAAGAAGATGGTATCTACAACCAGACACAACAAAACCACAACCTAGAAGACGTTCTAGACCGCAAGTTGATTCAAGCGGCAATTCCTGCACTTGAGAAAGGTGAAGCTGTAAATGCGACCTTCCCTATCATCAACACAGACCGCTCTGCGGGTACCATGCTGTCGAACGAAATCTCGAAGGTTTACAAAGACCAAGGTTTACCACAACCAATGAACGTTAAGTTCCACGGTAGTGCTGGCCAATCTTTCGGTGCGTTCCTTGCGAAAGGCGTTAAGTTCGAAGTAGAAGGCGACGCGAACGATTACTGGGGTAAAGGCCTGTCTGGCGGTACTTTGGTACTGTACCCAGATGCGAAGTCTTCTATCGTTGCTGAAGATAATATCGTGGTTGGTAACGTATGTTTCTACGGTGCAACCTCAGGTGAATCTTTCATTCGCGGTATGGCTGGTGAACGTTTCTGTGTTCGTAACTCAGGTGCGAAGGTTGTTGTTGAGGGCGTTGGTGACCACGGTTGTGAATACATGACTGGTGGTGTTGCCGTTATCCTTGGCTCAACAGGTCGTAACTTTGCTGCGGGTATGAGTGGCGGTGTCGCTTATGTTTGGGACAAAGCTGGTGACTTCGAAACTAAGCTTAACCCAGAACTTGTAGACCTAGATCCAATTGAACAAGAAGATAAAGATCTTCTACTAGATATGCTAACCAAGCACGTTGAATTAACAGGAAGTGAAGTTGCTCAGTCTTTCCTAGACAACTTTGAAGCAAGTATTGCATCACTGATTAAAGTTATGCCACGCGACTACAAAGCAGTTCTTGAGAAGCGTAAAGCTGAAGCACAACAGGCACAAACGGAAGAAGTGGAGGCAGTATAATGGGTAAGCCTACTGGATTTTTAGAACACGGTCGCGAGCTTCCAAAGAAGCTCGACCCATCGGTTCGTATCGAAGACAACAAAGAGTTCGTACTTAACGAAGAGTTTGGTGACAAGATCAATACTCAAGCATCTCGTTGTATGGACTGTGGTGTACCTTTCTGTCACAGCGGTTGTCCGATTGGTAACATCATCCCAGAATTCAATGACGCGGTTTACCGTGACAGCTGGGAAGAGGCTTGGAACATCCTAAGCTCTACCAACAACTTCCCTGAGTTTACGGGTCGTGTGTGTCCTTCTCCTTGTGAGAGTGCTTGTGTACTAGGTATTAACCAAGACCCAATCACTATCTGTAATATCGAGAAAACAATTGTAGAAACTGCGTACCGTGAAGGGTACGCAAAACCAAAAACACCTCGCTCTCGCACTGGTAAAACTGTAGCGATTGTTGGCTCTGGCCCTGCAGGTCTAGCCGCAGCCGAGCAGCTAAACAGCGCTGGTCACTCAGTGACGGTATTTGAACGTGACGAAAAAGTTGGCGGTCTACTGCGTTT
The DNA here is from genome assembly GCF_027587015.1 of Vibrio sp. Makdt. Classification (NCBI taxonomy): domain Bacteria; kingdom Pseudomonadati; phylum Pseudomonadota; class Gammaproteobacteria; order Vibrionales; family Vibrionaceae; genus Vibrio; species Vibrio sp. Makdt. Next base: position 94,815 of record NZ_JAPPTH010000006.1, read on the forward strand.
TGGTATCCCAGATTTCAAACTGGGTATGGACGTGATTGATCGTAAGATCAACCTAATGGCTGAAGCAGGCGTAGAGTTTAAAGTTAACCAACACATAGGTGTGGATGTTAATGCTCAACAACTACGTCAAGAGTTTGATGTGGTATTGCTAACTGGTGGTTCTACGGTTCCACGTGACTTACCAATCCCAGGTCGTGAGTTGAAAGGCGTTCACTTTGCCATGGAGTTCCTTGGTCAAAACAACCGCCGAGCTAACAACCTAGATCTTAAAACAGAAGAGATTCACGCTAAAGATAAGCACGTTGTGGTTATCGGTGGTGGTGATACTGGCTCTGACTGTGTGGGTACATCAAACCGTCACAAAGCAGCGAGCATTACTCAGGTTGAGATCATGCCGATCCCACCAGAGAAGCGCCCAGCAAACATGCCATGGCCTCAATACCCAATGATCATGAAGACCACGACTTCTCACGAAGAAGGTTGTGAGCGTCACTGGAACATCTTAACCAAAGAGTTCATCGGTAACGATCAAGGTCAAGTGACGGGTCTACGTATCGCAGACATCGTATGGAAAGACGCAGCTCCTGGTGAGCGCCCTACTTTTGATGAAGTAGCAAACTCAGAGCGTGTTATTCCTTGTGACCAAGCATTCCTAGCGATGGGTTTCTTACACCCAGAGCCAACAGGTGTGCTTGCTCAGCTTGATATCAAACTGGATGAGCGCGGTAACGTTGCTTCTGAAGGTTACGCAACCAACCAGAAAGGTGTTTTCGCTGCTGGTGATATGCGTACCGGTCAATCTCTAGTAGTACGTTGTATTAATGAAGGTCGTGAATGTGCGATTGCCATTGATGACTTCTTAATGGGTAACTCAAACTTAGAAGCGAAAGCTGATTCACTCATGCTTTCCGCATAATATTTCTCGGGCTAACGTCAATGACGTTAGCCTAGAGGAAAAGCAACACCCTTCCTAACTTTTATATTTGGCTAGCACTCGATGCTGGCCTTTTTTCTATCTAGCCTTTCCCTCTCACAACTCCTCCGCCACTATAAATGTTAAATATCATTAACATTTACCACTTATATCTAACTGATATCAATCGACTATTTTAGATTATTACGTGGTTAATCGCGTTTACGCATGATAATTAACCATGAACTTGACCTTAAACACAATTAGCTATACGTTGTAAAACTGGTGAAAATAAAACCACTGAGTTTTGTTAACACAAGGGATAACGTTGAACTAGCTAAAAGACTATAAGTTCATAAAAAATAACAAGTACATGAATAGTTAGTCATTTACTGTCTGGATGACAGAGAAGCAAAAGGGAGAATTGCAATGGCTCTATATGATCCTAGTCTTGAAAAAGACAACTGTGGATTTGGTTTAATAGCGCAAATGGAAGGCCAACCTAGTCATAAGTTGGTAAGAACTGCTATTTCAGCCCTAGATCGCATGACACACCGTGGTGGTATCGCCGCGGATGGTAAAACCGGAGATGGCTGTGGCTTACTACTACAGAAGCCTGACTCCTATTTAAGAATTATTGCAGAAGAGAATAATTTTAACCTCGGCAAGCAATACGCTGTCGGCATGATTTTCTTCAGCCAAGACCCAGTTAAAGCACAATCCGCACAAGAGATCGTCAATAAAGAACTCGCTCAAGAGACATTGACTATTGCAGGTTGGCGCGAAGTTCCGACTAATACCGAGGTATTAGGTCCTATCGCAAAAGATTCTGTTCCAAACATTCAGCAAGTGTTTATCTCTGCTCCTGCCGGTTGGCGTGAGCGCGATATCGAACGCCGCTTATACATCGCGCGTCGCAGAATTGAAAAACAGATCACCGAAGACAAAGATTTCTATATCTGCAGCCTTTCAACACAAGTGATGGTCTACAAAGGCTTATGTATGCCTGCCGATCTTCCGCGATTTTACCTCGATCTTGCAGACTTACGCATGGAATCAGCAATATGTCTGTTCCACCAGCGTTTCTCAACCAACACACAACCGCGCTGGCCGCTGGCTCAACCATTCCGCTATTTGGCGCACAATGGTGAGATCAATACCATTGAAGGCAACCGTCAATGGGCTAAGGCTCGCGCCTATAAATTCTCTTCACCACTGCTGCCAGATTTGCAAACTGCAGCCCCTTTCGTGAATGAAACCGGCTCTGACTCCTCAAGCCTAGATAACATGCTCGACCTATTCCTAGCCGGTGGTATGGATGTGTTTCGAGCGATGCGCATGCTTGTGCCGCCCGCTTGGCAGAATCACCCAGACATGGATCCAGACCTACGTGCCTTTTACGACTTCAACTCCAAGCACATGGAACCGTGGGATGGCCCTGCTGGTATCGTTCTATCTGACGGTCGTTACGCGGCATGTAACCTCGATAGAAATGGCCTGCGTCCTGCGCGCTATGTTATTACCAAAGACAACCTAATCACGCTGGCATCAGAAGTTGGTATCTGGAACTACGCGCCAGATGAAGTAGCAGAAAAAGGTCGTGTTGGGCCAGGTGAGCTACTAGTGATAGATACTCGCCGTGGCAAGCTATGGCAATCTAACGAGATCGATAATGACCTCAAAAGTCGCCACCCTTACAAAGAGTGGATGGAAAAGAACGTTCACAAGCTAACACCATTTTCTGAGCTCGATGATGACCAAGTGGGTAAGCGTAGCTTCGACGATGACACGCTCAAAACCTACCAAAAACAGTTTGCAATGAGCAACGAAGAGTCCGATCAGGTATTACGCGTGCTTGGTGACATGGGACAGGAAGCAGTCGGCTCAATGGGCGACGACACACCAATGGCGGTACTCTCTTCGAAAGAGCGTCTGGTCACTGATTATTTCCGTCAGAAGTTTGCCCAAGTCACCAACCCACCGATTGATCCTCTGCGTGAAAAGCATGTGATGTCGCTCGCCACCAGCATTGGCCAAGAGATGAACGTGTTCTGTGAAACAGATGGACACGCCTATCGTGTGACATTTGATTCTCCTGTTCTACTTTACTCAGACATGCAGCAACTTCTGCAACTGAATCAAAAGCACTACCGCCATGCGATCCTAAGCATGCACTACGATCCAGCGCAGCAAGACCTTGAACAAGCGATCAAAGCGGTATGTGATAGTGCAGAACAAGAAGTCCGCGAAGGTGCCGTTTTGGTTGTGTTATCGGACAAAGGTTTAGAGAAAGGCAAACTGCCAATTCCAGCAGCAATGGTGGTTGGTGCAGTACAGACTCGCCTTGCTGATACCAACCTGCGTTGTGATGCCAACATCGTAGTGGAAACAGCAACCGCTCGCGATCCACACCAATTCGCGGTGCTACTTGGCTTTGGTGCGACTGCGGTTTATCCGTACCTTGCTTATGAAGCGTTAGGCAAGATGCTCGATGATGGATCTTTAGATAGAGACTATCGTACCGCGATGCAGAACTACCAAAACGGCATCAACAAAGGTCTGTATAAGATCATGTCGAAGATGGGTATTTCAACCATTGCTTCTTACCGCTGTTCACAGCTTTTCGAAGCCGTTGGCCTACATTCTGATGTCGTTGAGCTCTGTTTCCGCGGAGTAACTACTCGAATTCAAGGCGCAAGCTTTAGCGATTTCCAGCAAGATATTTACAACCTATCACGTAAAGCATGGACTAAGCGTAAGCCAATCGAGCACGGTGGTTTACTGAAATACGTCCATGGTGGTGAATACCACGCCTATAACCCAGATGTAGTTGGTACACTGCAAACCGCAGTAAAAACTGGCGAAACGTCGGATTACCTCTCTTTTGCTAAGCAGGTAAATGCTCGCCCTGCGGCAATGTTACGTGACTTGATGAGCCTAAAAAAAGCTGATAAACCATTAGCCCTTGAGCAAGTAGAACCAAGCAGTGACCTCTTTAAACGCTTTGACTCAGCGGCGATGTCGATTGGTGCCCTGAGTCCAGAAGCGCACGAAGCATTAGCTATGGCGATGAACCGTTTGGGTGGTTACTCAAACTCAGGCGAAGGCGGTGAAGATCCACGACGTTTTGGCACCGACCGTAACTCACGCATCAAACAAATTGCGTCTGGCCGATTTGGCGTAACACCACATTACCTAACCAATGCGGATGTTCTGCAAATCAAGGTCGCACAAGGTGCGAAGCCAGGCGAAGGTGGTCAGCTGCCAGGTCATAAAGTGACGGCAGAAATCGCTAAGCTGAGATACTCGGTTCAGGGTGTTACTCTGATCTCCCCGCCTCCGCATCACGATATTTACTCGATCGAAGATTTGGCTCAGCTGATTTTCGATCTTAAACAAGTAAACCCTAAAGCCTTGGTTTCAGTGAAGTTAGTGTCTGAACCGGGTGTTGGTACTATCGCGACTGGTGTAGCAAAAGCCTACGCCGATCTGATCACCATTTCTGGTTACGATGGCGGTACCGCAGCGAGCCCACTAACCTCGGTGAAATACGCAGGTTGCCCTTGGGAGCTTGGCTTAGCCGAAACTCAGCAAGCACTGGTTGCTAACGGGCTTCGTCATAAGATCCGCCTGCAAGTCGACGGTGGATTGAAAACCGGTCTCGATGTGATTAAAGGCGCGATTCTCGGTGCAGAAAGCTTTGGCTTTGGTACCGCACCAATGGTGGCAATGGGTTGTAAATTCTTACGAATCTGCCACCTCAATAACTGTGCGACAGGCGTTGCAACTCAAGATGAAACACTTCGCCGCGAATATTTCAAAGGCTTGCCTGATATGGTGGTGAACTACTTTACTGGCTTAGCCGATGAAGTTCGCCAACACCTCGCTGACCTTGGTGTAGAAAAACTCACTCACCTAATTGGACGCACAGATTTACTGGAGGCTGTTGAAGGTCTTACTGCGAAACAGAGCAAATTGGATCTCTCCTCGATACTGGAAGCTCCGGTATCACCAGAGGGTCACCCTCTGTATTGGACCGAACCAAACGCGCCATTTGATAAGGCTCAGCTCAACCAGCAGATTCTGGATGATGCTCTCTATGCGATTGAGAAACGACAGTCCACCAGCCTTTACTACAACGTGATTAATACAGACCGTTCGATAGGCGCACGTATCTCTGGCGAAATTGCTAAGCGATACGGCAACCAAGGCATGGCTGGATCGCCAATCAAATTGTACCTAGACGGTACTGCTGGCCAATCTTTCGCAGTTTGGAATGCTGGCGGCGTAGAGCTTTACCTAACGGGTGATGCCAATGACTATGTTGGTAAAGGCATGGCTGGCGGTAAGGTGGTTATCAAACCTCACCAAGGCACCGCATTTACTTGTAACGAAGCAACCATCATAGGTAACACCTGCCTGTATGGCGCAACCGGTGGCAAGTTGTTTGCCGCAGGTACGGCGGGCGAGCGATTTGGCGTACGTAACTCAGGTACGGTTGCCGTGATTGAGGGTGCGGGTGACAACGCTTGTGAATACATGACGGGCGGTATTGTTGCCATTCTTGGCGCAACTGGCGTCAACTTCGGTGCAGGTATGACGGGTGGCTTCGCTTATGTCATGGACAAGAACGAAGACTTCCAAGGCCGAGTGAACAACGAGTCGGTTGAGGCGCTTTCTCTATCTGACTTATATATCCACCAAGAACATCTGCGTGGCTTAATTGCAGAGCACTTAGAAGAAACGGGCTCAGTACACGCTGAAGCTATTCTGGCGAACTTTGATGAATGGATTCCGAAGTTCTACCTAGTGAAACCAAAGACGGCGGATCTCAACACCTTGCTCGGCCACCAAAGCCGCAGCTCAGCTGAACTTCGTGTTCAAGCGCAATAATTGGAAGGAGCCAATAATGAGCCAGAATGTATACCAATTTATTGATGTGAATCGCGTAGACCCAGCGAAGAAACCAATCAAGATACGTAAGATTGAGTTTGTAGAGATCTACGAACCTTTCACTAAACAGCAAGCGAAAGCGCAAGCAGACCGTTGTTTAGACTGTGGTAACCCATACTGTGAATGGAAATGTCCTGTTCACAACTACATCCCTCAGTGGCTTAAGCTTGCCAATGAAGGGCGTATTATCGAAGCCGCTGAACTGTCTCACCAAACCAACAGCCTGCCTGAGGTTTGCGGTCGAGTTTGCCCTCAAGACCGCTTGTGTGAGGGCTCTTGTACCCTCAATGACGATTTCGGTGCAGTAACCATTGGCAATATTGAAAAGTACATTACCGACAAAGCCTTTGAGATGGGTTGGAAGCCTGACATGTCTCACGTTGAATGGACCGATAAAACGGTCGCGATCATCGGTGCAGGGCCGGCAGGTCTAGCGGCGGCTGATATCCTAGTTCGTAATGGCGTAAAAGCAGTTGTGTTTGACCGCTATCCGGAGATCGGCGGTCTACTGACGTTTGGTATTCCATCGTTCAAGCTTGAGAAAGGTATCATGGAGAATCGTCGCCGTATCTTTAGCGAGATGGGCGTTGAATTCCGAATGAATACTGAAGTTGGCAAAGACATTCAACTTCAAGAGCTGGTCGATGATTACGACGCTGTTTTCCTTGGTGTAGGCACTTATAAAAACATGCGCGCAGGTCTAGATAATGAAGATGCTCCGGGCGTTTATGATGCTCTGCCATTCTTGATTTCTAATACCTACAAGGTCATGGAACTGGAAAACCCAACCCCATTTATCGATATGCAAGGTAAGAAAGTCGTCGTGCTTGGTGGTGGTGATACGGCGATGGATTGCGTTCGAACCTCTATTCGTCAGAATGCGGCAGATGTGGTGTGTGCTTACCGTCGAGATGAAGCCAACATGCCGGGCTCTCGCCGTGAGGTGAAGAATGCACGTGAAGAAGGCGTAAAGTTCAAGTTTAACCTCCAGCCTATCGGCTTAGAGCTTGATAGTTCTGGGCATGTTGCTGGCGTTAAAGTCGTGAAAACTGCATTAGGTGAACCTGATGAAGCAGGCCGTCGCCGCCCAGAGCCTGTTGAAGGCAGTGAGCACATTCTTGAAGCCGATGCCGTGATCATGGCATTTGGTTTCCAACCTCACGCTATGGAATGGTTAGAACCTTTCGGTGTCGAGCTTGATCAATGGGGCCGAATTAAAGCACCCGGCCAGCAAGAGTTTCAGTACCAAACCACCAACAGCAAAATCTTTGCCGGTGGCGATGCGGTTCGCGGCTCAGATTTAGTGGTGACCGCTATCGATGAAGGCCGCAAAGCCGCTGAAGGGATATTAGATTACCTAGAAGTGTGATTAGGTTTCCTTTATTACTCAGTTCGTTACTATAAAAAAGGATCCGCATATGGATCCTTTTTTAAGTTCGATACGTTTTACCAACGGCACAACAAAAATACGTAAAACAATCGGAGACAAACCAATGCCGATAACTACAATTAGATCTAAAACGCCATAGGAAACACTATGAAAAAAGCCGCTCTCCTCTCGCTATCACTTTTAACTTTAACCGCTTGCAGCCAAGGGATCACGGACATGAAAGACAGAACATCATCACCTTGTGGTGACAAACCAAATTGCGTATCAACACAAGATGACCGTGAACAACATGCTTTGGCTGCATACGAGCTATCCGATTCAGCAAGCCTTGATGCCATTGAGCAAGTCGCTTTGACTTTGCCGGGCGCGAATACGGCCAACAAAACCGATAATTACCTGCGTGTTGAGTGCACATCACGCATCATGCGCTTTGTCGATGACCTTGAGTTAAAAGTCGATGGAGACAAGCTCATCGTTCGTTCAGAGTCCCGCACTGGCTACTCTGACTTTGGTGTGAACCGTAAACGAGCAGAACAACTTCGTGCTAGCTTGCAAAGCGAAGGTCTAATCAAATAGACAAAGAATACTGGAGTAAATCCACACTATTCGGATGAGAAGTGCTTCAGGGCAGTCGCTCGACGCTTCTTATCCATGCTACAATTTCGCTCTACTGTTTAAATATTTTTTAATTAAGAGACTACACATGAAAATCGGCATCATTGGCGCAATGGAGCAAGAAGTTGCGATCCTAAAAGCAGCTATTTCAGACATTACTGAAGTTAATAAAGGCGGTTGTACCTTTTTCTCTGGTCAGCTAAATGGTGTTGACGTTGTTTTGCTTCAATCAGGCATTGGTAAAGTAGCTGCGGCTGTTGGTACCTCTATCCTACTAAGCGAATACCAACCAGATGTCGTTCTAAACACGGGCTCTGCTGGCGGTTTTGATTCAACTCTAAACCTTGGCGATGTAGTTATCTCTACAGAAGTACGTCACCACGACGCAGACGTAACAGCTTTCGGTTACGAAATCGGCCAGATGGCAGGTCAACCAGCTGCATTCAAAGCTGACGAGAACCTGATGAAAGTAGCTGAGCAAGCGCTAGCTCAAATGGAAGACAAGCACGCGGTTCGTGGCCTTATCTGTACTGGCGACGCATTTGTTTGCACAGCAGAACGCCAAGAGTTCATCCGTAAGCACTTCCCGTCTGTGGTTGCTGTAGAAATGGAAGCTTCTGCGATTGCTCAAGCTTGTCACCAGTTCCAAGTACCATTTGTGGTTGTTCGTGCAATCTCTGACGTTGCAGACAAAGAATCACCAATGAGTTTTGAAGAGTTCTTGCCACTAGCAGCACAAAGCTCTTCTGAAATGGTTATCAAAATGGTTGCCCTACTAAAGTAAGCGACTAAGCATGCAAACACTGTTTGATCAGGTATTTGCAAATGGCGTGCTCCTTGTAATGTGGGGAGCACTGCTTTTTCATTTGATTCTACCTATCCCTCATGTCGCACACCCCACGACCTTATGGCATAAGTTTGCTGAGCTTTTAGCAAGCAAGGTTAATAATAACCAAAACTATTCCCAAAGCTTAATCTCGGGCACATTAGCCTGGGGATTAATGGTACTGCCAACTCTGGTTATTCTGTTGGCCTTGCAGCCTTTGGTTTGGCAATCTCAGCTGTTTGAGTTGGCGCTGTTATTACTCGCGATTGATTGGCGTAATAATGAAAAGCTGGCTAATCAGTTGATCAAAGCACTTGGTCGAGAAGATAAAGCCGCCGCTCGTCAGTTACTGGCTCCAATTGTCAATCGTCAGACCGAATCTCTTTCATCACTTGGCCTAGGCAAAGCCGCCACAGAAACCGTCATCATGGGTTACGCTCGTAACGTGGTTTGTGTGTTGTTCTGGTACGCCATCGGTGGTGGTATCGCGGCGTTGATGTATCGCCTGATTATCGAATTAGCTCGAGCTTGGTCACCAAGTCGCAAGCAGTTCTCTCCTTTTGGCTCAACAGCCATCAAAATCGTCGCGATCCTTGAATTTATCCCAATGCGTTTATTTGCTTTGATGATCGTATGCGGTGATAAAGCGTCTCACACACTTAAGATGATGCTAACTCAAAGTCGCTCTTGGCCTCTACCAGGCCCTGCGTGGTTGATTACAGCAGTAGGCAATAAGCTTGAGCTATCACTCGGTGGTCCGGCTATTTACAACGATACCAAAGCCATTCGCGCAAAATTAGGCGGAAGAATCGCCCCATCCGCACTGCACTTATCACAGGTTCAAAAGCTGCTATTTGGACGCATCGCTATTTGGATATTCTTACAAAGCTTAGCCTTACTCATTATTCACCAAGGGATTTAAAGTGAAACCCTCTCAACTTGTTACATCATGTGCAACTTTCGCGATCAGCTTTAGCTTATGGGTACCAAGCACGCTTGCAACCGAAGTAACCAAGGCAAAACGCGTGGTCAGCTTAGCCCCTCACGCCACAGAGCTCGCATACAGTGCGGGTTTAGGCGATAACTTAGTTGCTGTGAGTGAACGAAGTGATTACCCACCACAAGCCGATAAGCTAGAAAAAGTGGCAAACTATCAAGGTATCAAGGTTGAGAAAATCATCGCGCTTCAGCCAGATCTTATCCTTGCTTGGCCAGCGGGTAACCCACCGAGAGAACTGGCGAAACTGGAGCAGTTTGGCTTTAATATTTATTACTCAAAAACCAAAAGCCTAGACAGCATCGCGACCAATATTGAGCAACTTAGCCAATACGCCAGCGATCCGAGTATCGGTGAGAATAATGCTAAGCAATACAAAGAGCAGCTCAACGCGTTAAGGCTAAAATACAAAGATGCGGAGCCGGTCAGCTACTTCTACCAGCTAAGTGAAAAACCTATTATCACCGTGGCACAAGGACACTGGCCAAGTGAAGTATTTGAGTTTTGTGGCGGCCGAAATATTTTTGAAGACAGCGCTTCACCCTACCCGCAAGTCGGTATTGAGCAAGTTGTGCTGAATAAACCGCAAGTGATCTTCACTTCTCAGCACGCTATTGAGAATGGAACCATGTGGCAATCGTGGGCGGAAGAGATCCCAGCCGTCGCTAAAAATCAGATATGGTCGCTCAATTCAGACTGGATTAACCGACCAACCACAAGAACTTTGCAAGCTATCCAGCAAGTGTGCGATTACTTCGATAGAGTCCGAGAAAATCACTAACTTTTTAGTCTGTTTTTTCGTACAATTCGCCACCGACCTGTCCCTACAATTTTAACAATAAGAGCACCAGTATCATGGACTCCATGCTGCTTTATATTATCGATTTATTTGGCACTGCCATCTTTGCTATTTCAGGCGTATTTGTTGCTGGACGCCTAAAAATGGACCCTTTTGGTGTCGCCGTTCTCGGCAGTGTAACCGCTATTGGCGGAGGTACAATTCGAGACATGGCACTGGGTGCTACTCCTGTTTTTTGGATAACCGATACCACCTATCTTTGGGTCATTATCGTTACCTGTTTATTAACTATGATCATCGTGAGACGCCCCAAGCGTTTGGCATGGTGGATCCTACCCGTCTGTGACGCCATAGGTTTAGCTGTGTTCGTTGGTATTGGTGTTGAAAAAGCATTGGCTTATCAAGACTCAGCATTGGTTGCCATCATCATGGGCGTAATTACAGGCTGTGGCGGCGGCATTATTCGTGACGTACTTGCCCGAGAAGTACCGATGATCCTGCGAAGCGAGGTCTACGCGACCGCTTGTATCATCGGCGGTGCATTCCACACTATGGCTATTCGCATGGGTCACGATTCAGAGACCGCATTCCTAGCCGGCGTATTCTCTACATTGTTGATTAGACTTGGCGCCATTCGTTGGCACTTATCGTTACCAACTTTCGCGATTAAATAAGCTATCGCTAAAAAGAAAAGGGCTCCACTTAGGGGCCTTTTTTAATCTTGCCAACTCAGACTCCTGCTCTGCTTCTCCGCCTCAAGTCACTTCCGCCCCAGCTTAGTAATGTTTTTTATTTACTTAATCAATTGACGAGCTATATTAGTAAACGAATGACTTTATAAACATATTCATTTACTAACAATGAGGGCTCTAGGATGAGCAGTAATAAAATTGGAATTGTTTTCTTCTCTAAATGCGGCGCAACTAAGCAGGTCGCCGAACTGCTCGCAGAGGGCGTAAACACACAGCTATCTGACTCAGCCCTACTCATCGAAGTGCTGCCTTCGGAGATCATTGAAGGCCGATATGACAATGACGAAAAGCTCAAACTCCTAGACAGTTGTGATGCGATCGTTTTTGGCGCTCCAACCTATATGGGTTCACCTGCCGCTCAGTTTAAAAGCTTTATGGATGCGAGCAGTGACAACTACTGCAAGAAGTTATGGCGAAATAAACTCGCTGCTGGCTTCACCACTGGAGGCAGTCTTAACGGAGAGCAACAACAAACCCTGCTTAGCTTTTTCACTCTAGCTTGTCAGCACGGCATGATTTGGGTTGGCTTAGACGCCTCAAGACACACAGATAATTTAGGGTTAAACCGCACTGGTTCAAATATTGGTTTAGTGTCTAGTATCGATGATGGTGAAGATAGCGTTAACCACAATGACTTACTCACTGCTCAATACTACGGTTCAAGAATCGCCAGCTTGGTTCAAGAACTCGTAAACAAAAGCTAGAGCAACGGCCTTGATTGAGATAAGTTGGACGTATCATTCCCAACTTTCATGAATATCATCAAATGCTACTCGAAGGAATCGAAACTCTCTTGGTTTTGAGTAAAGCCAAAACCATGAGCCGCACTGGCAGCCTGCTGTATATCAGCCAATCAGCGGTAAGCAAACGGATTGCTAACTTAGAAAAGAAGTTGGGAAAAAAGCTTATTGAGCCAAGCGGTCGGCAGATAAAACTCACGCCAGAAGCGATAGCACTGATCGAGAGTATTGGTCCTACGTTCAATGAACTTCGTGGTCTTATTTATGAACAGCAAGAGCTGGAGGATACGACTCTCATTACCTTAGACAGCTCTAAGTCTCTGATAGCCGGCTATTTAGGTGAAATGATGGGGCAGTTTATCCAACAAGATAAATACATCACGATAACCACCAACCACACGCCCAGAATCATCGAGCGAGTTCAGTCCGGCAAGGCAACCCTAGGGTTATGCGCAGGCTTGTTGCCGCCGCATCATGGATTGATGACGTTTCATCTGTTCGACGAGCCCTTTTACATTGTAAGTAAATTGCCGTTGAATGGGCTTCCCCCCAAAGTCATCACTAATGACATGACTAACCCAGCCAACTCTTACCAACTCTCAGTATTAGAAAAATTTGGTATCAAACCTTTGATGGAGATGGATGCCTACACTGCCGCAGCGCAGCTTGCACTAGGTGGAACTGGTCCTGCTTTGATTCCGCTCTCTATCGTAAAAACACTCAATATTAAGTCTCAATATCTGTATAGCTTCCAGGAATTAGCGGGCTTAATCCGGCCGATTCATGTCTGTGTAAGACCAAATAGCTACCAGTCTCCACGAGTTAAAACACTGATAGAATCCATTGTTGATGCTGTTCCCAAAGCAGTTTAGACGCCATGAGCATCGACATCACAATCACTAGAGGGCGGATCCACTTCTGCCCTTTTGTCACCACCACTTTAGCGCCCAGCTGAGCCCCCATAAAGCCACCAATTGCCATCACTAAGCCGAGCTCCCAGATTGGCAAGCCTGCCAAAATAAAGAAGAGCAGTGCTGCGATATTAGAGGTGAAGTTCAACACCTTAGTGCGTGCCGTAGCATCGACTAAAGAGAAGTGACCAATTGCGACAAAGCAGACGGTAAAGATAGAGCCCGTACCAGGCCCAAAGAAGCCATCGTAAAAGCCAACACCACCACCAACGCACAAAGCAAACATCGCTTCAGAGATCTTCTGTTTACCTTCAGAGGTCTTGGTTTGTGGCGCTAATAGGAAGTAGAGTGAGATCGCGATCAGCAGCAGTGGGATCACACTGGTCAATAAGCTCGCATCAATGAACTGAACGAGTTCTGCACCAATCGCCGAGCCAATGAAGGTACACAAAATGGCGAGGCGCATCTCCTTGATACTAACGATACCATTACGCACGAAGTACCAACTTGCGGAAAAACTGCCGAAAGAGCTTTGAAGCTTGTTAGTTGCTAGGGCTTGTGTCGGTGGAACTCCCGCTGCGAGTAATGCTGGCAAAGTCAGTAGCCCGCCACCGCCAGCCATCGCATCGATAAAGCCCGCTGCTGTTGCGACAACAAACAAAATAGCCAATATTTCCAGAGTGATTTCCATATACCCAACGCCTCAAAGTCTCGTGTAGCGACAACTTACCATCCTGAGCAGGTGATCAATAACGAAACACAAGATTCTAACCTATTCCAAATATTCATCATTTAACTAACTCTGTATCACGGACATAAAAAAGCCCACTCCGAAGAGTGGGCTTTGAGCATTTATATCCGCTAACTTCAGTTCAGTTAGCTGAGCTAAGACAAATTAAGCTTGAGAAGCTTTCACCTGTGCGTGTAGCTCTTGAACAGAAGTTACTGTCGTCTTCGCGTCTGCAGTGTGCGCCATACATGTTGCAAATGCTGCGTTTAGCGTAGTCGTGTAGTTTACCTTCTCAGCAAGTGCACCACGACGAAGAACTTTAGAGTCTTCAATCGCTTGACGGCCAGCTGCAGTGTTCACGATGTAGGTGTACTCGTTGTTCTTGATACGGTCAAGAATGTGAGGACGGCCTTCGTGTACCTTGTTTACTAGACGTGGGTTGATGCCCGCTTCGCCAAGAATCACTGCTGTACCGTGTGTTGCGTCTAGCTGGTAACCAAGCTTAGATAGCTTAGATGCTAGGTCTACAACGCGTTCTTTGTCGCCTTCGCGAACAGAAAGAAGTGCACGGCCGCCTTCTGGGTAGATGTTGCCACAACCCAATTCCGCTTTAGAGTAAGCTTCTGCGAACGTTGCACCAACACCCATAACTTCACCAGTAGAGCGCATTTCTGGGCCTAATAGTGGGTCAACACCAGGGAACTTGTTGAATGGAAGTACCACTTCCTTCACTGAGTAGTACGGTGGGATGATTTCTTTGGTAAAGCCTTGAGACTCTAGCGATTGACCCGCCATTACACGTGCAGCAATCTTAGCGATTGGTGCCCCCGTTGCTTTAGATACGAACGGTACCGTACGTGCTGCACGAGGGTTAACCTCGATTAGGTACACTTGGTTGTTCTTAACAGCAAACTGCGTATTCATCAGACCACGAACACCCAACTCGAACGCCAGCTTTTCAACTTGCTCACGCATTACGTCTTGGATTTCTTGGCTTAGCGTGTATGCAGGAAGAGAACATGCTGAGTCACCAGAGTGAACACCCGCTTGTTCGATATGCTCCATGATACCGCCGATAACTACGCGCTCACCGTCACAGATAGCATCGATATCCACTTCAACCGCGTCATCTAAGAAGCTATCAAGAAGAACTGGAGATTCGTTCGATACGCTTACTGCTTCGTTGAAGTAGCGACGTAAGTCTTGCTCATCGTATACGATTTCCATCGCACGACCACCAAGTACGTAAGAAGGACGTACAACCAATGGGAAGCCGATTTCGCGAGATTTCTCTACCGCTTGTTCCATTGTTGTTACTGTCGCGTTCTCTGGCTGTAGAAGACCTAGACGGTCAACAGCAACTTGGAAACGCTCACGGTCTTCTGCACGGTCGATTGCGTCAGGGCTAGTACCGATGATTGGCACGCCAGCCGCTTCAAGTGCGCGAGCCAGTTTCAGTGGTGTTTGACCACCGTACTGAACGATAACGCCTTTTGGCTTCTCAACACGAGCGATTGCTAGTACGTCTTCCAGTGTTACTGGTTCGAAGTACAGACGGTCAGATGTGTCGTAATCCGTTGAAACAGTCTCAGGGTTACAGTTAACCATGATAGTTTCGTAGCCATCTTCACGTAGAGCTAGTGATGCGTGTACACAACAGTAGTCAAATTCAATACCTTGGCCGATACGGTTTGGACCGCCACCAAGAATCATGATCTTGTCTTTGTCTGTTGGGTTCGCTTCACACTCATCATCGTAAGATGAGTACATGTAAGCCGTGTCTGAAGAGAACTCAGCCGCACACGTATCAACGCGCTTGTAAACTGGGTGGATATCGTATTGGTCACGTAGACGACGGATTTCGCTTTCCGCTACACCCAGAATCTTAGATAGGCGCGCATCCGCAAAACCTTTACGCTTAAGCTTGTTTAGCTCGTCTTTGTTCAAGCCGGCAAAGCCTTTCGCTTTAAGTTCTTGCTCAAGCTTAACGATGTCTTCGATTTGAACTAGGAACCAACGGTCGATTTGCGTTAGGTTAAATACGCCATCTACAGACATACCCGCACGGAATGCATCCGCGATGTACCAAATACGCTCTGCGCCAGCTTCTTTTAGTTCGTGACGAATTGTTGTTAATGCGTCTGGCGCATCTAGGTCAACCATTTCGTCAAAGCCAGTCGCGCCAACTTCTAGGCCACGAAGTGCTTTTTGTAGAGATTCTTGCTGGTTACGGCCGATAGCCATAACTTCACCAACAGACTTCATTTGCGTCGTTAGACGGTCGTTAGCACCTGCAAATTTCTCGAAGTTGAAACGAGGAATCTTAGTTACTACGTAGTCGATTGTTGGTTCGAATGATGCAGGTGTTGCGCCACCCGTGATGTCATTTTGCAGTTCATCTAATGTGTAACCCACAGCCAGTTTCGCTGCAATCTTAGCGATTGGGAAACCTGTCGCTTTAGACGCTAGAGCAGAAGAACGAGATACACGTGGGTTCATCTCGATGATAACCATACGGCCATCTTTCGGGTTGATACCAAACTGTACGTTAGAACCACCCGTTTCAACACCAATCTCACGCAGTACCGCTAGAGAAGCGTTACGCATTAGTTGGTATTCTTTGTCTGTTAGCGTCTGTGCTGGTGCAACTGTGATTGAGTCACCCGTGTGGATGCCCATTGGGTCAAAGTTTTCAATCGCACATACGATGATACAGTTGTCCGCTTTGTCACGAACCACTTCCATCTCGTACTCTTTCCAACCGATAAGAGATTCATCGATTAGAAGCTCGTTGGTTGGAGATAGGTCCAGACCACGACGACAGATTTCTTCAAATTCTTCTTTGTTGTATGCGATACCACCGCCAGTACCACCCATAGTGAATGATGGACGGATGATACATGGGAAGCCAACCATATCTAGAACGCCGTAAGCTTCTTCCATGGTTTTCGCAGTATCCGCACGTGGACACTCAAGGCCGATAGACTTCATCGCTTTATCGAAACGAGAACGGTCTTCTGCTTTATCGATAGCGTCAGCCGTTGCACCAATCATCTCTACACCGAACTCTTCAAGAACACCGTGTTTCTCTAGGTCTAGTGCACAGTTAAGTGCTGTTTGGCCACCCATTGTAGGTAGAACTGCATCTGGCTTCTCTTTCGCAATGATGTTGCGAACAACTTCCCATTGGATAGGCTCGATGTAAGTTGCATCAGCCATGTCTGGGTCAGTCATGATGGTCGCTGGGTTCGAGTTTACAAGAATAACTCGGTAACCTTCTTCGCGAAGCGCTTTACAAGCTTGAGCACCAGAGTAATCGAACTCACATGCTTGGCCGATAACGATCGGGCCAGCACCTAGAATTAGAATACTTTTAATGTCAGTACGTTTTGGCATTGTCTACTACTCCGAATTACGCTGTGTGCTTTTTAATTAGTTCAATGAAGTGGTCAAATAACGGCGCTGCGTCTTCTGGACCTGGGCTTGCTTCTGGGTGACCTTGGAAGCTAAATGCTGGTTTGTCTGTACGGTGGATACCTTGTAGAGAACCATCAAATAGCGACTTGTGCGTTGCACGTAGGTTTTCAGGTAGTGTGTCTTCGTCAGCAGCAAAGCCGTGGTTTTGTGAAGTAATCATCACAACATCACGATCTAAATCTTTAACTGGATGGTTTGCACCGTGGTGACCAAACTTCATCTTCACTGTCTTAGCGCCTGACGCAAGAGCAAGAATTTGGTGGCCTAGACAGATACCAAAGATTGGTAAGCCTTTTTCTAGGAACACTTTTGTCGCTTCAATTGCGTAAGTACATGGTTCTGGGTCACCAGGGCCATTTGAAAGGAATACACCGTCTGGGTTTAGTGCAAGCACTTCTTCAGCAGAAGTTTCAGCTGGAACAACCGTTAGGCGGCAGCCGCGGTCAACGAGCATTCGTAGGATGTTTCGTTTTGCACCGAAGTCATAAGCAACAACGTGGTATGGCAATTCTGAGTCTGCTTTCGCTTCAGGAAGTCCACCCGTAAGCGTCCACGAACCTTGTTTCCATTGATACGCTTCTTTTGTTGTAACTTCTTTCGCAAGGTCCATACCTTTCAGGCCAGGGAATTCTTTTGCCTTAGCTAGAGCCAAAGCTTCGTCTAAGTTGTTACCCGCTACAATACAACCGTTCTGAGCGCCTTTTTCACGAAGAATACGCGTCAGCTTACGAGTATCGATATCAGCGATACCAACAACGTTTTGCGACTTAAGGTAATCAGAAAGGGATTGTTCATTACGGAAGTTAGAAGCGATAAGAGGGAGATCGCGAATCACAAGGCCTTGAGCGTGGATTGAAGAGGATTCTTCGTCTTCGGAATTGGTTCCGGTATTGCCAATGTGAGGGTAAGTAAGGGTAACGATTTGTTGAGAATAGGAAGGATCAGTGAGGATTTCTTGGTACCCCGTCATCGAGGTATTAAAAACGACTTCACCAACTGCAGAACCTACAGCGCCAATGGCTTCACCGTGAAATACTGTCCCATCTTCTAGGACAAGTAGTGCTGACTTTTTCAAGACAACCTCCAGAAATAAATATGCATTAAAATTGATTTAATTTGCAAATCTACCTTCCTGCAACACTTAAAAGTGAGTGTTTATGGAAATTAGACAAATTGGCGGTATTTTAGTGATGTGCGTGATACGTGTCAACATTTAACGCAAAAGAAATTAAAGATTTGTACGCACTAATTCAATTTACCCTTCCAAAGCTCCAAAAGTTCAACTTTCATGGTCAATTAAGCACGATATTGAGATTTTCCAATTTTATCCCATTACTTTTGTCTGCCTTTAAGTACCAAAAACATCACCAACAAAAAGCAATCGATAAATACAAACAGAAAACATGAAGATTTAAAGATCTAATCCAAAAATAAGACCAAGAGAACAAAACAACAAGAAAAGTGAGGTAAAAACGATGTTAAAAGGTAGGTTTAAGAGAGAGGTGATAAACAAGAATACTGCGTTAAAGGTAGCAAATAAAGAAAGCGCCGGCAATTGCCAGCGCATAATTATCTATTTACAGATCATTCAAACCAAGGACATCTGTCATGGTATAAAAGCCCGCTGGCTTGTCATTGAGCCAAACAGCAGCTTTGATCGCACCGTTTGCAAAGGTCATTCGGTCAGTCGCTTTATGAGTAATTTCCACTCGTTCGCCGATATCTGCAAACATAGCAGTGTGTTCTCCAATGATGTCACCGGCACGAATCGTTGCGAAACCAATCTCATCTTTCGTACGTTCGCCAGTAATGCCTTCACGTGACCATACCGCCACATCGTTCAGCTCATTACCCATAGCACCGGCGATCGCTTCACCCATACCAATTGCAGTACCTGATGGTGCATCCACTTTATGACGGTGGTGGGCCTCAACGATTTCAACATCACAGTAATCGCCCATCACTTTAGCGGCTTTCTCTAGTAGCTTAAATACGAGGTTAACGCCTACGCTGTAGTTTGGTGCCATTACAATAGGCATCTCTTTTGCAGCAGCGTCAATCACCTGCTTCTCCTCTTCTGAGAAGCCTGTCGTACCGATGATAAGTTTTTTGCCGTGACGTTTACAAAGTTCAATATTCGCTAATGTGCTAACAGGTGCGGTAAAGTCGACAATCACATCAAACTCTTCGATGGCTTTAGACAAATCATCCACTAGAGCAACATCAAAGCGACCTTCCCCACATAGCTCGCCAACATCAACGCCAACTAATGATGACTCGGGACGTTCCGAGCCAGCGCCAACACTAGCTTCTGAATTATGATGAGCGGCTTTCACCAAGTTGCGGCCCATACGACCCGCTGCTCCTGCTATTGCAATTCTTACCACTGCGAATATCTCCATTGTTTTGGTTACTGTTGCCGCAGTTCTCTTGCAGCAACGTTCATTCGATTAATCTCTTTAAACTAACAACAATCTCAAACTCAGGCTAGCAATTAAGAAAACTCTTTTACCACTCGCTCTAAAATTGGCACATTTGCTTCAGGGAAAGCGTACTGATTCAATGATTCAAGGCTGACCCATTCACCTTGCTGACCTTCTTTACCATAAGGTTGCTCTTCAAAATCAGTCACGAGAATGAAATCGAACTTAAGTGACTTGTCCGTGTAATCAAATTCAAGATGCTCAAACAGAGACTGCTCGGTCACCTTAATACCGATCTCTTCATCAAGCTCGCGAGTCATCGCTTGCTCAATAGTTTCGCCCTCTTCAACCTTGCCACCAGGAAACTCCCAAAAGCCACCTTTGTGCTTGTCATCTGGGCGCTTAGTGATAAAGACCTGTGACTTATCTTGATTGAAGATAATACCCGCTACGATATGGATTCTTTTCATTGATGGTGTTCCTTAATAAAACGCTGAACTCACAAAGTCCCTAAATACATCATCCTCAAGAAAGAGGAACGACTGAGTTGGGGATCTAAAACTACGCGAGCCTAACTAAACAAGATTCCCTACTACGCTAGCTCCTCGCTATAGGGAATGACGACTTCCTTGAGTAACAAAGTAAGCCATGAAATTTACATACAAAAAGAGCCGCCTAAGCGACTCTTGAACAAATAAAATTATATTTAGGCAAAGCTGTAATGGTTGAGAACAAGGAGGTGACGCGGAGTTTACAAGTGTAAATGAGCATCGCCGACGCAGTTATCAGCCTTTACAGCAAAGCATCAATTAATTTTACCGTGACACTGTTTGTATTTTTTACCGCTACCACATGGGCAAGGCTCGTTACGGCCAACTTTACGCTCATCACGAACTACAGTTTGTGGCGACGCTGCTTCTGCTTCATCATCACCTAGTTGGTTTTCTGCTGTTGCGTGTTGCGCTTGTGCACGACGCGCTGCTTCTTCAGCTTGAGCTTGACGCTGCGCTTCCATCTTTTCTACTTCTTCTTGTTGCTGAACGCGAACTTTCGAAAGGATAGTAATAACGTCTGACTTCAGTACATCCAGTAAACCTTCAAACAGTTCAAACGACTCGCGCTTGTACTCTTGTTTCGGATTCTTCTGAGCGTAACCACGTAGGTGGATACCTTGACGAAGGTGATCCATCGCAGCCAAGTGCTCTTTCCATAGACCATCTAGCGTTTGCAGCATTACAGACTTCTCGAAGTTGCGTAGCACTTGTGCACCAACCACTTCTTCTTTCTGTTTGTAAGCATCAACAGCCATGCCTAGGATGCGTTCACGTAGTGCTTCTTCGTAAAGCTTGTCGTCTTCGTCCAACCAGCCTTGAATATCAAAGTCTAGGTCGAAGTCGTTCTTCAGACGATCTTGTAGACCAGCGATGTCCCACATATCTTCTAGCGATTGCGGAGCAATGTACTCATCGATAACCGACGTAAACACGTCTTCACGGTTATGCTCAATCATTTCGCTGATGTCGTCAGAGCCCATTAGCTCGTCACGCAGCTCGTAAACCACCTTACGTTGGTCATTGGCTACATCATCGTACTCTAGAAGTTGCTTACGGATATCGAAGTTACGGCCTTCAACTTTACGTTGTGCTTTTTCGATAGAGCGAGATAGCATCTTAGATTCGATCGCTTCACCTTCATCCATACCGCTCTGGATAAGACCAGCCATACGATCAGATGTGAAGATACGTAGTAGTGAGTCTTCCATTGATAGGTAGAAACGTGAAGAACCTGCATCACCTTGACGACCAGAACGACCACGTAGCTGGTTATCGATACGACGAGATTCGTGACGCTCTGTACCAATGATGTGTAGACCACCTGACTCTAGTACTTTGTCGTGAACCACTTTCCAATCCGCTTTGATCTTGTCGATCTGCTCTTGAGTTGGATTTTGTAGTTTCTCAACTTCAGACTGCCAGCTACCACCTAACACGATATCGGTACCACGACCGGCCATGTTAGTTGCAATGGTTACTGCACCAGGTGTACCTGCTTGCGCTACGATTTCCGCTTCTTTTTCGTGGAATTTCGCATTTAGTACGTTGTGCTTAATTTTTGCTTTTTTCAGTGCGTTAGACAGTAGCTCTGATTTCTCGATAGAAACCGTACCAACCAGTGATGGCTGACCTGCAGCAACACGGTCTTTAATGTCTTCAATGATCGCATTGAATTTGTCTTCTTCTGTACGATAAACCACATCTGGCATATCGTTACGAACCATAGGTTTGTTAGTTGGGATAACAACCGTTTCTAGGCCATAGATAGACTGGAATTCGAAAGCTTCAGTATCGGCTGTACCTGTCATACCTGACAGTTTCTCGTACAGACGGAAGAAGTTTTGGAAGGTAATCGAAGCTAGCGTTTGGTTTTCATTCTGAATCTTCACACCTTCTTTTGCTTCAACAGCTTGGTGTAAACCTTCAGACCAACGACGACCTGGCATTGTACGGCCAGTATGTTCATCAACGATAACCACTTCGCCTTCTTCAGTTACGATGTAGTCTACGTTCTTCTCAAACAATACGTGAGCACGC
Organism: Vibrio sp. Makdt; assembly: GCF_027587015.1. Classification (NCBI taxonomy): domain Bacteria; kingdom Pseudomonadati; phylum Pseudomonadota; class Gammaproteobacteria; order Vibrionales; family Vibrionaceae; genus Vibrio; species Vibrio sp. Makdt. The sequence continues at coordinate 116,932 of NZ_JAPPTH010000006.1, forward strand.
AACGCAGCATTAACATGGTGTAGTAGGCTGATGTTTGTTGGAGAGTAAAGCGTATCGCCCTCTTCCATCAGACCATTTTTCACCATTAGCTCTTCAACAAATTCTTGACCGTTTTCAGTCAGGTGAACCTGCTTAGATTTTTCGTCCATGGTGTAGTGACCTTCACCACGGTACTCTTCAGAATCTTCTTTATCTTGACGCTCAAGATGAGGAATCAATGTGTTAATACGCGTGTAAAGATCTGAGCTATCTTCAGCCGGGCCAGAGATAATAAGAGGTGTACGCGCTTCATCGATTAAGATTGAGTCAACCTCATCGACTACAGCAAAGAAGCGTTCGCGTTGAACACGGTCTTCAGCACGGAAAGCCATGTTGTCACGTAGGTAATCGAAACCAAACTCGTTGTTTGTTCCGTATAGGATATCCGCTTGGTATGCTTCTTTTTTCTCTGGTGGAGCCATGTTTGGCACGTTCACGCCAACAGTCATACCAAGGAATTCAAATAATGGGCGGTTAGTTTCCGCATCACGCTTAGCTAGGTAGTCGTTCACCGTTACTACGTGAACACCTTTACTAGGTAGGGCGTTAAGATAAGCAGGTAGAGTTGCTGTAAGAGTCTTACCCTCACCAGTACGCATCTCTGCAATTTGGCCAGCATTTAGAACCATGCCACCAATCATTTGCACGTCAAAGTGACGCATGCCGTAAACACGCTTAGACGCTTCACGTACCGTAGCAAATGCTTCAGGTAGGAGTTGGTCTAGCGATTCACCTTTGTCTAAGCGCTCACGAAACTCAACAGTTTTCGCTTTTAGCTCTTCGTCAGAAAGCGCTTCAAACGTTGGCTCGTAGTTATTAATTTCTTTTACAATTTTTCTAAGGCGGCGCAGTGTTCTGTCATTGCGACTGCCAATTACCTTTGTCAGCAGCTTAGTAATCATGTGCTTGGAATCTCTTCGTTCTCAGATCGTCCGCGATCTATTTTAAATGCCGTCAGTCTCTACTAGCGATGAACCAGTCTTCAGTTACTAACCAAGGATACTGAGATAAATCTAGTATTTCTGATATTGTACTTGAGAGTAGAGTTTTCAAGGCTTGAGTTAAAATTAATGCCCCTTAGTGTAAGTAATTTTCACACCAACGACCATTTATAACCCCATTTGTTTGATGTGCTTGGAACTTTTCTTTCTAATTGCTGATGGATTAGCCAGACTGGCGACCATTAGTCGATGACTTTCGGATGTTGATGACACTGTATCTGGAAAATAGATACAAAAAAACCAGGCCGATAGCCTGGTTTTCGAAATCTTACATTGTTGAAAACAACAATTACGCTAGAACCATTCCTGGTTCAGCAAAAGCCACTGGCGAGCCAGCTTCTTCTTCGAATGTTGCCCATTCCCAAGCTTCTGCGTCAGCAAGCACTGCACGTAGTAGTTGGTTGTTTAGGCCGTGACCTGATTTGTATGCACGGAATTCACCGATAATAGCGTGTCCACACATATAAAGGTCACCAATCGCATCTAGCACTTTATGAGTTACAAACTCATTGTCAAAACGTAGACCTTCTTCATTAAGAATTCGGTATTCGTCTAGTACGATTGCACAGTCAAAGCTACCACCCAAACACAAGTTTTGTGATTGAAGGTATTCGATATCACGCATGAAGCCGAAAGTACGAGCTCGAGAGATCTCTTTCACAAAGCCTTGAGAAGAGAAATCAAACAATAGATGCTGTTCGTCAGACTCAATTGCAGGGTGGTTGAACTCGATTTCAAAGTCCATACGGAAGCCGTTAAATGGAACAAACTCTGCCCACTTATCGCCATCTTCGAAACGAACTGGCTTTTTGATGCGAATGAAACGTTTTGGTGCATTCAGCGTTTCAACACCCGCTTGCTGTAGCAAGTATACGAATGGGCTTGCGCTGCCATCCATAATTGGGATCTCTGGTGCATCTACTTCAACAATAATGTTGTCGATGCCCATGCCCGCTAAAGCCGCGTTAAGGTGTTCCACTGTAGAAATACGTACGCCTTCGTCATTTACAAGAGCAGTACATAACATAGTGTCACGAACTGATGCTGGATCAGCTGGAAAATCTACAGGTGGATTTACATCAGTACGACGGTAAACAATACCTGTATTTGCAGCTGCCGGGCGAAGAGTAAGTGTGACTTTACGACCAGAGTGGAGACCCACACCAGTTGTTTTCACAATTTCTTTCAGAGTACGTTGTCTGATCATCTGCTTGCCTCGTTATCAGTGCTACAAATCACGGTCAGTATTTACCGACCGCGAATTTTACCATTAATTCGACGATAGTCAAATTTTGGGTAATTGTTAATCAGCCTGACGTCGTAAGAATGCTGGAATATCTAAGTATCCGCTCTCTTTCTCAGCCTTAGGTGCTGCACTTTGGCTAGCGCCTGTACCTGAAGAAACAGGCGACGTTGTTGGCTGCGGCTTAACTTGAGGTTTTACCTCAGTTTTTTCTTGCAATGGTTGTGCCACTTTCTCTTCCACTTTTGGTGCAGCTTGTGCCGCTACTTGTGGTTGAGGAGTTGCTGCAACCTTAGCTTTACCACCAGCAACTAGTGTAATGTCTGGTTTTCTCTCTGTACCGATACCTGTTGCAACAACAGTTACACGGATTTCGTCCGTCATATCAGGGTCTAGAGAAGTACCAATCACAACAGTTGCGTTATCAGAAGCGAATGCCTTAACTGTGTTACCTACTGTTTCGAACTCATCTAGACGCATATCTAGGCCTGCTGTGATGTTCACAAGAACGCCACGCGCACCAGCTAGGTCGATGTCTTCTAGTAGTGGGCTAGAAATTGCCGTTTCAGCAGCTTCTTCAGCACGGTCTTCACCTTTCGCGATACCGCTACCCATCATTGCATGACCCATTTCCGACATTACGGTGCGAACGTCCGCGAAGTCGACGTTGATCATACCAGGGCGAGTAATTAGCTCAGCGATACCTTGTACAGCGTTTTTAAGTACATCATTTGCACTTGCGAAAGCTTCTAGCAGTGTAACGCCACGGCCTAGTACTTTAAGTAGCTTTTCATTTGGAATCGTAATTAATGAATCCACATGTTTAGAAAGCTCTTCGATACCTTGCTCAGCAAACGCTAGACGCTTTTTGCCTTCAAAGCTAAATGGCTTAGTTACAACAGCAACGGTTAGCACACCCAGCTCTTTCGCAACTTCAGCAATAACTGGAGCAGCACCTGTACCAGTACCACCGCCCATACCAGCTGCGATAAATACCATATCGGCGCCAGTTAGAACTTCTTTAATTCTTTCTCGATCTTCGAGAGCTGCATCACGGCCTACTTGTGGATTTGCACCAGCACCAAGACCTTTAGTGATATCACCACCAATTTGGATCACGCTGCTCACGCTTGTTTTACGAAGTGCTTGTGCATCAGTATTAACACTGATGAATTCTACGCCTTCGATTGATTCACGTACCATGTGCTCAACAGCGTTACCGCCACCGCCACCAACTCCAACGACTTTAATTACTGCATCGTCAGACATTTCCATCATCGGTTCAAACATGTGTTATCTCCGTTTTTTCCTGCAACTCAGGTTAAAACTCTTTTTGTATCCAATTACGCAATTTACCAAATAAACCAGACATCGAAGGTGCTGAACGCTTAGGTTCGCTGTAATCACCTTCATCACTGATCTGACAATCTCTTGCGTAATGAAGTAAACCAACCGCCGTAGAATGATACGGCTCTTTAACATAATCAGTTAAGCCACTAACTTCTAATGGCTTACCAACTCGAACTTGATTGCGGAAAACACGTTCCGCACACTCTACCAATCCGTCAATTTGTGCCGCTCCACCAGTGAGGACGACGCCAGCTGCAAGGTGGTGTTTAATACCTTCGTCTCGTAGCTGTAATTGAACCGTATCGATAGTTTGGTTAACGAGGCCCATAAGTTCAGTGTAACGTGGTTCAATCACTTCCGACAAAGTTTGTCGTTGCAAACTTCTTGACGGGCGACCACCAACACTTGGGACGTTAACAGAGTCATCCTTGCTAACGAGTTCACTCAGAGCGCAACCATGGTTTACTTTTATCTCTTCAGCATCGCTCACTGGCGTACCGAAAGCGAAGGCAATATCACTGGTTACTGCATTTCCTGCATAGGAAAAGACTTCTGTGTGTCGTAGCGCGCCGCCAGTCCAAATGGAAATATCCATTGTACCCGCACCGATATCAACCACACACACTCCGAGCTCTCTCTCGTCTTCAGTAATTACCGCATTACTTGAGGCAAGTCCTGAAAACACGATTTGTTCTACTGTGAGACCACATCGTTCAACAGCTTTAATAATGTTTCTCGCCATGTCGCTATGGCAAGAAATTAGATGAACGCTCACTTCCATTCGAACACCAGACAGACCAAGTGGGTTCTTAATCCCTTCTTGATAATCAATGGTAAATTCTTGTGGGATCACGTGCAGAATTCTCTGCTCTTCACCTATTTTAATTGATTTCGCAGTATGGATCGCTCGATCCATATCGTCTTGAGACACCTCTTCATCAGAGATAGTGCCCATGCCTTTTTCAATTCGGCTTGCGATATGTTTGCCTGATAGCGAGATAAACACATTGCTGATTTGGCATTCCGCCATCAACTCTGCTTGATCAATTGCTCGCTGAACTGACTTAACTACCGACTCTAGGTCGTTCACACCACCTTTATCCATACCTCTGGATGGGCTTTGCCCAGAGCCAATGATATTGATTTGACCATCAGGCAGTATTTCACCAACCAGAGCTGATATGGTCGCAGTGCCTATATCAAGACCAACGATTATGTTGTCATCTGCGGTCTTAGTCATCTGTGCTCTCTTCTAACTCTTGCTCTGGAAACCAGCCTACAGCGGCTCCCGTATCATACCTGAGGTCGATGTAGCTCACTTGATTCGCCTTACTACCGAGTTCGTTGTAAAGCGAAATGAAGCGTTCAACACGCTCATCTAAAGAATCTTTACCTAGTTCTAAACGGATACCGTTATCTAGGATTATTTGCCAAGCGCGACGTTCGTTGAGAACAAGTGAGGTAACCGTTAACCCTAGACTGTTAATCAAAGGGGTTATCTTTCTCCACTTTTCGATCACTTCTTGGCTGGTGCCATCTGGGCCGTAAAGCTTAACTCTATCGCCTTTCAGAAGGCCGATATCGCCATTAAACACCTGACCATCATCATTCAACAGCATGTTGCCGTTCCAGATTGCTGCAGCATGATACTCAGTCAAAAATACTTTTATTGTGTCTGGCCACTGCTTACGAATAGAGACAACAGACACCCAAGGCAATGCTTCTAAACTGTCTTGCAACACACCAATGTCTTGTGACATGAATGTACCAATATGCTCGAGTCTTCCAAAAGCATGTTGAACATCACCAGCGGTTACATAAGTTAAGTCACCTTGAATGACTATTTTGGAGAGAGGCAATCGTTGATCGTCCCACATCCAAGTCAGTGTGGTGTAGAAAAGAAACCCAATGAATAGCAATACCATGACAAAAAAGGACCCGCCTAGGGCGTGTTTCTTTAACGATGGTAAACTGAATAGGTGGCGGTTTTCGCTAAAAGTACTTTCTACCAAAGCCCGCTTTCCCTGTCGTTGGTTCGCAATTCTATTCCCTATCTTCGTAATAGAGGTAAAAGCACTTACTTTAACCTATGAATTATACTGAGCAAAATCAAACTATCAAACGTTGATAATAAGATTTTTGGTCAATTTTAGGTCAATCGCAAGAAGTGAGCGATTGACCACAGTATGTAGACAGTATTCTGCTACACGTTCTGCATTTTATTAATGTCTAACTGTAACGATTCTAGTTGCTTAGCAACGCGGCCAACATCGCCTGCACCCTGCGTCAATACAAGGTCGCCGCCTTGAATCACGTTAGCTAAAACCGATGGCAGCGTGTTGATATCAGCAACAAAGATTGGGTCAATCTTACCACGCCCGCGAATAGTTCGACTTAATGAGCGCCCGTCTGCACCTGCAATAGGTTTCTCACCCGCAGAATAAACATCCAATAAGATTAAGACATCAACCTGCTCAAGAACGTTCGCAAAATCATCATATAAATCACGTGTTCGGCTGTAGCGGTGCGGCTGGAAAATCATCACGAGACGCTTATCAGCCCAACCACTTCGAGCTGCCTGAATCGTTACATCAACTTCGGTTGGGTGATGACCATAATCATCAACCAGCATTGCAACACCATTACCCGTCTCGTACTCACCAAGATGGTCGAAACGACGCCCAGTACCTTCGGTACCTGCCATCGCTTTTAGGATCGCTTCATCGCTGATGTCATCTTCCGTTGCCACTGCAATCGCCGCAGAGGCATTCAGTGCATTGTGACGACCTGGAATGTTCAACGTGATATCCAGATTAGCTTTACCTTCACGTACAACCGTGAACTTGCCTTGCTGGCCTTCTTGTACGTAGTTTTCAATACGGATGTCCGCATCTTCTGAGAAACCGTAAGTGATCACTTGGCGGCTAACCTGAGGAATAAGCTCACGAACAACAGGATCATCCACACACATCACAGCCTGACCGTAGAATGGCAGGTTGTGTAAGAAATCGATAAACGTCTGCTTTAGTGTTTCGAAGTCACCGCCATAGGTATCCATGTGATCCGCTTCGATATTGGTTACGATACTCACCATAGGTTGCAAGTGTAAGAATGATGCATCACTCTCATCAGCTTCAGCAATCAAGATACGGCTCGAACCTAAGCGTGCATTAGTACCTGCACTTTTCACTAAACCACCGTTTACAAACGTTGGATCTAAACCTGCTTCAGAGTAAATCTGTGTAACCAAAGCAGTCGTAGTTGTCTTACCGTGCGTACCTGCCACAGCAATACCGTGACGAAAACGCATCAGCTCAGCCAGCATTTCTGCACGACGAACGATAGGCGTACGCGCTTCACGAGCGGCAATAATCTCTGGGTTCTCTTCGTTGATAGCGGTTGATACCACCACGACACTTGCATCAGCAACGTTACTCGCCTGGTGGCCAATGTAAACGGTCGCACCCTTGCTAACTAAACGCTCTGTCACTGGATTTTGAGCGATATCAGAACCAGTGATCTGGTAGCCTTCATTAAGCAAGACTTCAGCAATCCCGCTCATTCCAGCACCACCAATACCAATGAAGTGGATAGATTTAACACGGCGCATCTCTGGCACCATTGCACGGATTTGCGCTAAGTCTTGGGTATGTTCAATCGTCATCAATTCAGTCTCATTATTTTGCTAAAGCTTTAATCGCTTCAGCGACAGTAACGTCGGCATCAAGCTTGGCTGCTTGACGCGCTTTTGTTGCCATCATTTTTAATTCATTTCTATCAAGCTCAGCGATGGTGTTCGCTAGCTTTTCAGCCGTCAGTTGTGGCTGTTCAATCATTAACGCCGCACCACATTCAACTAAATGATCGGCATTCAGTGCTTGCTGTCTGTCTTTGTGCATAAACGGAACAAAAATTGAACCGACACCTGCCGCGGATACTTCCGATACGGTTAACGCACCTGAGCGACACACTAATAGATCCGCCCACTCATAGGCTTGCGCCACATCATCAATAAATTCAGTTACTTGAACATTATCTACAGAATGTGATTTGTATTGTTCAATCACTTGCTGTTGATTGTTCTTACCCGCTTGGTGCATCACTGTGAAGCCTTCTCCAAGCTGTGCCATCGCTACAGGCAAAGTATCATTGAGGATTTTTGCCCCTTGGCTGCCACCCATCACCAAAATACGGATATCGCCATCACGCTCAGCCATGCGCTGTTCTGGCTCCGGCAAAGCAACCACATCCTCACGAACTGGGTTCCCCACTACCTCTGCTGTTGGAAACGCTCCAGGGAAGGCTTGAAAAACCTTTTTCGCAATCTTAGATAGCCACTGGTTAGTTAGACCCGCCACTGCATTTTGTTCATGCAAAACCACAGGAATGCCTGATAACCATGCCGCAATGCCACCAGGACCACTCACATAACCACCCATGCCAAGCACGACATCTGGCTGCCATGCTTTAATGTGCTGCCTTGCTTGAAGTATGGCATTAATAATTTGGAATGGGGCTTTAATTAGCTTGCTAATGCCTTGACCACGCAGGCCTTTCACCTTGATGAAGTCGATTTCAATACCGTGTTTTGGCACTAAATCCGCTTCCATTCTGTCTGCTGTGCCTAACCAGCGAATTTCCCAACCTTGCTGTTGAAGCTTTTTAGCCACCGCTAGCCCTGGGAAAACGTGACCGCCAGTACCACCAGCCATCACTAAAAGTTTTTTGTTTTGTTTCATCGCTTTAGATTCTTATTCTACTAATTCGTTTTGACTATCAGCTTGTTCTTTTTGTTGCATTCGGCATTCGTGGTCAATGCGCAGCAGCATTGATACCGCCACAGACATAACAATTAAACTTGAACCACCGTAACTGATTAGCGGGAGGGTTAGACCTTTGGTCGGAACGATGCCAGATGCGGCACCTACGTTAACAAGCGTCTGAAACGCAAACCAAATACCAATACCAAAAGCCAGATAGCCACTGAACACTTGATCATGTTCAAAGGCTTTTTTGCCGATAAGAATGGCTTTTAACACCAAGCTGAAGATCAACATTAATACTAAGGTCACACCGACAAAGCCAAGTTCTTCAGCCAAGACCGCAAATACAAAATCGGTATGCGCTTCTGGTAAGTATTCGAGTTTTTGAATCGAGTTACCAAGCCCTTGCCCCATCCAATCACCACGGCCGAACGCCATCAATGATTGAGTTAATTGGTAGCCGCTACCAAATGGATCATTCCATGGTTCCCAGAATGAAGTCACACGTCGAACACGGTAAGGTTCTATGACAATCAAACCAACGACGGCAGCAATACCAGCGACCATCAAGGCAATAAACTGTGACAGTTTGGCACCAGCAATGAACAGCATACCAAACAGGGTCACCAACATTACAACTACGGTACCTAAGTCGGGTTGACCAAGTAGCAAGACGGCAAAAGCACCAAACACCATGATGGGTTTTGCAAAACCACCGAAGAAGGTTTTTCTCACTTCGTCTTGCTTACGAACCAAGTAGCCCGCCATAAAGATAAACAAGGAAAGCTTAGCGACCTCGGCAGGCTGTAAGTTGAATAGCCCAAGAGGAATCCAGCGAGAGGCACCGTTAACTGACTTACCGACGGCTAATACTACGACCAGCAAGAAGAAGGATAAGCCCAACAGGTACATGCTGTATTGAAACCAGCGCTTCATCGGGATTTGCAATATCACACTGGATACACCCAGTGCGAGCAACAGGAAAATCGCGTGGCGGAACATAAAGTGAAACGGCTGATCGGTTAAACGAGCACTGATGGGGAACGAAGCAGACGTCACCATCACCAAACCTGTCAGCATTAGCCCAAGAGCAATCCACACCAATTGACGATCGTAAAGCGCCTCGGGAGTAGCACGGTTTAGCCACTGCCAGATGGATTGATTAATCTCTTTGACTCTTTGCACTGAATGTTAGTCCTTCAACACGTTAAGCATACTCATGAGCAAGCTCAGTGAACGCATCACCTCTTGCCATGAAATTATTAAATTGATCGAAGCTTGCGCACGCCGGAGACAGCATCACCATATCTCCAGCCACCAGTTGTGGCGAGATGGATTCGATTATCTGCTGCATAGTGTCGAACTTTTGTGCCGATGGGTGCAGAGGCATGAATTGATCTGCATCTTCACCGAAACAACACAGCTGAACACGCTCGAGTTGCGCCAATACTGGTTCAAGCTCACTAAAGTCAGCACCTTTACCAACGCCGCCAACCAAAAGGTATAACGTACCTTGATACTCCAACCCAGACAGGGCTGCCAATGTGCTGGCTACATTCGTTGCTTTGGAGTCATTAACCCATTTGATTTCGCGCTTGTCAGCCACGACTTGGCAACGATGCGTCAAACCGTTATAGGCCTTCAAAGCCTCAAGGCTCTTGTTGTAGTCGATACCAACTTGCTTCAATAGTGCAAGTGAGACTAACGCATTCGCCACATTGTGACGTCCAACCAATGTTAAACCTTGGGTAGCAAGGACAGGTTTACCGTGATCGACTAGCCACTCAGTACTATCAATCATTGATACACCAAACTCTTGGTTATCTAGGCCAAAAGTCAACAATGGCACTGTCTGGTCAGGATAAGTCTCTTTGTCTTCACGATTAACAATCGCACACTGCGCGTTATTAAAGATTCTTAACTTGGCCTCACGGTAATCAGCCATGCCTTGATAGCGATCCATATGATCTTCAGACAGATTTAAGAATGCCGCAGCGGCAAGTTTTAAATTCGATGTAGTTTCTAGCTGAAAACTTGAAAGTTCAAGGACATATAAATCCGCATCAAGTTCTAGAAGGTCTAGGGCAGGAATGCCAATATTGCCGCCAACGCCAACATTAAGCCCAGCAGCCTTAGCAAGCACACCAGTCAGATCCGTCACGGTACTCTTGCCGTTTGAACCAGTAATCGCCACAACAGGCTTATCTACAGCCCAACCAAACAGCTCGATGTCACCAACGACAGGCGTACCCGCTTGAAGCACATCTTGAATTTCTGGCGTCGCTAGAGCAATGCCTGGGTTAGCAACCACCAGATCAGCCTCAGCTAACCATTGGCCATTCCAGCTTCCAGAATGCAGCTCTACCGACTCAGGCAAAGATTCCTTTCCTGGCGGTAGCTCTCGCGTATCAATGACCTTCACATGCGTATGAGGTTGATATTTTACGAGATGTTTAACGACAGAGAGCCCGGTAATACCGAGCCCCACAACCACTACATTTTGAATATTTTGCCAACGTTCCATTTAAACAAGATGCTCTTAATAGTTTTAAAGAGCCTCTAATACAGAGGCTCGCATAGGATTAACGAACTTTCAGTGTCGCTAGGCCAATCAGTACCAATACCATTGAGATGATCCAAAAGCGCACGATAACACGCGGTTCTGGCCAGCCTTTCAGCTCATAGTGGTGGTGAATCGGTGCCATACGGAAAATACGCTGGCCACGCAATTTGTAAGAGCCCACCTGCAGGATTACTGACAAGGTCTCCATTACAAACACACCACCCATGATCACTAGTACCAACTCTTGACGAACGAGTACCGCAATCACACCTAACGCACCACCCAGTGCTAGAGAGCCAACATCGCCCATGAATACTTGTGCTGGGTAAGTGTTAAACCATAGGAAGCCAAGGCCTGCACCAACGATAGCAGTACATACCACAACCAGTTCAGAGGTGTATGGGATGTATGGAATGTGTAGGTATGCTGCAAAGTTAACGTTACCTGTCGCCCAAGCGATAACAGCAAAACCCGCTGCAACCATAACCGTTGGCATAATCGCCAAGCCATCTAGGCCATCAGTTAGGTTTACCGCGTTACTGGTACCCACAATAACAAAGTAAGTTAGAACAATGTACAGTAAACCAAGTTGTGGCATCACATCTTTAAAGAAAGGCACCACTAATTGTGTTGCTGCAGTGTCTTGCCCGTGAGCATACAGAGCAAATGCCACTACCAAAGCAATCGCCGACTGCCAAAAGTACTTCCAACGAGCAATCAGACCATCAGTGTTCTTACGAACAACTTTACGATAATCATCAACAAAACCAACTGCACCGTAACCGCCTAGCACGACAAGCACCGCCCAAACGTAAGGGTTTGATAAGTCAGCCCAAAGCAAGACTGTAATAATGATCGCAGCAAGGATCATCACACCACCCATAGTTGGTGTGCCACGCTTACTAAAGTGAGACTCTGGGCCGTCGTTACGAACAACTTGGCCAATTTGCAGCATTTGCAGACGCTCAATTAAACGAGGTCCCATCCACAGCGACAGACATAAAGCCGTCAAAATGCTCGCGATTGCACGAAACGATAAGTATTCGAACAAACGGAAAAAAGAAAAGTGTGGCTGTAGTAGCTCTGCAAGCCAAATTATCATGAAAAGTTCTCCTTTAAAGCAGCGGCTATTTTACTCATTCCTGCACTATTGGCGCCTTTTACCAACAAGGTATGTGGCGCGTTTTCTGGCAAGCTCAAGTGCTGCTCTATGTGCGCGATCATCGCTTCATGCGTTGCAAAGTGAGTGCCGTTACACACTTCACTAATCACCTTGGTATCATCACCGTAAGTGAGTACATGCTCAAAAGCGAATGGGGCAGCATATTCACCGACTTGACGGTGAAGTGCAAGGCTTTCATCGCCTAATTCAGCCATATTGCCTAAAATCAACCAGCGCTGACCTTTGAAGCTCGACAGCAATTTAGCTGCAGCCTTCATTGCCGGTACGCTGGCGTTGTAACTGTCATCTATCAGCTTGATATTCTGACTTAATTGTTGAACCTCAACTCGGCCTTTAACTGAGATAAGATTCGCTAAACCGCTTTTAATTTCTGCAAGCGTGGCACCGAATTGAATGCTCAGTGCAGCTGCCGCTAATGCGTTTGCTACATTGTGCTGACCAATAATGCCAAGTTCGACATCGATGGCACCTTGCGGGGTCTGCATATCAAAGCAAGCTTCACCCTGCTCGTTGATGCGAATATTCGTCGCAAAGTAATCCGCCGTGTCATCACTTTCAGAAAAGGTCAGTACGTTTTTGTCTGCAAGGACATCTTTCCAGAAGTCACCACCATTGCTCTCTAGGTTAACAATAGCAGTATCACCAGTAGCAAGCCCCTGAAAAATTTCGCCTTTCGCTTGCTTCACACCATCGATAGAGCCAAAACCTTCTAAGTGTGCCGCCGCGACATTGTTCACCAAAGCAACCTGTGGTTTCACAAGCTGGGTAGTGTAAGCAATTTCACCGATGTGATTGGCGCCTAGTTCGATCACTGCGTAGTCATCGCTTGACTCACTACGCAGCAGGGTTAACGGTACCCCAATATCATTATTGAAGTTGCCTGCTGTAAACAGCACCTTGCCACGTTGCTGCAAAATGCTCGCAACCATCTCTTTTACAGTTGTCTTGCCGCAGCTGCCTGTAATCGCCATAGTTGGAACGTTACATTGCTCATGAATCCAAGCACTTAGCTGACCTAAAGCAAGTTTAGTGTCTTCAACAACAACTTGAGTAATATTTAGGTCAAGTTTTCGTTGAACTAATAACGCACTCGCATTGGCCTCAACAGCCTGACCGCAAAAATCATGCGCATCAAAACGTTCACCTACGAGAGCAACAAACAGCGCACCTTGTTCAACGGTGCGAGTGTCGGTAGAAACCGCATTGATCAAACTATTGCTCGATTTGCCAGCCTCTATCAGCTGACCGTTCACCGCTGAGCAGATCTGCTCGAGTGATACATCAATCATTATGAAATACCTAAAAGTTGTAGCGCAGACTCTCGATCCGAATAGTGGATCGTTTTGTCTTTCAATACTTGGTAATCCTCATGGCCTTTACCTGCCAGAAGAATAATGTCGTTATTACCCGCATGCTCTAGAGCAAACTTAACCGCCTGAAAGCGATCGTGTTCAACAAAGGCGACTTCAGGCTCACTTAAACCTGCCAGCATGTCTTTAACAATCAATGCCGGATCTTCGCTGCGAGGATTGTCATCTGAAATAATAATTTTGTCGGCGAACTGCTCTGCGGTCACCGCCATCATAGGGCGCTTGCCGGTATCTCGATCACCACCGCAGCCAAAGATTGCCCATAGCTTTCCAGAGCAGTGAACTCGTAGTGCTGCTAATGCTTTCTCTAGTGCGTCTGGTGTATGCGCATAATCAACCACTACTTTGGCTTTGTTTGGTACTTGGAACAATTCCATGCGACCAATAACCGGTTGCAGTTGAGGTGCTGTGTCGATCAAGGTTTGCTTGTCGATGCCTAGTGAAAGTAATGTCGCGAAAGCAACCAATACATTTGATGCGTTGAACTGGCCAATTAAAGGAACAGACAGTTGTCCCTGCCCCCAGCTACCATCAAAAGCGAGTTTGATACCTGTCTCTGCATAAGCAACATCCGATGCCCATACTGACTGCTGGTAGCCCGATAACGGAAGTAATGAAACCGCTACTGCATTAGACAGATCTGCCATCCAAGCTTTACCGACTTCATCGTCGACATTAATCACAGCGTGCTTACACTTGTGCTGAGTAAACAAGCTCTTCTTAGCTAGAGCGTACTCTTCCATCGTGCCGTGGTAATCCAAGTGGTCACGGCTCAAGTTGGTAAATACACCAACCTCAAAGTTCAACGCCTTAACTCGACCTTGAACCAAACCATGAGACGAGATTTCCATCGCGGTATAAGCAGCGTTTTCTTCAGCCAACTCACTCAGTGTACGTTGTATTTCAATCGCACTACCGGTCGTATTAGCCGCCGTTTTAAGGTTGTCTAGAAAGCCATTACCCGTTGTGCCCATTACCGCAGAGCATTGGCCGACTAGGTCTAGCCACTGGGCAATCAATTGAGTGATGGTGGTTTTTCCATTGGTGCCAGTAACGCCAATAAGCTTGGTTGCTTGAGAAGAGTAAACTCGACCTGCCAGTTCTGAGAGGATTACATTCAGCTCAGATACATAAATCACTGGCACTGCATCTAACCATTCAACCGAGCCGTGCACTTTGTCATCGCTGGCTTGTGCAACAACCGCCTTTGCGCCCTGAGCAACGGCTTTGTCGATAAAGCGACGACCATCGACAGCATGCCCTACAATGGCAACAAAGATATCACCGTCCTTGATGGTACGACTGTCTAGCTCCAATTGCTCAACCGCAATCGACGCTAACTCGGGAGCACTAAAATCTCCCCAAGGAGAAAGTAAAGATGACAGCGTGAGGCTATTACTCATATTGAATCCTGATTAGATCTATTCTTGAAACTTGTTTTCATCAGCAGGGACATTCAGTATTTGCAGTGCGCCCTTCATGATTTCAGAAAAAACAGGGGCTGCGACCGAGCCGCCATAGTAAAGGTCACCTTGAGGTTCATTGATCATCACAACCAAAGAGACTCTCGGGTCACTCACTGGAGCAACACCAGCGGTATAGGCGAAGTACTCGTCTCCATAACCACCGGAAATCGCTTTTCTAGATGTACCTGTTTTTGCTGCTACTCGGTAACCCGGCACGGCAGCTCTTGTCGCTGTACCGCCCTTTTGGGTTACGCCTTCTAACATGTTCAAAACCAACTCAGCATTTTCGCGCTTGATGATCTGTTTTGAGAAATCTTGGTCGTTGCTTTTAACGATATGGATAGGCTCGTAAACACCGTGATTCGCTAACGTCGCATAGGCATGAGCCAATTGAAGCGGAGTAATCGCTAGGCCATAACCAAATGATAAGGTAGCAATTTCAAACTTAGACCAGCGTCGACGGTTAGGGAATATACCGGCAGTTTCACCGACTAGGTTCAGCCCAGACATCTCACCAAGGCCTACTGAACTGTACATACCCAGTAGCGCTTCAAGCGGCATATCCAGGGCTAATTTCGCCACACCGATGTTACTCGACTTCTTAAGGATTAACGCTAAATCTGCCTTACCAACTTTGGAAGTATCACGTACACGGCTACCACCGATTTGCATGATGCCGTTGCCCGTATCAATCACAGTATCAGCATCTGCGGTGCCATTTTCGAGAGCCGCTAGAACGACAAAAGGCTTAACCGTCGAACCTGGCTCAAAAGCATCGGTGATCACGCGGTTACGCATCTTAAAGCTTTGTAAGTCAGCACGATTGTTTGGGTTGTAAGACGGCGCGTTGACCATGGCCAAAACCGCTCCCGTTTTTACGTCTAATAAGATAGCAGAGCCAGACGTCGCCTTGTGATCGGCTACCGCCTGTTTAATCGCTCGATAAGCGATGGCTTGTAGGCGCTGATCGATGGTTAATTCGAGTGGTTTGCCTTCTTCACGCTCTTCTAGTGCAATGTTTTCCACTACTCGCCCGTAACGGTCTTTACGGATTGTACGTTTACCGGCTTCACCCGTTAGCCACTTATCGTAGCTGCGCTCAACACCCTCTAGCCCGTGTCCGTCAATTCCGGTCACACCTATCAGATGCGCACTGACTTCGCCGGCTGGGTAATAACGACGTGATTCTGCTTTAAGACCAATCCCCACCAGCTTTAAGTCGCGGATGTATTTCGCCATCGCGGGGCTAACTTGTCTTTGTAGGTAGATAAAACGACGAGATTTGTCACTGGAGATTTTGTTGATCATCGATTGTCGATCTAAGCCAAGTACATCAGCTAGCGCATACCAACGATCAATTTGGGCCATGCCATTTTTATCAAAGATGGTTTTCGGGTCAGCCCATACCGCCTCAACAGGCACACTGACGGCAAGTGGTTCGCCATTGCGGTCTGAGATAATCCCGCGGGCAGAAGGGATAGCCTTAACACGTACAGAACGAAGGTCGCCCTGACGAATTAAGTTATCTGGTTCAATAACTTGGATGTAAGCCACACGACCGACTAGTACAGAAAAGGCAACCAACACAAAAGCAATAACGACGTTGAAACGCCATTTAATCAGAATTGGATCCGAGTCCTTTTCGCTCTTCACTCGCTCTTTCGTTGGTTTCTTAACGGCTTTCGCGGGTGCTTTTTCCTTTTTTCCGGTCATTTCAGTGTGATCACAACTTCTTTGTCGGAGTCTGGACGTTTCATGTCTAGCTCTCGTTTTGCCGATGCTTGAACGCGGCTATGTTCAGCCAGAGCCGTCTCTTCAAGCATTAAATTTCGCCATTCATTATCAAGCTGTTCACGCTCACTCAATGCCATGTCTTTTTGCGTGATTGCTTGACGTGACATGTGTGTCGTGAGAACGACCCCCATCGCGCTCGCGAAGATACAGATAAGCAGCACCAATGGGACTTTACCCACGGAGATCAAATCAAAAAATATTATCTTGGCTAAGTTCGACTTGGAGGTCTTCATTGACTATAGCTTTTCTGCGATTCGTAATACTGAGCTACGTGAACGAGTGTTCTCATCCACTTCGCCTTTCGATGGTTTGATCGCTTTACCGACAGGCTTAAGATCAGCACTGCCTAGTGCTTTGATCTGCTCTTCCGTTAACGGAAGGCCGTGAGGTACTTGCGGGCCTTGGCTCTCTTTACGAATAAAGCGCTTCACCATACGGTCTTCAAGTGAGTGGAAGCTAATAACAGACAGGCGACCTTCTGGAGCAAGAATGCTTGCTGCGCCTTTTAGTGCCGTGTCGATCTCTTCCAGTTCACTGTTAATGTAGATACGGAATGCTTGGAACGCACGCGTTGCTGGGTGCTTTTTCTCTTTGAAGCTTTTTGGTGCTACATCAGAGATAAGCTTAGCTAACTGACCAGTGCGAGTTAGCGGCTCATTCTCTTCGTTTTCTTGATAAGCAATGATGCCTTTCGCGATACGACGAGCGTGCTTGTCTTCACCGAACTCACGAATCACCCAAGTGATGTCATCAAGATCTGCTTCTAGTAACCACTGAGATACCGGGATGCCCGAAGTTGGGTCCATACGCATATCCAGCGGGCCATCTTTCATGAAACTAAAGCCACGTTCAGCGTCATCAAGTTGCGGAGAAGAAACACCTAAATCCAGCAGAACGCCGTCTACTTTACCCACTAAATCATAACTCTCAGCGTACTCAGCCATACCAGAGAATGGGCCGTGGATGATAGTAAAGCGAGGGTCATCAATTTTTTGTGCTTCTGCAATCGCTTGTGGATCGCGGTCGATACTAAATAGTCGTCCATTCTCGCCCAGTTTAGACAGGATTGTACGGCTGTGACCACCACGGCCAAAAGTACCATCGATGTAGGTACCGTCAGGTTTGATCGCAAGTCCGTCAATAGATTCGTTAAGCAATACTGAAATATGTTTGAATGCTTCTGTCATAGTCTTCTCAGTGAGTGGATTGAGCCATTAGTTCGGCAATAATTTGTTCTGTTAACGTTTTAGTGTACTGATTTCACGCTGTATCTCCACCATATTGTGTACAGGCTTTGGGAATTTTTGACCCAAGCTCATACCAAGGTGACGGATTTTAAGGAAATCTAAATAATTTACGTCAATATAAAGCAAAAAACCCATCACTACCGTTAAGTAATGATGGGTTCTTAAAATGGGTGGAGTTGACACATACGCCGGGTTCTGTTCCGCTTGCGCGGCGGTAACCATTCGTCTAGGCCTGCAATCGCTCACAGGCTCAAGCAATCTACCCGCCCCCATACGCGAGCAACGCAATGTGAGGGCCTATTTGATCTTGCTCCGGGTGGAGTTTACCTTGCTACGAACTGTTACCAGTCGCACGGTGCGCTCTTACCGCACCCTTTCAGCCTTACCTGTGCCCCTTCCGAAGAAATAAGGCCATCGGCGGTCTTCTCTCTGCTGCACTTGTCGTGGGCTCGCGCCCCCCAGACGTTATCTGGCACCCTGCTCTATGGAGCCCGGACGTTCCTCCCCTCTGCCAGTCTCCCGAAGGACTTCAACGTCAGTTTCCCGAAGGACCTCAACGTCAGTCTCCCGAAGGACATCAGCAAAGCAGCGATTACCCGTTCAACTCCGAGGGCGGATTGTATAGAGATTAGTGTGCAGTGTCTAGCGAGATCACAAATATGGTGCAAACCAATGATTAACTGATGGGGAATTGACCATAAAGGGCTGATATGAATGACGAGGTTAGCGATACGAAAAGAGTGAGGAGCAGATGCGGGTGGCGAGATTCGAGATGAGAAAAGAACTAAGAGCGGACTAGAGTTCTGTGATGAGAGATACAGATAAAAGAGGCTCATTAGGGGCTCTTCTATCTGTATCAGCGTTAAATCACTATAGAAGCATTAGCTATCCAGGTGCTCTAGGCCCCATTTGTACAGTGCATTCTTTTTCAAGTTGTAGATTTCTGCTGTCATTGCCGCCGCTTTTTTAAGAGGCAGTTCTTTGGTCAGAATACCCAGCGTGCGAGTCGCTTCATCTGGTAGTTCAGTGCTCGCTTCTTCGCGGTGACCATGAATCAGTAATACCATCTCGCCGCGCTTGCGGTTCGCGTCCTCTTCAATCCACTCAATCAGCTCACCAAGAGGCAGGCCTTGAATGGTTTCGAAAGTCTTAGTTAACTCACGCGCCAACACAACTTCACGGTCAGGGCCTAAGATCTCAAGCATATCTTGTAGAGAGTCAGAAATGCGGTGCGGTGATTCGTAGAAGATGCACGTGCGCTCTGCTTTCGCTATCTCAAGGAACTTGTCTTTACGACCTTTACTCTTTGGTGGCAAGAAGCCTTCAAAGCTGAAACGATCCGATGGTAAACCTGACGCACTTAACGCGGTAATCACAGCACAAGCACCAGGAAGTGGCACAACTCTCACACCCGCTTGACGACATTGTGATACAAGATGGTAACCTGGATCACTGATTAAAGGTGTACCCGCATCAGAGACTAATGCGATAGACTGACCTTCTAATAGCTTTTCGACTAGAACTTGAGCTTTAGTTTGTTCATTATGATCATGTAAAGCGAACGTTCTGGTTGATATATTGAAGTGAGCAAGCAGCTTACCCGTGTGGCGTGTGTCTTCGGCTGCAATAACATCGACACTTGATAAGATTTCAATTGCTCTTTGAGTGATATCTCCCAAATTTCCGATTGGGGTTGGCACAATGTAGAGAGTTGGGCTCTCTGTGAGCAAGGTTTTGTTATCTGTCATTTGTTTACCATCACTTCAACGATTAATATAGATACAAATTTATACGGAATTTAAAGAACTCATGGCAACGATGAACCATAAGAGACTCAGTGTACCACGCTTACTAACTCCAATTGCATTAGCAATTACATTGGCGGCTTGTTCTTCAGGTCCACAAGCACCAACAAGCGTAGATATTACACTAGATCCAGTGCAATCCACTGAAAGTTACATGATGCAGGCGGACAGTAGCAAAGGAAGCCTACAAAACGACTGGTTAATCAT
The DNA here is from genome assembly GCF_027587015.1 of Vibrio sp. Makdt. NCBI lineage: Bacteria > Pseudomonadati > Pseudomonadota > Gammaproteobacteria > Vibrionales > Vibrionaceae > Vibrio > Vibrio sp. Makdt. The sequence goes on from NZ_JAPPTH010000006.1 coordinate 136,963, forward strand.
GGCGCTTAAAGCTTCTGTGCAAGCTGGCAAAACCGACCAAGCGACACTGCTTATCAAACGCTTAGCAAAACAAGAGCTCACTGAAGTTCAGCAAGCAGAATGGCAACTCGCTCGAGCTCAACTGTTGGTGAATAACTCACAGCCGGATCAAGCGTACAGCCAACTAAACTTCCAGCCTTGGTGGAAACTGCCAAACGAACAGTGGAAAGATTACCACGAGCTGCGTGCGAATATTTCAGAGATGCGAAGCGAGTATTTCGAGGCGAGTCGTGAACTTGTTCTTTATTCTGAGTACGCAGAAGATAACGACGAGATCCAACAACAAGCTGCAGATCGAATTTGGCAAAACCTAAATAGCTACTCTCAATATGAGATTCTGGAACTGAAGACGTCACCGACGGAAGACGTTTTAGCCGGTTGGTTACAGCTCGCTATTTACATGAAGACACTCAACTCGAACCTGCCAAACCTACAAGAAACCTTGTCTGATTGGTTAGCCGAGAATCCTCAGCATCCTGCTGCTACTTACACACCGCAAGCGATCACGGACATCTTAGCCTTAGAGATCAGCAAGCCAACCAGCACTGCATTGCTACTGCCGCTAACGGGTAAATATGGTAAGCAAGCACAACTGGTACGTGATGGTTTCATCTTTGCGATGATGAATGACAAAGAGCGCGAAGAAGATGCAACGCTGACGGTTATGGACACTAATGTTCAAAGTGCCGCTGAAATTAAAGCGACACTTGAAGAAAACAATGTTGATTTCATCGTTGGCCCGCTGATTAAGAGCAACATCACTAAGCTTCAGCAAGCGCAGAAAAATCACGAGAACTCGATTCCAGCTTTAGCTCTGAATATTCCAACTCAGCTAGAACCTGACACCAATATTTGTTACCTCGCTCTATCTCCTGAGCAAGAGGTTGCTCAAGCAGCGAAACACCTGTTTGCTCAAGGCTACAAATACCCACTAATTCTGGCTCCGAAGGGACGCCTTGGTGATCGTGTTGAGCAAGCGTTTAAAGAAGAGTGGAAGAAATACAGCAATAACGATGTGGCAATCAGCTTCTTCTCGGACAAACGCCAACTTCAACGCAACGTGAATCAAGTATTCGGTCTACAAGAGAGCCAACAGCGCATCGCGCAAATGGATAACCTACTTGATCTAGACCTAGAAACCGAGCCACGCAGTCGTCGTGATATCGATTCTGTCTACATCGTGGCGAAGAACTCAGAGCTAACGCTGATCAAGCCTTTCATTGAAGTTGCGATCAACCCAGATGCTAGCCAGCCAGCTCTGTTCTCTAACTCACGCAGTAATAGCGGCGACAAGCAGTATGAAGACCTAACAGGTGTATTCTACAGCGATATCCCACTGCTAGTTGAAAACAAAGGTGAGCTGAACAAAGAACTTAATGATCTATGGCCTGCACATTCAAACGGCCAGAAACGTCTGCAAGCGTTAGGTATGGATGCATACTACCTAATGGATGCACTACCACAGATGAAAGCCGTACAGGGTTACAGTATTCCGGGTGAAACTGGCGTGTTAACCATCGACAACAACTGTGTAGTACAACGTGAAATCAGCTGGGCAGAGCATGGGGCTTTTTAGCCGAACGTTCTTGTCCAAAGCAACGGTCACCCATAAACAAGTGGGTGATCAATACGAGGCCGTGGCAAAGGCCTATTTGACCCGCCACGGTTTATCGTTAATTCAACAAAACTTCATAGCAAAATGTGGCGAGATTGATCTTATAATGCGCCATAACAATACGATTGTGTTTGCCGAGGTAAAATACCGTAAGCAAACTCGCTACGGACATGCCGCTGAGATGGTGACAGCGAAGAAGTCACAAAGGCTACTCAAAACAGCCCAAGTGTGGCTGATGCAGCAAGGCTTGTCGGTACATTCCACAGATTTCAGGTTTGATATCATTGCCATTGAAGGGCCAGATGATCATATCAACTGGATTCAAAACGCGATTACCCAAGGATAAACATGCTAGACAGCATTAAAGAAAGTTTTACAGAAAGTATTCAAATCCAAATTGCGGCTGCAGAAGCACTACCAGATGCAATCACGCACGCCGCTCAAGCTATGGTTGCTACCTTGCTCAACGGAAACAAAATCCTATGTTGTGGTAATGGTGGATCCGCATCAAACGCTCAGCAATTTGTATCATGCCTACTTAACCGTTTTGAAACCGAGCGCCCTAGCCTACCAGCAATGGCCCTTACTGCTGATAACACCACGCTTACTGCGGTTGCAAACGACTACCACTACGAAGAGATCTTCTCTAAACAGGTGCGTGCGTTTGGTCAAACGGGTGATATTTTACTGGCTATCTCGACTAGCGGTAACAGCAAGAACATCATTAAAGCGATGGAAGCAGCGGTAACTCGTGACATGACTATCATCGCCTTTACCGGTAAAGATGGTGGTGAAATGGCAGGTTTGCTTGGTGAGCACGATGTAGAAATTCGTATCCCGTCACACCGCACAGCGCGCATTCATGAAGTGCATATGGTGACACTACACTGCCTATGTGACCTAATCGATCAAGTACTCTTCCCTGCTCACGAAGAGTGATATACGGAGCATCACAATGAAATCATTTACCTCTAAGACGCTATTGAAGCTGATTAGTGTTTCGCTACTTACACTATCTTTGTCTGGTTGTGCTGGCATTTTCATTGCTGGTGCAGCAACCACTGCAAACATTGTCACTGACACGCGAACCACTAAAGAGATTTGGAACGACAACAATATCGAATTTGAAGTCGCAGCCATCACTAACAAACAGCCATACCGTGGTAGCGTTCGTGTCACTGCCAGTTCTTACCGCGGCTCGGTGGTATTAATGGGCCAAGCAACAACAGATGCTGAACGCCGCTCTTTTGAGAGCCAAGCGAAAGATGTACCTGGCGTCGAAACGATTCACAATCAGATTCGCGTGAAAGAGCCTCTCTCTGTTAGCGCTATCAGCAAAGACAGCTGGATTACCACGAAAGTGAAATCGGCTCTGCTGGCTAACTCTGAGCTGAACGGCATCAAGGTGAAAGTCATCACTGAAGATTCAGAAGTATTCTTACTGGGCTTAGTATCTCGTGAACACGCAGATATCGCGACGGAAGTTGCACGCAACATTTCCGGTGTGAAGCAGGTAATCCGAGCATTTGAATACGGTGAAGAAGAGACAGCTGTTAACTAGCGATTAAGCTAAAACTGCAAAGAAATCAGCAGGTAACAGAAAAGAAAAAAGCAGCGATGAGTCGCTGCTTTTTATTGAGTCGTTACTTATAACTAACGTTATTTGATAACACGAAGGCTTGGACGACCTTTCGCCGGGCGAGGTGGCTCAGGATCTGAGTCTGGCTCTTCAGCTTCTGGTTCAACCGTTGCAACACTCAAAGATGGGCCTTTTTCTGGCTCTTCGAAAGGGCTTTCTTCAATCCCTTCTTCGAACGATTCCATGTAAGCCTCTTCAGGTTCAAACATGGTACCAGCACCATTCTCACGAGCGTAAATCGCTTGTACAGCATAAAGTGGAACGATCACAGAGTGAGGACGACCACTAAAACGAGCGCTAAACGTCACAGCTTCGTTACCCAGCTCAAGTTGTCCAACTGCACGAGGTGCGATGTTCAGAATGATCTGACCATCTTGAACAAACTCTTCTGGAACTCGCACGCCTGGCAGTGTTGCTTCAACTACAAGATGTGGAGTCAATTCGTTATCAACCAGCCAATCATAGAATGCACGAAGCATGTATGGTCGGCGTGGTGTCATATTTGAGATATCCATAACGCTTAGCGAACTAGTCGCATCTCGCGCTCAGCTTCCGTTAAAGAAGCTAGGAATGAATCACGTTCAAATACGCGGTTCATGTAAACTTTAAGCTCTTTAGAACCCGGGCCAATTAGCTCGATACCAAGCTCAGGTAAACGCCATAGTAGCGGAGCAAGGTAGCAATCGATTAGGCTAAATTCTTCGCTCATGAAGTACTCGTACTCTGCGAAGATAGGAGCTAGAGTCAGTAGATCGTTACGTAGTTTAGTACGTGCTGCTTCAGATTCTTCAGCATTGCCTTTAACGATCTTCTCTGCAACTGAGTACCAGTTGCGCTCAATACGGTACATCATTAGACGGCTATTACCACGAGCAACCGGGTATACAGGCATCAATGGTGGATGAGGAAAACGCTCATCTAGGTATTCCATGATGATCTTAGAGTCGTAAAGAGCAAGCTCACGATCAACAAGAGTTGGTACTGATTTGTACGGGTTCAGTTCAACAAGCTCTGCTGGAAGATTTTTTTCATCAACCAACTCAACTTCAACACTTACGCCTTTTTCAGCAAGAACGATGCGCACCTGATGGCTATACATATCAGAAGCACTTGAGAAAAGAGTCATTACAGAACGTTTATTGGCAGCTACAGCCATGGAGCCCTCCAGTACACTTTAAATAAAAACAATGGAGGCCTAAAGCCTCCATTGAACATTAACATAATTTGGGAATTAGCACGGTATTATAGCACAATTAGTGCACATCACGCCAATACTCTTTCTTCAGCAGAATCACAATGATAGTGAAGATTACTAAGAAAGCCATTACCCACCAACCTAGAGCATGACGCTCAAGTTGAACAGGGTCGCCCGAGTAAACTAGGAAGTTAACTAGGTCGCGAACCGCTTCATCGTATTCACCAGCACTCAGTTCACCAGAGCCATCAGTCTCAGTACCAACAACCACTGTTACTTCTTCGCCATCTACAATGTGAGTATCGTAGATTGGTGTAGGGATACCTTGCAGCTCTTCAAGAACGTGCGGCATACCAACACTTGGGAAAACAATGTTGTTCACGCCAAATGGACGAGACGGGTCTTCGTAGAAAGTGCGAAGGTACGTGTATAGCCAGTCAGCACCGCGAACACGAGCAACCAAAGTTAGGTCCGGTGGCGGAGCACCAAACCAGCTTGCCGCTTGCTCAGAAGGCATCGCATTAACCATTAGGTCACCAATTTTCGCTTCAGGGTCGAAAATCAGGTTTTCCTTCATTAGATCAACTGGGATCTCTAAGTCATTCGCAACACGCTCATAGCGTTGGTATTGCGTTGAGTGACAAGCAAAACAGTAGTTCATGAACATCTTAGCGCCATTTTGCAATGAAGCTTTGTCCGTTAAGTCATTGTTCGCTTTGTCTAATGGTACGTTTGCACCCGCTGCCATCACCAGTGACGGCAACATAGCAAATAAAATTACAATCCACTTTTTCATTTGAATGTCACCCTTTCTGGTAATGGTTTCGTCGCTTCATTTTTACTGTAGAACCACAGCAGAACGAAGAACATGAAGTAACCTAAGCTAAAGATTTGAGCTAGTAACGTGTATGTTGGTGTTGCTGGAAGCGCACCAAGTACACCAAGCGCAATAAAGCTTATTGTGAATTGGATTATGTTAATCAAATGCAGTTTGCTACGGTAACGGTAAGAACGCACTTTACAACGGTCGAACCATGGCAGTAGGAATAGCACAACAATCGATGCACCCATTGCTACAACACCTAGCAGCTTATCAGGAACCGCACGTAGGATTGCGTAGAACGGCGTGAAGTACCATACAGGAGCAATGTGCTCAGGTGTCTTCAGCGGGTTCGCAGCTTCAAAGTTTGGCGGCTCAAGGAAGAAACCACCCATCTCTGGGTTAAAGAACAGCACATAACAGAAGAAGAATAGGAAACCAGCAACACCAACCATATCTTTCACTGTCCCGTATGGGTGGAAAGGAATAGAGTCAATGATGTCGTATTTCTTAGTGTAATCTTTATGGAATGGGAACTGAGTTTTGTAGTCGTCGCCCATTGTGCCTTTAGGAAGCTTAGTCTCGATACCGTCTGGGTTGTTCGAACCCACTTCGTGCAGCGCTAGTACGTGAAGCACGATAAGCAGCAGAAGTACGATTGGTAGCGCGATAACGTGCAGTGCGAAGAAACGGTTCAACGTTGCACCAGAGATGATGTAATCACCACGGATCCAAAGCGTTAGGTCATCACCGATAACAGGAATCGCACCAAACAGAGAAATGATTACCTGAGCACCCCAGTAAGACATTTGACCCCATGGTAGTAGGTAACCCATGAAAGCCTCGGCCATAAGCACCAAGAAGATCAACATACCGAAGATCCAAAGTAGCTCACGAGGTTTTTGGTAAGAACCGTAGATTAGACCACGGAACATGTGCAGGTAGATAACAACGAAGAATGCCGAAGCACCTGTCGAGTGCATGTAACGTAGTAGCCAACCGTATTCCACATCACGCATGATGTATTCAACAGAAGCAAACGCACCCTCACCAGACGGTACGTAGTTCATTGTTAGCCAAATACCCGTAAGGATTTGGTTAACCAATACCAACATTGCCAAAGAACCGAAAAGGTACCAAAAGTTAAAGTTCTTAGGCATTGGGTATTCAGATAAGTGCTTTTTGTAAGCATTCATCGCGGGTATACGTTTTTCAACCCAGTCTAGTAGTCCTTGCATTATGCATCTCCCTCGTCAATACCGATCAGGATCTTGGTGTCGCTTAAATACATATGCTTTGGCACAACAAGGTTCAATGGTGCAGGTACGCCTTGGAATACTCGACCAGCCATGTCAAATTTCGAACCATGACACGGACAGAAGAAACCAGACTTAACACCTTGTACTTGTTCTGCGAAAGAATCAGGTAGGTAAGTCGGAGAACAACCTAAGTGCGTACAGAAACCAACAGCAACGAAGAATTCCGGCTTAATTGAACGGAATTCGTTCTGTGCGTATTCTGGCTGTTGTTCAGCTTCAGATTGAGGATCACGAAGTTGACCACCGATAGATTTTAGGTTTTCTAGTACCGACTCAGCACGACGTACAACCCATACAGGTTTACCTTGCCACTCGACACGAACCATTTGTCCCGGTTCTAACTTGCTGACTTCCACTTCCACCGGTGCACCCGCAGCTTTCGCCTTGGCACTCGGATTCCATGATTTAATAAAAGGCACGGCTACAGCAGCAGCTCCCAAACCACCAACAACGGCTGTTGTTGCGGTTAAGAAACGCCTGCGACCGTTATTTAAAGGCGCGTTGCTCATCCAAACATTCTCCCATTTGCTCCTTGTGGATTGAAATTATTCCGATTAAAGAGCATGGCTAACAAAATATGTATTTAGTTCTATTTATTGACGGCAAATGATAAATAAAACCCTACTTTTTGACAAGATAAAGCTACCTTTTTGTAACAATCATGAGGCAAAGCGCACATTGAGTTACAAAAGCTTTCAAAATACAAGAATTTGGAAATAAAACGAGAGGGGAAAAGCATTTAGCAGGGGGGAGAAAAACAAAAAGCCCGGCATATAGCCGAGCTTTGAACCACAATTCCAGTAATAAAACTGGGAGCGTGTACTTTTTCGTAAAGAAAAATTAACGCTTAGAGAATTGAGGTTTACGACGTGCTTTACGTAGACCAACTTTCTTACGTTCAACGCAACGAGCGTCACGAGTAACGTAGCCAGCTGCACGTAGAGCAGGACGTAGAGTTTCATCGTACTCCATAAGAGCGCGAGTGATACCGTGGCGGATTGCGCCAGCTTGACCAGAAATACCACCACCAGAAACAGTGATGTAAAGGTCAAGTTTCTCAGTTAGTTCAACTAGCTCAAGAGGTTGCTTAACAACCATACGAGAAGTTGGACGACCGAAGTAAACATCAAGGCTACGCTTGTTGATTACGATCTCACCAGAACCTGGTTTGATGAAAACACGAGCTGCTGAGCTTTTGCGACGACCAGTGCCGTAGTATTGATTCTCTGCCATTTTCATAATCCCCAATTAGATGTCTAGTACTTGTGGTTGTTGAGCAACATGGTTGTGCTCAGCACCAGCGTATACTTTTAGCTTACGGTACATAGCGCGGCCTAGAGGACCACGTGGAAGCATACCTTTAACAGCTAGTTCTAGAACCATTTCTGGTTTCTTGTCGATCAGCTTTTCGAAAGTGATAGACTTAAGACCACCTGGGAACTCAGAGTGACGGTAGTAAACCTTACCCTTAGCTTTGTTACCAGTTACAGCAACTTTCTCAGCGTTAACAACGATGATGTAATCACCAGTGTCTACGTGAGGAGTGTATTCTGCTTTGTGCTTACCACGAAGGCGAGAAGCGATTTCACTTGCTAGACGACCAAGAGTTTTACCTTCAGCGTCTACAACATACCAGTCGCGTTTTACAGTTTCTGGTTTAGCAACGAAAGTTTTCATGCTAATAATTACCTATTTAAAAAATTTACACTTAAGGAATACTCGCGTATTCCCACTGTCTAAGAGTCACCATTCATCACCCCTTCGAGTGTTGGAAAACTCTTGGCATAACGTGATTTAACTCATCGTTAGAGGCCCGCAGTAACGGTAGGTCGCAGGATTATAGAGAAGAGCGAAGAAAAAATCACCTCTTTTTGAACAAAATCACGATTTTTTTATTTCTACTTCTCAATCGAGATAATCCTAGCTAACTCAAGTGCTCTTTTGCTAAATATTCATGGCTCTGCATTTCAATTAAACGCGACTGACAACGTTTAAACTCGAACTCTAGCTGGCCGTGGGTATATAAATTTTCAAGCTCTACTTCCGCAGAAATAATCAGCTTTACATTGCGCTCATAGAACTCGTCCACTAGTGCGATAAAACGTCTTGCTGCGTCATCGGAAGTCGCGCCCATTTGTAGTACATCAGCCAAGAGAACCGTGTGGTAAACGCGCGACAGTTCAATATAATCATTCTGGCTTCGAGCCGACTGACAAAGCTGAGCAAAAGTACCATGCAATACACCATCGCTTGCTTCAATAACGTCTAACTGACGATGATTCACTTCAATTTGCTTGAGTCTCTCTTTATCTTCCCCAACCAGTTGGTTGTAGTACTTCTCAAGATTGATGTTCGCTTGGCTATCGAGTGGAAAGTGGTATATCTCAGCCTGCTCTAGGGTACGTAGACGATAATCAATGCCACTATCAACATTGAGAATATGGCAGTTGTCTTGAATCAGCTTAATCGCTGGCAAGAAACGCGCACGCTGCAGACCATTACGATACAGGTCAGCAGGCGGAATGTTCGAGGTTGCAACCAAGATAACGTTTCGTGCGAACAACTCTTGGAATAAGGTACCTAAGATCATCGCATCGGTGATATCGGAAACGAAAAACTCATCGAAACAGATAATATAAGCCTCTTGCTTCAATTTATCAGCAACCAAAGGCAGTGGATCGCTGACATTGCCCAACGCCTTCAATTCATCATGTACTCGATACATAAAGCGGTGAAAGTGAACTCGCATTTTTTTAGTGGTCGGTAAGGCATCGTAGAACGTATCCATAAGGTAGGTTTTACCGCGCCCTACGCCACCCCAAAAGTAGAGACCTTTCGGTGGTGTCGGTAGCTCTGGCTGCTTACCGAGCAATTTCTGGAATCGAGTCAATTGAGGAATGGGAGTATTTACGTAATCTTGGAACTGATGAAAGAGTTCATCTAAAGATTTTACGGCTTGCTCTTGCGCTGGATCTCTTTGAAATCCATGCTCTTTTATATCTTGTTCGTATTTTTGGACGGGATTCATGACGACATTTCCACAATGAAAGCGATATCAGACAGCGAATAAAATTAAGTTCAAACAGTAAGAGACGTGACATTAAGCGGTGAATAATGCAGCATTAAACTGCTAAGTAGCGCACATGCATTTCTCTTTATACTGCGGCTTTCTCATAGTACCATGGAGCCGTAGCACGTGTAACTAAGCAGTAACAAACATGTTAAAAAACAATAATAAGGAGCTGTTATGCCTTGGATGTATGCCATTGCCGGTTTACTAGTCGGAGTTATTTTAGGGGTCGCTATTTCTCGTCTTATGACACCTGAATACAAGAAGCAAAAGAACGTACAGAAAGAATTGGATAGCGCAAAGTTTGCCCTTGAGCAGCAGCGACAAGAGCTGGCTGATCACTTTGCGAAATCAGCAGAGATGTTGGACACCTTAGGTAAGGACTACACAAAACTGTACCAACACATGGAAAAAACCAGCTCAGAGCTAATCCCTAATTTGCCAGAGCAAGACAACCCGTTTGTGAAGACAGCGGCTGCCCATTCAGAGAAGCCACAAGAAAAGTCGGCAACCAAAGAAGCAGCACTGGAAGAGCAACCTAAAGATTACGCCAATGGTGCAACCGGTTTGTTTACTGAACACAAGAAAGAAATCATTGATGCTCCAGATGTAGTCACAGCAAAAGCATCATAAACATTTAACACTTAGGTGAACTTTACAAAGGTTTTTGAGTCATAACTTTCACTCAGGTCATTTGAAACTTCTCATACGTATCACACGTAATGAGAGGGGTAAGACCTTAACTAGAGAGGAGTTTATGATGAAAAAACCTTTGCTTGCTTTATCAGTACTGACCTTAAGCTTAAGTTCAATCATCACCCCGATTCAAGCAACCGCCGCACTACCATTAAGTGTAGGTAATGAACAATTACCAAGCCTTGCACCTATGCTCGAACAAGTGACCCCCGCTGTGGTTAGTATTGCCGTTGAAGGCAAACAGGTACAACGTCAGCAAATCCCTGAACAATTCCAATTCTTTTTTGGCCCGGAACAAACTCGTGAGCGTCCATTTCGCGGGTTAGGCTCTGGCGTGATCATTGACGCCCAAAAAGGCCATATCGTCACCAACTACCATGTAATTGATGGTGCTGACGATATCAAAGTAAGACTTTATGACGGTCGAGAATACGATGCCGAGCTTATCGGCGGTGACCAGATGTCCGATATTGCCCTCTTGAAACTCGAAAAAGCCAAGAACCTAACTCAGATAAAACTCGCAGACTCCGATAAGTTGAGAGTGGGTGATTTCACTGTCGCGATTGGTAACCCGTTTGGACTTGGCCAGACCGTAACATCTGGCATCGTTTCTGCACTTGGACGAAGCGGCCTCAACCTCGAGAACTTTGAAAACTTCATTCAAACCGATGCCGCTATCAACAGCGGTAACTCAGGTGGTGCGCTAGTCAACCTCAACGGTGAGCTAATTGGTATCAACACTGCCATCCTTGGCCCTAACGGAGGTAATGTCGGTATCGGCTTTGCAATTCCATCCAACATGATGAAAAACCTGACAGAACAGATTATCGATTTCGGTGAAGTTAAACGCGGCATGCTTGGCGTTCAAGGTGGTGAGATCACCTCAGAGCTTGCAGATGCATTAGGTTATGAATCCAGCAAAGGCGCCTTCGTTAGCCAAGTTGTGCCAGACAGTGCCGCTGATGACGCTGGATTAAAAGCGGGTGACATTATCGTCTCTATTAATGGTAAACGCATCGATACCTTCAGCGAGTTAAGAGCAAAAGTCGCAACGCTCGGTGCAGGCAAAGAGATCGAGTTAGGTGTCGTTCGCGATGGTAAGAATAAAACCTTCGATGTCACGCTTGGTGAGTCAACCAATAGCAAAACCAAAGCCGAGAAGCTTCACGAAGGGCTAACTGGCGCCGAGCTGACCAACACCACTAGCAATGACCCTGCAGCAGGCGTGAAAGTATCAAGCGTCGCTCAAGGTTCACCGGCGGAAGCTTATCAGCTCCAGAAAGATGACATCATCATCGGAGTGAACCGCCAGCCCGTTAAGAACCTTGCCGAGTTTAGAGCGATCGTTGAAAAACAACCTGGTGTATTAGCACTCAATATCCAGCGAGATGACAGAACCATCTACCTCGTAATTCGCTAGCGAGTTCGTCAGCACAAGCACAGGGAGACTGAGTAAGTTTGCTTTAAACTTACTCAGTCTCCCTTTTCTTTAGATGAATCAAAATGCTATGCTTCACAAGTAAATCAAACTAGTCACCCATGCGTGGAGGCTCAATACCTTACCTGTCGAAGAGGGAAACATGCTGGCCTTTCTATTTCGTTCTATCTCCCTTGGACTCGTTTCAGCGGCGCTGATTCTTCTTGCCTTTCCTAGCTTAAGGCCAGCCATTGTTGCAGATGTGACTAGCCCTAAAGTCGATAATATTGGCTCTCTTCAGATTTCATTTAATCAAGCGGTACGCCGCGCTGCGCCTGCTGTGGTGAATATTTACAGCCGTAAATACGCAGAAAGTGATCGTAACAAACTACTGACTCAAGGTTTGGGTTCGGGGGTTATTGTCAGCGAAAAAGGCTACATCATTACCAACTTCCACGTAGTTGCTCAAGCTGACCAAATTGTTGTCGCACTTCAAGATGGCCGAGTAGCAGCAGCGCAACTTGTCGGTTCAGACAAGCGCACCGATATCGCGATACTGAGAGTCAGCGGTGATAACCTACCGGTGATCCCACTCAACCCGAACTACAAAGCCAACGTCGGTGATGTGGTACTGGCTATCGGTAACCCATACAACCTAGGTCAAACCACCACCTTTGGCATCATCTCCGCGACTGGCCGCTCTTCAATCAGCGCTGACGGTCATCAAGCCTTTATTCAGACTGATGCGGCGATCAATGAAGGTAACTCTGGAGGTGCTCTGGTTAACTCTCAGGGTGAGTTAGTCGGCATCAATACCGCCTCTTTCCAACAAGCGACCGACATGGAAACCTACGGTATTTCATTTGCTATCCCCTACCCACTTGCCAATAAAATCATGGAGAAGATCATTGCTGATGGTCGTGTGATTCGCGGTTATATCGGTATCGATGGGCAAGATATCAACTCAGTCACCTCTCGCATGTTGGGTACTAAGAATATCGGTGGGATTGTGGTGTTGGGTATCGATCCAAATGGCCCGGCTGCGGATGCAGGTTTTGAAGCTCAAGATATTATTGTCAGCATCAACAATAATCAGGTGAATGGTCGCCAGAGCGTGATGGATATCGTTACCGATCTACGCCCAGGTACGGTGATCGATGTTGGCATCTTGCGCCAAGGTGAAAATAAGACTCTCAAAGTGACGATTGCTGAAGATACTCGCCTGTAGAGCAAACGCTAAAAGTAAGCGATTCAAAACAACTGACAGACAAATACAAAAAACCCAGCTCACAGGCTGGGTTTTCTTTTATCCGAAGATAGCATCAAATGTCTTTACGATTCACTTAGCTCTTCGATATCAATGCGAGTCACACGCTGTAGGCCTCTTGGCAGTAGACCGCCACGACGACCACGTTCACCACGGAAGTTTTCAAGGTCAGCCGGTTTCAAGCCAAGTTTACGTTTACCCGCGTAGATGGTCAGCGTTGCATTCTCAGGAATAGCCATCAGGTGCGATACAAACTCTTCACGCTCTTTAGCCTTCGCAGAAGGAATGTTGATGATCTTGTTACCCTTACCTTTGCTCAATTGAGGTAGGTCTTTTATTGGGAACAACAACATGCGGCCTTGGTTGGTAATCGCTAAAATCTGGTTACTTTCCAAATCAGCAATCGGACTAGGCGCCATCACTTCTGAAGATTGCGGCAGGTTAACCAGAGCTTTACCGCTCTTGTTCTTAGACAGCAGATCGCTACCCTTACAAACAAAGCCGTAACCAGCATCAGAGCCAACTAACCATAGCTGTTCATCTTCTCCCATCACCACTTGGCGAATAGAGGTGCCTGCGCTTATGTTCAAGCGACCGGTAATCGGCTCACCTTGACTTCGCGCAGATGGTAATGAATGAGACTCAAGGGAGTAGCTTCGGCCATCACTGCCAAGGAACACCGCTTGTTGATTACTCTTACCCTTAGCGCTCGCTAGGAATTTATCGCCCGATTTGTAGTTCAGGCCTTCAGCGTCAACCTCATGCCCTTTCGCATGACGAATCCAACCTTTCTCAGACAGCACAACAGTAATTGGTTCGCTAGGTACCAAATCACGCTCAGTCATCGCTTTTGCTTCAGCACGTTCAACTAATGGAGAACGACGGTCATCACCGTATTTATCGGCGTCAGCTTGAATTTCTTTCTTGATAAGTGTGTTTAGACGACGCTCAGAGCCCAGTAGCTTCTCTAGCTTCTCACGCTCTTTCTCTAGTTCATCTTGCTCGCCGCGGATTTTCATCTCTTCCAGCTTAGCAAGGTGACGAAGTTTAGTATCAAGGATAGCGTCAGCTTGAATTTCCGTAATACCAAAGCGCTCCATCAGAACCGCTTTAGGGTCATCCTCAGTTCGGATGATCTCAATTACTTCATCAAGGTTGAGGTAAGCAACCAGCAAACCTTCCAAGATGTGTAGGCGAGCTAGTACTTTATCTAAACGGTGTTGCAGACGACGGCGAACCGTTGTGCGACGGAACTCAATCCACTCTTTCAGAATTTGAACTAGGCCTTTAACTTGAGGGCGATTGTCTAAGCCAATCATGTTCAAGTTAACACGGAAGTTCTTCTCAAGATCTGTCGAAGCAAATAGGTGACTCATCAGTTGATCACAATCGATACGATTCGAACGAGGCACCACTACGATACGTGTTGGGTTCTCGTGATCGGATTCATCACGCAAGTCATCAACCATTGGCAGCTTCTTAGCACGCATTTGGTTAGCTATTTGCTCAAGTAGCTTAGCGCCCGATACTTGGTGAGGCAGAGCTGTGATAACAATATCAGAGCCTTCTTTGTGCCAAACCGCACGCATTTTGATGCTGCCACGACCCGTTTTGTAGATCTTTTCGATATCCGACTTCGGAGAAATAATCTCAGCTTCTGTTGGATAGTCAGGGCCTTGGACGCTTTCCATGATCTCTGATAGCTCAGCTTTCGGGCTATCGATTAGCTTAATCGTCGCATCAGCAATTTCACGCACGTTATGTGGTGGGATATCAGTTGCCATACCTACTGCAATACCAGTAATACCGTTAAGTAGGATATGAGGAAGACGCGCTGGCAACATTTGTGGCTCTTTCATGGTGCCATCAAAGTTTGGTTGCCACTCAACAGTGCCTTGGCCTAATTCACCAAGCAGTACCTCAGCAAACTTAGACAGTTTCGCTTCGGTATAACGCATCGCTGCGAATGATTTCGGGTCATCGGGAGCACCCCAGTTACCTTGACCATCTACCAATGGGTAGCGGTAAGAGAACGGCTGTGCCATCAGTACCATAGCTTCGTAACAAGCAGAGTCACCGTGCGGGTGATACTTACCTAGTACGTCACCAACGGTACGTGCTGATTTCTTATATTTCGAAGCGGCAGATAAACCAAGCTCAGACATCGCATAGATAATACGACGCTGTACAGGCTTAAGGCCGTCACCGATATAAGGCAATGCACGATCCATGATCACGTACATTGAGTAGTTTAAGTAGGCGTCTTCGGTGAACTTGCGCATTGGCAATTGTTCAACGCCATCAAATGTAATTTCGTTAGACATCCATTATACCTCGGCCATATCACCGTTAGTCTGTAGCCATGTACGGCGATCATCAGCGCGTTTTTTACCTAGCAGCATGTCCATCATCTCAAGTGTCGCTTCGTTATCGTCAATGGTTAATTGAACAAGGCGACGAGTATTTGGATCCATGGTGGTTTCACGTAGCTGAAGTGGGTTCATCTCACCCAGACCTTTGAATCGTTGTACGTTGATTTTGGATTTCTTCTTAGACAGACGCTCAAGTACGCCATCTTTCTCATCGTCATCCAGTGCGTAGAACACCTCTTTACCACAGTCGATACGATACAGTGGCGGCATTGCTACATAGATATGACCCGCTTCAACAAGTGCGCTGAAGTGACGAGTGAATAGTGCACATAGTAGTGTCGCGATATGAAGTCCATCCGAGTCCGCATCGGCAAGGATACAGATCTTACCGTAACGCAGGCCTGATAAATCGTCGTTGTCTGGGTCAATACCCAAAGCCACTGAGATATCGTGAACCTCTTGAGAAGCCAATACTTGGTCTGCAGACACTTCCCATGTATTTAGGATTTTACCGCGCAATGGCATTACTGCTTGGAACTCACGATCGCGAGCTTGCTTAGCAGAACCACCCGCCGAGTCCCCTTCCACGAAGAAGATTTCAGTGCGATTCAAATCTTGTACCGAACAGTCGGTTAGTTTACCTGGTAGTGCAGGGCCAGACGCGACTTTCTTACGCACTACTTTCTTACTCGCACGCATACGACGGTGCGCATTCGCAATACAAGCTTCAGCTAACTGCTCCGCCAGTTGTGGTTTTTCATTCAACCACAGGCTGAAGGCATCTTTTACAACACCAGAAACAAATGCTGCGGTTTGACGAGAAGATAAACGCTCTTTTGTTTGACCTGCAAACTGAGGGTCTTGCATCTTCACCGATAGCACGTATGAACAGCGGTCAAAGATGTCATCACCCGTTAGCTTAACGCCACGTGGTAATAGATTACGGAATTCACAGAACTCACGCATTGCATCCAATAGACCTTGGCGCAGACCATTTACGTGTGTACCGCCTTGTTTAGTCGGTACCAAGTTCACGTAACTCTCAGTGATCATGTCGCCGCCTTCTGGCTGCCAAATGATCGCCCAGTTAGCCATTTCCGTTTCAGCAACGAATTCACCGACATAAGGCTCTTCAGGCAACAGGGTGTAACCTTTCACGCCTTCAGCAAGATAGTCTTTTAGACCATCTTCATAGAACCATTTGTGTTCTTCATTGTTCACTTTGTCGCTAAAGGTGATTTCTAACCCCGGGCAAAGTACCGCTTTCGCACGTAAATTGTTGATTAGGCGAAGCGTTGAAAACTTAGAGCTATCGAAGTATTTAGGGTCAGGCCAGAAGTGTACTGATGTACCACTGTTGCGATGACCACAAGTGCCTGTAACCGTCAGTTCAGTAACCGCTTTACCATGCTCTAGAGCGATTTCATGAACTTGACCTTCACGGCGAACCGTAACCTCAACACGCTTAGACAGGGCGTTTACTACCGAGATACCTACACCGTGCAAACCACCAGAAAACTTGTAGTTGTTGTTCGAGAACTTACCACCAGAGTGGAGCTTGGTTAGGATCAGCTCGACACCTGAGATACCTTTCTCAGGGTGGATATCGACAGGCATACCACGGCCATCATCGGTAACTTCTAATGATTGGTCTGCATGAAGCACAACTTTGATTTTCTTAGCGTGTCCCGCTAGAGCTTCATCGACCGAGTTATCAATGACTTCTTGGGCAAGGTGGTTCGGTCTTTCTGTCTCGGTATACATACCTGGGCGGTGTCGCACAGGGTCGAGACCTTCAAGTACCTCGAGGTCTTTTGCATTATATTGTTCAGTCATAATACGGAGTTTACTCAAAAAGTTTGCGTCAGTTCGCTGGCTCCAGTTTCACTAAAGCAGAATCATTACTATGAACCGTCATAGCAGAGCGAACGAGCGAAGTATTGGGGAATATAGTCTGGAAGCTGAGTAATGATGTCAAGCTAGTTCAAAAACTAAGACATCAAACTATGATATTTCACCATTGATAGATGAAATAACAAGCAAAAGAGAGAAATCTACTCAGTGAATAAAATAGGTTATAGCTGTAGAAAGGTGATGATTTGTTGCGGGTATCGTTCAAAATCAACAAAGCTATGATCTCCGCCCTCTTCTACAGTTTGTGTTGCACCTTGATACTTCTCAACCGCTTGTCGGTAATCCAGAACTTCATCTTCCGTTTGTTGAAGTAACCAGAAATCGCTTGGCTTTGCTACATCTGGCACATCTAACGCCTTCAATTCATCAATATGCTTTGTTTCCAGTACATATCGTTCATCTGTGTATGGGTTTACTTGCTCACCTAAATAGTCCACAAGCAGTTCATACGGTTTCACCGCGGGATTAACCACAACCGCCTTAAAGCCATAATGACTGTTGAGCCAAGTTGAAAGATAGCCGCCTAATGAGCTGCCAACCAGTGCAATCTGATATTGATCTTTGTGTTGTTCCACGAGCTGCTGCAGGAAAAGGGCAGCTTGTTGCGGGAAACTCGGCAGTTGCGGTATTAGCACCTTAATATCCGCGCGATGCTCCGCACAATACTCGGCCATCACCATCGCTTTGTGAGAACGTGATGAACTGTTAAAACCATGGATATAGAAAAGCAGTGATGGCTTTATGGTTTGATTGATAGAATCAGACATCGGTAGCAACCTTTATTAATAACCCGCAGCCTTAAAATCAGGCAAGAACTGCCCATGAGGCAAGCGACGAACTTGAGTGCTGACCGTACCATCTTGATGCAATTCGATCTCTCTCCAACCCGGAGATAAGGTATCTACGGCGAAGTCATCTGAATTTGGCTTGAACTGAACGCAAGTCGACGGAGTTGCCATGACTTGTACACCATGATGTTCTCGATTCATGTCTTGGTGAACATGACCACACAACACAGCTTTCACATTAGAGTGCTGTTGGACGACATCCCAGAACTGGTCGGCATCTTTAAGGTTGTGCTGATCGAGCCAAGCACTGCCCACCAACAACGGATGATGATGAAGTAAAACCAAGGTATTACGTTCAGGAAATTCCGCTAACTTTTGTTCAAGCAGATCGAGTTGTTGATCGCTCAGACGCCCGTGAGGTACGCCAACCACTTGAGAGTCCAACATGATCAATTGCCAACGCTCGCCCAGTAATACATGTTCGACACATTGAATCTGTGGTGATGGTAAAACACTGCCCATATTAGGCTTAAAATCATGGTTTCCAGGTAGCCAGTAACACGGTTTTTCTAAGGGTTGAATCCCTGATTCAAATTTCTGGTATGACTCAGCGCTGTGATCTTGAGAAATGTCACCAGTCGCTAAGATCGCTTGATAGTCAAAGCCCTGACTAACAATGCCATCGACTACAGCACGAAAGCTATCTTGAGTGTTGATGCTTAATAAGCTGCCATTGCTCGGCGCAAACAAATGCGTATCCGTTAGCTGCACAAGTTTAATACTGCTCTCATCAAATTTTGAAGTGTGTGATAATTCCAAAATAACAAATCCAGATACGTTACTGTTTAGACTTTAAAAATGTTCTTAAATTAGCTCAATTAAAAGGCAATTGGAGTTCGGCTGATACCAGTTTTTAAACAAAACGTTAACCATTCCCCAAGAAATTTATTCAATTGAAATTTCTCATCCTTTTGCAGAAGCTTAGTGTTGGGGTAGTCATATTTCGCTTTGACTCGCGAAAAATCCCCGCTAGCGCACACTTCTGCAACTCGAGCGTCGTGATATAGCCTGACAGACATTTTTGGCAAAGGAAACACTGGCATCGCGTCACTCTGACATATATCTATTAATGTGGTGTATTTTGTGACCTCATTCACTGTCAATTGATACACCATATTAACGGCTTGGTAACAGCGGACATCACCAACCTCATGCCCAACCGGTAACAAAGCGTTAAGTTTGGCATAATTCGTCTCATAGACTCGCATCAATTCAGCAAGATCAACATGATACGGTTTCTTGACCGCTATATTTGGCATAACGTTAAGCTACCCACTCTGACTGTAATTCTTGGTAGTTCAATTGTAGCCACTGCAGCGCAATGATCGTGGCCCCATTTTCAAACACACCATCTTTAACCAGTTGATAAGCCGCTTCACGACTCATCACTTGTACACGAATATCTTCACCTTCGTAATCCAATCCGTGCACCCCTTTGGCCGTGGTGGCATCGACACAACCAACAAAAACATCAAGCCTCTCTGAACAGCCGCCTGAAGAAGGGTAATACGAAGTGATAGGCAGCACAGATCCGACTTCGACTCCTGCTTCTTCCATCGCTTCACGACGAGCCACATCTTTTGGTGATTCATCGGTATCGATAATCCCGGCAACAATTTCGTATTGCCACGGATGCTCATGCTCGAGAGCACCGACACGGATCTGTTCGACGATCACGACTTCGTCACGCACGGGATCATAAGGTAACAAAGCGGCAGCATGACCACGTTCAAACATTTCACGCTCAATTGGTTGGCTCCAGCCACCCTCAAACAGTCTATGTTTAAATGTGTACTTAACCATTTTGAAAAAACCACGAAACAGCGTCTCTTTTGAGACTATTTCCACATCTTGCGGAGTAAACTCATGTCGTTGATTGTCATACTGTTGCATTTGGTACCTCACTAAGTGATCTTTATAGTTTACTCATTGTCCGAGTTAACTACCAAGGATAAGGTTCAACTTTTTATATAAAACTTACAATTAAAGTTAAGCTTTAAAAAATAAATATTGCACAAGTGGACAGTTAAATGTAAAAAAGTGCAAAGTTTCGAGTAAATTACCACCAAACTGGGTTAAACTCTTTTAAAGAAAATTCTATTAAAGGCAGGAATAGGAAAATGAAAAAACTGCTTCCACTATTTATCAGTGCAGCAATTGGCAGCCTGAGTTCATCAGCTTTCGCTGATACGCTAGCTGAAGTTTATGACCAAGCAAAACAGAACGATCCACAACTTCTTCGTTCAGCAGCGCAGCGCGATGCCGCTTTTGAAGCAGTAACGTCAAGCCGTAGTGACTTGCTACCTCAAATTAACCTAACAGCAAACTACGATATTAATCGTGGTGACCGAGACACGTCTGGTGTTGGCAGTTCAAGTATCGATAACAATACTTGGGGAGCTGCGATTGGTTTTTCTCAAGAGCTTTACCAACGCTCTTCATGGATCACTCTAGACACCGCCGAGAAAACGGCTCGCCAGGCTGATTCAGCATACGCGGCAGAGCAACAAGCGTTGATCCTGCGTACAGCAACAGCTTATTTCGACGTACTTCGTGCTCAAGACAACCTAGAGTTTGTTCGTGCTGAAAAAGCAGCCGTTGCTCGTCAGCTTGAGCAAACTAAGCAACGTTTTGAAGTGGGTCTTTCTGCAATTACCGATGTACATGATGCGCAAGCTCAGTACGATGGCGTTTTAGCAGATGAAGTATTGGCTGAGAACACACTGACTAACAGCTACGAAGGTCTACGTGAAATTACAGGCCAAGAGCACTCTCAGCTAAGCATCTTAGATACGGACCGCTTCTCAGCGAGCAAGTCTTCAGAATCAGCTGCAGCACTTGTTGAACAAGCTGAGCAAAATAACCTTAGCCTACTCGCTGCACGTATCTCTCAAGACGTAGCAAAAGACAACATCTCTCTAGCAAGCTCTGGTCACCTGCCAAGCCTAACGCTAGACGGTAGCTATGCTCTGGCTGATCAATCCAATAGCTCTCAAGATTATGACCAAGACAACCTGAACATTGGTTTGAACTTAGTTGTGCCTCTATACACAGGTGGTAACACAACTTCTTTAACCAAACAGGCTGAATACAACTACGTTGCAGCAAGTGAAGATCTAGAAGCAACTTACCGTAGCGTTGTTAAAGACGTACGTGCATTCAACAACAACATCAGTGCTTCAATTGGTGCTCTACGCGCTTATGAACAATCTGTTGTTTCTGCTCAGTCAGCTCTAGAAGCGACAGAAGCTGGTTTCGATGTAGGTACTCGTACTATCGTTGACGTACTAGATTCAACTCGTCGTCTGTACGATGCTAACAAGAATCTTTCAGACGCTCGTTACAACTACATCCTAAGTGTACTTCAGCTACGTCAAGCCGTTGGTACGCTGAGCGAGCAGGACATCGTTGATGTAAACGCTGGTCTAAAAGTCGCAAGCAAGTAATTCTAAATTGCGCTAGCTACAGCTACAAAAATGCCGCTCATTGAGCGGCATTTTTATTATCTATTAAACTGGGTATTCAAAGCTAAAAATTAGCCTCGGCCACCTTTGATTGCTTTAATAATTTCAGTTGTCGAACAACCATCTTCAAAGTTAAGTACTTTAACTTCACCACCCGCAGCAATTACTTCCGCACCACCAGCAATCTCTTCAGGTTTGTAATCACCACCTTTTACTAAAATGCTTGGTAGCACTTCAGAGATCAAACGTTGAGGTGTGTCTTCAGAGAAAGGCACCACCCAGTCAACTGCACCTAAGCCCGCCAATACCGCCATACGACGATCGGTAGGGTTGACAGGACGACCAGGACCTTTCAAACGCTTAACAGAATCGTCGGTATTCACAGCCACAATCAGGCGATCACCCAATTCCGCTGCATGGTTCATGTAAGAAACATGGCCCGCATGAAGGATATCGAAACAGCCGTTAGTCATAACCACTTTCTCACCTTTAGCACGAGCGCGTTTCACCGCTTCAACCAGTGCCGCTTCCGAGATAACGCCGTAGTCTGTATCTTGGCTACCGTGAATCGCTTCCGCTAGTTCAATAGTAGAAAGTGTCGATGTACCTAGCTTACCAACCACCACACCAGCTGCCGCGTTCGCTAATGCACACGCTTCATCCAATGGTTTACCGGCAGCAACAGAAGCAGCAAGAACGGAGATAACCGTATCACCAGCACCTGTCACGTCGTAAACTTCTTTCGCTTGAGTTGGCAAGTGGAATGGTGCCTGACCTTTACGTAGTAACGTCATACCATGCTCACTA
The DNA here is from genome assembly GCF_027587015.1 of Vibrio sp. Makdt. Classification (NCBI taxonomy): domain Bacteria; kingdom Pseudomonadati; phylum Pseudomonadota; class Gammaproteobacteria; order Vibrionales; family Vibrionaceae; genus Vibrio; species Vibrio sp. Makdt. The sequence goes on from NZ_JAPPTH010000006.1 coordinate 159,445, forward strand.
CGGGTCACAAGTAGTGCATCGAAATCAAACTCTTCAATAAGTGCGAGCCCTTTTTCGATCATTTCTTCTTCATTTTTTACTTTACCAGCAACCAACTCAAACTCTGCCATGTTTGGTGTCAGTAATGTCGCACCGCGGTAACGTTCAAAGTCAGCGCCTTTAGGATCGATGAATACAGGAACATTGGCTGCGCGTGCTTTTTGAATGAAACTCTGTACATGCTCTAATGCACCTTTCGCGTAATCAGATAAAATCACCGAGCGTACATTTGGCAGCGCTTGCTCCATACGAGATAGAACCAGCTCAGGGTCGGTATTTTCAAATTTGTCTTCAAAATCAAGACGGATTAACTGCTGACCGCGGCTCATCACTCGTAGTTTGGTGATGGTTGGATAGTCTTCTAACTCAACAAAGTCACACTTAACTTTTAGTGCACCTAGGGTGTTTTTGAGCACCTCAGCAGGCTCATCTTTTCCAGTTAAACCAACGATATGAGCATGACCACCAAGCGAAGCAATATTCATTGCAACGTTAGCAGCACCGCCAGGTCGCTCCTCGTTATTTTCTACTTTTACCACGGGCACAGGTGCTTCTGGTGAAATACGGCCAGTCGGACCATACCAGTAACGGTCAAGCATGACATCACCGACAACTAGAACGCCTGATTGGCTGTAGTCAGGTAGAATTGGTTTCATTATGGATCTCCAAAAATCGAATCTGGCTAGAGTCTAGCACACTGATTACAGTGGCTAAACCATAGAAAAAAGAGTAAAGCCTATCTCGATAGGCACTGTGCTAGCTAAGCGAAAGCCGAGTTACGCTTCCATCCATTGCTTCCATGCTTGAACCACATGTTCTCTTTCCATTTCGAACTTATTGATTGCAACATCAGCATCAAGATTAAGTAGGTTACGATGGTGTATTTCATCGCGTAGCGTTGTGTATGCATTGGTCAATGCCATGCCTTGTTGCTCGTCCATGATTCCTTGTGACATCAGACTCTCAAAGATTCTGACATTGTCACACCAACGTGTCAGCTTTGGCTTCTCGTGGCTGTATCGTAACACTAAGTATTGCGCTAAAAACTCAACATCAGTGATGCCACCAGCATCCTGTTTGAGCATGAATCGTTCGGCTTTTTTACCACCAAGGTGATCACGCATTTTTTCTCGCATATCCACCACTGCTTTTTTCAACGTTGCTTCATCACGTGATAGACACAACACCTCATGACGTGTTTTGTTGAATGCGGAAGCCAATTGCTCATCACCATAGATCATACGAGCTCGAGTCAGCGCTTGATGCTCCCATGTCCATGCATCGTTGTGTTGATACTCATCAAAGGCATCAGTTGGACTAACCAACAAACCCGAAGCACCCGATGGACGCAAGCGAGTATCGACTTCATACAGGATTCCCGACGCTGTTCTGGTCGAGAAGATATGAATAATACGCTGCGCCAACCTTAGATAAAATTGGCGTCCATCGATCTCTTTCTTACCATCAGTATAGATGTGTACCGGGCAGTCATGCATAAACACAATATCGAGGTCTGAGTTGTAACCAAGCTCCCAGCCGCCGACTTTGCCATAACCGACAACCGCAAAACCGCGCCCCTCACGGTCTTTAACATGAGTAGGCTCACCAAACTTAGCCGACACTTGTAACCAAGCTTGGTTAACACCGGCTTCAACAATCGCTTCTGCTAAGTAAGTCAGGTGATCACTCACCTTCATAACCGGCAGCACACCCGCTATATCCGCCGCAGCAATCCTTAGGATACAAGTCTGCTTAAACTGACGCAGACCTTCCATCTGCTGTTCCATGTCGTCTTCAGGAATACGAGCAAGGTAGTCACGTAATTCTGTCTTGTAAGACTCAAGTGGCACCGGATTATAGAGCTGCTGAGGGTCGATAAGTTCATCTAACAGGATTGGGTAACGTCCAAGCTGTTCTGAGATCATCGGGCTCGCAGTACATAAACGAACAAGTTGAGTCAATGCAGCGGGGTGCTCATCGAGCAACTCTAGATAAGTGGTACGCGTGACAATTTTATGCAGTAAATGCAGTACACGCGATAAACCAAACTCAGCGTCTTTAGCGGTATACAGGGCCTGAAATACTTTCGGCATCAGTCGATTGAGAACTTCACGCCCACGCGGACCAAGGGTTTTCTTAGCGATATCCGCTTTAAATTGAATAATGGTTTTCGCCGCTTCTGGCGGATTGGCGATAGCAATATCATGCTCCAATACATGCTCGATAACATCCGGCTTATGGGCCATATCCCACAGCTCACTGAAGTGACTCGCGATTGGGTTAGCGTCCTCTTCGTCAATCCCGATCAGCTCTTCGAACACGTTATGTACGTTTGCCATATGGGCGCGAGTTGCAGTAATCAAACTCTCCCAATCACTGAATTGCATGGCAACAGCAAGCTGAAGTTGTTCAAACTCACCATCCGGCAACGTCTGAGTTTGCTTGTCAGCCATCGCTTGCAGTAGGTTTTCTAGGCGACGTAAAAACAGGTAAGCATCGCGCAGGTCAGTCACTTCTCCGGCTTCTAGCAGATGCAGAGAGTCAATGGCGGTTAACGTCTCTAAAAGCCCTCGTCCACGTAAGCTAGGCTCACGGCCACCACGAATCAGTTGGAAGACTTGTGCAATGAACTCAACCTCACGAATGCCGCCTGAGCCGAGCTTGATATTATTGGATAAGCCACGACGACGCACTTCACTGCTGATCATCGATTTCATGCGGCGCAAAGATTGAATTGCACTGAAATCGATATAGCGACGGAAGACAAACGGACGTAGCATCTTGCGCAACTCTTGATACTCTGGGTACATTTCACTGCCCATTACGCGCGCCTTAACCATCGCGTAACGTTCCCAGTCTCGCCCTTGTTCTTGGTAGTAATCTTCCAGAGCGGCGTAACTCATCACCAATGGTCCACTCTCACCAAAAGGACGCAGACGCATATCGACGCGATAACAGAACCCATCAAAGGTTTGTTGATCGAGCGCCTTGATAATACGCTGCCCTAAGCGGGTAAAGAACTGCGCATTGGCGATACTGCGTCTTGCTCCTTGGGTTTCGCCATTTTCAGGGTAGGTAAAAATCAGGTCGATATCAGAAGAAAAGTTGAGTTCACCGCCACCAAGCTTACCCATGCCAATGATAAGCATCGGCTGTGCTTCACCCTGTTCATTACAAGGTGTGCCCCACTCTTTACAGCAAATGTCGTACTGCCATTGATAGGTCTCGAAGATCATCGCTTCGGCCAACATAGAGAGATGACTTAGGCTCTGTTCAAGCTCCCAAGAGCCCATAAAGTCACGCCATGCAATATAGGTCATTTCTCGATTGCGGAATTGACGTAGCACTCGCTGACCGCTCATTTCGTCCGTACAATCAGAAAGCAGCTCAGCCAATCGTCCACGATACCCTTCAGCACGCTCCTCACATTCCAACATATCCGGTAGAGTCGTCGATAAAACCGTGTCACGTTGTAAGCAATCACCAATAAAGCAGCTTAATCCTAAGACGCGTTTAAGGTCTTCAATTAGCGGCTCAGGCCAAGCATTAATGGCTTCACTTTGGTGCTCTAATAATTGCTCAAAAGCTGACTGCAAATGAGTGACGAGTTGAGGAGGCAATGGCATGTTTCTTCCTTGTATAAGCTGCGCGCGAGCAATCAATTTATCGGTTCAGTTTTTCAATAATGAGTTTTCATAGCTAAAGATAGTTATACCAAAGTTACGCCAATAAAAAACGCCCACATCAGCAATGTGGGCGTTTTATCCGTGAACTTATCGAGTCAGACCTTTCTCTCTAGAAAAAAGGCTCTATCAATAGGGTTTAGAGAACAAGATTATACCTTAAACTGCTTAATCTTACCGTCGAGTTCTTGCGCGTTGCTTTCCATAAGCTGAGAGGTTTCTAGAAGCTCACCGACCACGACAACCGAAGCTTCAACCAGCTCGCGAACATTGGTCAGGTTAACACTCATCTCTTCCGCAACACTGCTCTGTTGGCCTGCAGCCGTCGCGATTTGGAAGTTCATATCATTGATCTGGTTTACTTGGCTTACAATACCATCCAACTCAGAACCCGCATTGGTCACCAGATCGACACCTTCAGCCGCTTCAACAACACTCTTTTCCATCAACTCTACCGCAGAGTTAGCACTGCTTTGTAGATGGCTGATCATATCTTGAATCTCGACGGTTGCTTGTTGAGTACGCTGTGCAAGGTTACGAACCTCATCAGCAACCACAGCAAAACCACGACCGGCTTCACCTGCACGCGCCGCTTCAATCGCTGCGTTGAGTGCCAGTAAGTTGGTTTGTTCTGAAATGCCTTGGATAGTACCTACAACGCTGCCGATTGAATCAACGCGCTCTTCAACTTGGTTTACCGCTGCTGCAGACGCTGCGATATCAGAAGAGAGTTCACTCATCTTAGATACAGAGCCCTGAACGAATTTCTGACCAGTCAATGCTTGGCCTGATGCTTGCTCTGTAAGAGAAGAGGCGCTTTGTGCATGTTCAGCAACCGTTTGAACGGTCGAAGTCATTTCGCTCATTGCCGTTGCTAACTGATCGATCTCGTTAAACTCTTCTTGAGCAGACTCTTTGGTCTCTGACATGCTGATGGTCATCACTTCTGTTAGAGCAAATAGCTCATCAGAAGAAGCCAGTTGAGCCTTCACCATGTCATGCAGCTGAACTCGTGTTTTTTCTAGCTCACGAGCTACATCGCCGTATTCATCTTTACAGTCCATGTGAATCGGCACTGATAGATTCTTGTCTGCCATCGTTTTAATGGCATCACTGAGGTATTGAGTTTGGCGCAGCATAACGCGAGCTGCCGCTAATAAAAGAACCACAAACACAATGATCATCAAGCCTGTCTGCCAAGCGACTTGAACTAGGTAAGTTTCATAATGCTGCTGCGCGACTTGTGCATTATTCGTTGCAGCGAGCAATGAATCGTAAAACGTGCTCGCGTCCCATAGCTGTTTAGAAATGATCAAGATGGTACTGAACACCATCAGCATGATCATTTTCGGAACGAGACGAACGTCAGAGATTACCCTTTCCCACGGCTTGAATGACAGTTTAGTCATTGTCAGTTCTCCATTAACTCTTATATATTGATGGCTTCTATACCCGCGAGATGGCTGATTGAGTCAGGTTCGCGATTTATTTTGAGCCTCGTATGAATGTTAAATAGTATCAAAGACACACCTAAGCCGATGAGCTTATTATCACTGATTCTCTCTTTCTTAGCGTTATTTGTGATCTCAGGCTTGTTGTTTGCGCCGATTGATAAAGAATCGAAACAAGTCCTTATCGGCCTCGATTTTATAATCTGTAGTGTTTTTCTTTTTCAGCTCACGATTGATCTATTCAGATCACAAAACAAGAAAGAATACCTCAAAGTACACTGGATCGATTTCTTGGCAAGTATCCCAATGATCGAGCCACTCCGTTTCGCTCGTATTTTTCAAATTCTGCGAGTCATCTTGGTTCTACGTTCAAGTAAACGTATTTTCAGAGAGCTGTTTCGTAACAGAAAAGAGACCACTTTCGCTTCCATCATTCTGCTTTTGGTGATCTTACTGACCATCGGTGCTGGCACGATCCTGCTATTGGAACACAAAGATCCTAATGCCAATATCACGACTGGTCATGATGCGTTGTGGTGGGCTTTCGTGACCATCAGTACCGTTGGCTATGGCGACCATTATCCAGTAACCACCGCTGGTCAGTTAATCGCATCGATTGTGATCATCTGTGGGGTTGGTGTATTTGGTATGATCTCAGGTCTAATTACCTCGCTGATTACTGAGCCTACCGACCTCCAGAATCAACAATTGGAAAACAAAGAGCGTAAACTGGATAAGATTCTAGAGCAGCAGCAACAGATACTAGAGCGGCTCGAGTCGCTTGAACGACAGACAAAAAAATAGGGCCAAAGCCCTATTTAAAAATGGATGTTAGTGTAGAGACTAGTCTTGCCAATATGGCTCAACTTCAACACTGATTTGGCGAGTCTGCTCCATCGCATGCAAAATGGAAACTTCTTGACGAGCAAGCCAACGCTCTAGCTGATCTTTCTCATCACCTTCTAACTTCTCAGTGAGTGGCTGTAAGGTTCGTAGCATCAACAAATCGTCGATACCTTGTACCATGTCCGCCCAAGGCAAACGGAAGCTATTACGCTCATCGTCATCATATAAGCTCGCAAAGCCAACACCAGAATACAGGTTACGCATCAAACGATACTGCTGGTCGATGTAAGCTTGGCTTGTCATCACGCGCTCTGGTGGAAAGGCTTCCATCAGCTCCGCCCAAGTGCGATCAAGCTGCTTCACAGAGAACCACTCAATTCCGCGCTCCATTTGCTCACGCGCTTTATCGTCCAAGAATGGCTGCCAACCTCGAGTAAGTATCCAGCGGCTTAAATCAAGCAGAAGGCCGGTGTAGCGGGCTGAACTCAAGAGAGTCAGTAACTCTTCACGATCTGGCAATTGCTCTTGCATCTCTTTTAGCTCAGCCACTAGGAACTTACGAGCATCAAGCTTACGCAGAACGTGGCCTTTATCTTCTAGCAAATCCTCAAAGTGGTCATAGCTTTTTAGCCAATCCAACTCTTGTTCTAGCCATTTCAGCTCTTGGCGTAAAATAGCGCTAGCGCGTCTCGGTACAATGCCACCGTAGATAGTGAAAGTCTGGCGGATAAAGCTCAGTGAATGGCTGATCTCGTGCAGAGCTTCAATCGATTGGCGCTCGGTGAAAATTTGCTCGTGGTAATGCCAATGAGCGAGAGCATGCTCTAAAGATTGAATGAAACACGATTCAACGGTATCACTTTTGTCAGTATCAACTAAGGTCAAAGGAGTTACTTCATCGCCTTGATAACCTTGAGCAAGTCGGTAACCCTTAGCTGCTTTGCTTAAGTTACCTAAGCGCATACCACCTTGTTCGCAGAATTGGCGAGACAGTGTAAACAGAGCATCCGTTTGGCCGGATTTAAGTTCAAGCTCAACTTCGCAAATCGGTTCTTGCAGATCGCCGGATTCAACGAAACCTTGGTCAAAGGCAACCTCGACTTGGCTACCGTCAGGCATGCCAATCAGCCACTGTTCTCGCGTGAAGTTAGTCGAGAACAGAGGAGTAAGCTCAGCTTGCAATGTTTCAATGTCCTTACCTTCAGGCCAAATATCTTCTGGATGTAAGGCAAGTTTTGGCTCATTGCTATCGTGTTCTGCATTGTATTCCGGCCTTTGATGCAGGCCAGCAACAACGCGACCCGCTGTCTTTACCGTTTGTACAAATACGTCATCAAAGCGTCGAATGCGCAAGCCGGTATCGTGCTTGCGTAGCCAGTTGTCAGGGGTGTCAAAGTAGATGTTACCTAGCTCACGACAACTGTGCTGAAGTACTTTAGTTTCAGCAATTTTATTGCGTAAAGTCTCTGAAAAATCAGGAGAAACAAAAAACTTCAGTTCTATCTCGGTTTCCATAGTTATACCTTTCTGTGAAGATAGGGACAGGATATTGCCAATTTTCAAAGTCGGCAAGTCAGAAATATCGCCCTTATGATGATCTAAAACAGTTTTAATGAGAGATTGATTAGGTTAACATGCGCGACTTTGTAGCCATCGCTTAACATTTCACCATGAATATGGTGTATGTTGTTTTAAGGTTATTATTTATTAGGTTGGATGACCATGCCAGTAAATACAATTATGGGGTTATTTGCAAAGTCCCCAATTAAACCTTTGCAGCGTCACGTAGTATGCGTGAACGAATGTTGTTCTCACCTAGTTAATTTCTTTGAAGTTTCTTCAAAGGGTGACTGGGAAAAAGCAGCTGAAATTCGAGCTCAGATTTCTCACCTTGAGAAAGAAGCTGACGTACTAAAACGTGAAATTCGCCTTAAACTTCCTCGTGGTTTGTTTATGCCTGTTGATCGCACCGACATGTTGGAGCTATTAACTCAGCAAGACAAACTAGCAAACCTAGCGAAAGACATTGCTGGCCGTGTATATGGTCGTCAACTTGTCATTCCTGCTCCTCTACAAGAAAACTTCATCGCTTACGTTAAACGTTGTCTAGATGCAGCGAACCAAGCACAAAACGTAATCAATGAACTAGACGAATTACTTGAGACTGGCTTTAAGGGCCGTGAAGTAACACTCGTTGCTGAAATGATTCATCAATTAGATGTAATTGAAGATGACACGGACGCGATGCAGATCGAACTACGCCAACAGCTAATGGCGATTGAAGGCGATCTGAATCCAGTTGATATCATGTTCTTATACAAAATTCTTGAATGGGTTGGTGGTATTGCAGATCAAGCACAGCGTGTAGGCGCTCGTCTTGAAGTAATGCTTTCTCGATCTTAAATCATACGTTAACCATATAACGAAGAGCATTTTTTGAACAAACCACTTATGCGTTGAGTATTTCTCTCGCTGAGCGGTTTTTTGCGTCTAAATTTGTTCCGCTTGTTATCAAACAACTAGGTATTACGATGGATATCCTTGCTAACTACGGCACTGTCCTGATTATTGTTGCAGCAGCTTTCGGTTTCTTGATGGCTATTGGTATTGGTGCAAATGACGTTGCGAACGCAATGGGCACCTCAGTAGGCTCTAAAGCTCTAACCGTAAAACAAGCGATCATTATCGCAATGATCTTTGAATTCGCTGGTGCATATCTTGCCGGTGGCGAAGTTACCGATACGATCCGTAAAGGTGTTATCGAAACATCTCTATTCGCACATCAACCAGACGTTCTTGTATTCGGTATGATGTCTGCACTTCTTGCTGCAGGTACATGGCTCCTTCTAGCTTCGTACATGGGCTGGCCTGTTTCTACTACTCACTCAATCATCGGTGCTATCATCGGTTTCGCTTGCGTGTCTGTAGGTACTGAAGCGGTAGACTGGAACAGCGTTCAAGGCATTGTGGGCAGTTGGATTATTACTCCTGTCATCTCTGGTTTCTTCGCCTACGTGATATTCGTAAGTGCTCAGCGACTGATTTTTGATACAGAGAACCCGCTATTCAACGCGAAGCGCTTTGTACCGGTATACATGTTCATCACAACGATGGTAATTGCACTGGTAACAATCAAGAAAGGTCTTAAGCACGTTGGTCTTCACCTAAGCAACACTGAAGCATGGGTTTGGGCTGCAGCAGTATCAGCAATTGTAATGATTGGTGGTTACCTATACATCCAGAAGAAATTCGCTAACCGCGAAGAAGACCACGGCTTTGCTGGTGTTGAAGGTATCTTCTCTGTACTAATGGTTATCACAGCTTGTGCTATGGCATTCGCACACGGTTCAAACGACGTTGCAAACGCGATTGGTCCACTGTCTGCTGTTGTATCAACGGTTGAGCACATGGGCGAAATCACAGGTAAGAGCACTATCGCATGGTGGATTCTTCCTCTAGGTGGTTTTGGTATCGTGGTTGGTCTTGCGACTCTTGGTCATAAAGTAATGGCAACCGTAGGTACTGGTATTACAGAACTAACACCGAGCCGTGGCTTTGCAGCACAACTTGCTACAGCATGTACGGTTGTTCTAGCGTCAGGTACTGGTCTTCCAATCTCAACTACACAAACACTGGTTGGTGCGGTGTTGGGTGTTGGTTTTGCTCGTGGTATCGCAGCACTGAACTTAGGCGTTGTACGTAATATCGTGGCTTCGTGGATTGTGACACTGCCAGCAGGTGCTCTACTTGCTGTTGTGTTCTTCTACGGTATTCAGGCTATGTTTAGCATGTAATTGCCACTGCGTTAGTCGATGCTAGCGTCAGAATTATGTGAGCTTCAGTAACGATATGTAAATGCCATGTCATTATTGACTCAAACGCACAGAAAGGGAGGCTTTGCCTCCCTTCTTTGTTGCACCGCATAAAGAAACTAAATATTATTTGCTAATTGAGGCTGACTCATCCGCCTACCCAATTAGAATCGTTAAGGGATTTACTGTGAAAAAACTGATTAGCTTAGTTTTGTTCGCAATGCTTGCGGCTCCAGCTGCCTTTGCACAAGACCGTTATATTGCTGACAAACTATTTACTTATATGCATTCTGGCCCAAACAACACCTTCCGTATTATCGGCAGTGTTGACGCTGGTGAGAAGATTACCTACCTGCAAGCAAACAAGAGCACGGGTTACACACAAATCCAAGACAACCGTGGCCGTAAAGGTTGGGTTGAAAGCAAGTTTGTAAGTACTAAAGAGAGTATGGCTCTGCGTATGCCTAAGCTTGAGAAAGAACTGACAGAAGTGAAAACTAAGCTGGCTAACGCACGTCAAACGGCTGACAGTGAAAAAGCAGGCCTAGCAAGCTCTCTAGATTCTCGTAATAAGCAGATTGCTGAACTAGAGCAGAACTACAGCGAGATTAGCCAACAGCTAACAAGCTCTCAAACAGAAAACCGTGAACTACGCGCTAAGCTAGACACGCAGAAAGATGACCTACTATTGAAGTACTTCATGTACGGTGGTGGCGTTGCTGGTATTGGTCTACTTCTTGGCCTTGTTCTACCACACATCATTCCTCGTCGTAAGAAGTCACCAAACGGCTGGGCGTAAGCTGATCGTTTGACTGTATTGCGTTACACAAAGTAAATTCAATATCGGATACTAAAAGGAGCACCTAAGTGCTCCTTTTTATTTATCTCAACATGTTATCAAAGCGCTTGTAGCAGCTTTAGGTTAGCCCTTCCACTCGTACAAAGCAGGAATCTCAATCTTCTGCTGATTAAACTCAACAACCACAGATTGCGGCCTGATCTCTAGCAGTTGAACATCATTACCGATCCAATCGCCCTGTGACACCTCTTGCCCATTCACTTTGACCCAACGCTTGTTCTCACTACTTGAGTACATATGGGTTTGTAAGTCGAGCTTAGGTAATACGCCAGACAAACTGTTAACGTGATTTTCGAGCTCAATCACTTGAGGTTCCATCTGGCTTGCTGGTCGCGAGTCCATCGGCTCAGGTGCACTTAGCTGCTCATCCATAACCGCTTCTAGCTTCAATGCCAAATCAGGCGGTAACTCGGTCAAATCCAAGCCTTGTAGCAGGTCGCTATCTGATTGCTGATAATTGCTTTCGTCGTTCACACCAGGTCCAACTTCAGGCTCAGCTAATGATAGCTCTGAATCATCCACTGTTCGCGCAGTGCTCTCTGCTTTGGTTACCGGCACAATTACCCCAGCAGACAGTTGAGTGCTATCAGAGTTAACTTGAGCATAAACCTCTTGGCGAGGTAACGATTTTAACGTCTTGCTTGTCGGCGCTGGACGCACCACAAACAGAGGCTCATCTTCGACTTCTTCTTCGACATTCAAATCAGCCGTTTCGATATCCTTGGCTTGAACAGACTGGGTTTCTGATTCTGAATTCGAACTAATAGCAGCTTGGTTAGCCGTTTGCTGTTGATGGTAAGATTGATACACCAAGGCACCACCTACCAACAGAGAAGGCACAAGTAAAACAAGCAACCCCATAGCCAACGACGAACCGCGTTTGTTGCTGATACCCTTTGCAGAACTCGGCACTTGATGGTTTTGGTAGCCCTTAAAGCTAGATTTGTCTGAGGGCTGATTCAACTCATGCATAATGCGTGACATTAGCTCGCTCCTCCGCTTAATGACATTAACTTCGGAGAATCTAGCTGAGCTAATCTTTGTAGCCTCGCTAAGGTTCGTTGGCCTGCGATGCCATCGACTGACATCCCCTGCCATGTTTGAAACGCTTCGACTTTCATTTTTAATTCGTAATCAAATACATCACTACCGGACACAACCTCTCCAAGAACCTCAGAAAGCAACAAATCAAGCAAAGCGACAGCTTCACCCTGATATCCCTCTTTTAACGTTTCTCGCAATGGCTGTTTCCAAATCGCGACATAATCACCATGCCAGACCTTCTCTAAAGATTGCTTCGGCATGACTAACAATTTTTCGTTCACCAGTAACTCGACAGCGTCTTGTGATGCGCCATAAAGCACAGCAAACACAGGCTCTTGCTCTACCTTTAAGTTCAATACCACAGGGACGCCTAACTCTAGAAGGTCATCTAGACTTGCTTGTTGTTGTTCACATACGAACACGCTTTGTGGCTCACTTAAGCATAAACCGTCACGCAGAGAGGATTGGTAGCCCCAAAGCGTATATAAGTCCTTGATCGCCAGCGAACGGTTAGTCCCTTGCATCAAGTGTTGCTGAATATGTGTTGGCAGTGCGAACTTGTCTATCTCAGACTCAACAACCAGCTTAGGCGTATCTGCGACTAACGACCGCTGCATCCTTACTGAGCTTAATGTTTGGGCTTCATTCGAAGGTTGGGTTGTTAGCCTTGAGTCAATGTAGGCTGGCGCAAAGTGAAAGGTCGCCATCGCAAGTGCGACACTCAAGGTAGCAGCACTCGCATATTGAACTAACTTTGGTAGCGTGCTCGCTGCACGAGGTTTTTCGACATGGTAAACCTCAGCTTGAAACGCCATGATCTGCTGGCACGATCTGTTGACCGTGTCATTGCTCGGTGTTTGCTCTCCATCATGAAAAGCTAGCTGAAGCGCCTTATCACACACCAAGTTAATCAACCGTGGAATACCATGTGTATATTGGGCGATCAGCTTAACGGAACGATTCGAAAACAGCATCTGCTCGCCACCCGCTGTCTCTAGACGAAACGCGATGTACTTGCCGGTCTCTTGAGTATTGAGAGGCAACAAATGGTAACGCCCTGTAATACGCTGAGCTAATTGACGCAGTTGGGTGGTCTGCAAATGCTGTTGTAATTCAGGTTGGCCAACCAGTAATACTTTTAATAACTTGCGACTGTCGGTTTCCAAATTCGTCAAGAGGCGTAGCTGTTCCAACACATCGGCAGCTAAGTGTTGAGCTTCATCTATCACCAATAAGGTTTGAATACCTTCCGCATGGCTATCCAGTAAGAAATAGTGAATCGCCTGACTCAGTTGTTTGAGTGATGCCTGCTGTGGATAGTCGATCTCGAACTCATCACAGATAGCTTCAAGCAAATCAGTGTTGGAAAACGTAGGGTTGAGTATAAGGCCAGCTTGAGTGTGGCTATCAAGAGAGGACAACATCGCTTTAGCGACCGTTGTTTTACCGGTTCCCACCTCACCAGTGAGCATTGCAAAGCCCCCACCCTCACCTAAACCGGCTTGTAGGTTCTGCATCGCCTCTTGGTGGCGCTGACTCAAAAACAAGTAGCGAGAATTTGGTACAATCGAAAATGGCATCTCAACGAAGCCAAAATATTCCTTATACATGTGCTGCCCTATAATTACGATTAATGGAAAGTACCATTGCTTGCCGTAAAGTCCAGCAGTGATAAAACATTTCGAGGTGATAAGTTGCAAATATACGATAGCCTACCAAAAGAGAATGGGCTACAGCGCTATCTAGTCGGTGGAGCGGTGCGCGATAAACTACTCAATATTGATAGTTATGATAAAGATTGGGTGGTGGTCGGCAGTACCCCTCAAGAGATGGAAAGCCTTGGCTTCACTGCAGTGGGTAAAGACTTCCCAGTATTCTTGCACCCAAAAACCAAAGAAGAACACGCACTGGCTCGCACTGAGAGAAAATCAGGCTCTGGTTACACAGGCTTCGAATGTTACTTCGCGCCAGATGTTAGCCTGGAAGAAGATCTCATGCGTCGAGATCTAACGATCAACGCCATCGCTCAAGATGATGCAGGCAACCTTCACGATCCTTACCACGGCCAGCAAGATCTCTCCGATCGTATTCTTCGACACGTATCCAATGCCTTTGTCGAAGATCCACTTCGAGTGCTGCGAGTGGCGCGCTTCGCTGCCAAACTTCACCATCTCGGTTTTAGCGTCGCCCCTGAAACTATGTTGATGATGAGTGAGATCGTTGAATCTGGTGAACTCGCCCATCTTACTGCAGAACGAGTATGGCAAGAGTGGCACAAATCACTCAGCACACCACACCCAGAAGTCTTTCTTTCCGTATTGAGAGAGTGCGGAGCACTAGCGGTTGCTTTGCCAGAGATTGACGCTCTGTTTGGTGTCCCTCAACCGGAGAAATGGCACCCTGAGATCGACACGGGTATCCATACTATGATGGTGGCTCAGCAAGCAGCGCTATTAAGCCCATCGCTGCCCGTACGCTTTGCCGCTCAAGTGCATGACTTAGGTAAAGGCGTGACACCACAAGCTGAATGGCCAAGCCATAAAATGCACTGCCACACAGGTGTTAAGATCATCAAGAAACTGTGTGAGCGAGTGAGAGTGCCCAATGAATTCAGAGACCTCGCATTATTAGTGTGTGAGCAACACTCAAACATTCATCGTGCAGGCGAGCTCAAGCCGACAACTTTCCTTAAGATTCTCAACAAGTTCGATGTTTGGCGTAAACCAGACCGCCTTAACGACATCTTACTTTGCTGCCAAGCTGACCACGCAGGCCGTAAAGGCTTAGAAGATCAGCCTTATCCTCAAAGAGCTCGTTTTGAAACGGCCTATCAAGCGGCGCTTCAAGTTGAAGTAAAAGTGATCATTGCTGATGGCTTTAAAGGTAAAGATATTCGAGAAGAGCAAGAGAAGCGCAGAGCGGTGGCTATTGAAAGCGCGTTATCAGAACTCACTGATAGTTAATCTTCAATCTGTTAGTAAGCACGCATTAAAAAGCCCGCAGTTAAGCGGGCTTTTTCAATTCTACGACGAGACTGTTATCAGCGCCTGTTACTGCATCATTAAGAAAGCAAACAGACCACAACCTAGAATTAGGCGGTAGATAACAAACGGTGTCATGCCCATACGTGAAATCAGCTTCAAGAAGAAGTGAATACAGATGTAAGCACTAATGAAAGACACCGCAATACCTGTTAGCAGTGTGCCCACATGGATTGGATCGCCACTGGTCACAAGCTTGAGACCTAAGTAACCACCAGCTAAAGTGATGATTGGGATAGACATTAGGAAAGAGAATCGAGCTGCCGCTTCACGAGTAAAGCCAAGGTAAAGTGCTGCCGTAATCGTGGCGCCTGAGCGAGAAGTACCAGGAATGATTGCCATTGCCTGAGCAAGACCAATAAACAGCGCTTTTTTCCACCCCGCTTGGTACTCATCATCACGTAGGCTTGAGTTCTTATCTACCCACCACAACAACAGACCAAAGACGATTGTCGTTGTCGCAATCACCCATGCACTACGCAGGTAAAGTTCAACAATATCCTTCATCAACAGACCAAAGACACATGCCGGAATCGTCGCAAGGATGATCATCCATGCCAATTTCGCTTCTTTACTACGGTCGCCCTTAAACACTGAGCCGAAGAATGCGCTCAACAACGAAATCACTTCTTTACGGAAGTAGATCACGACCGCGGCCAGAGTACCGACATGGACCGCGACATCAAAAGCCAAACCCTGATCTTCCCAGCCTAAAACCGCTGATGGAAGAATCAAGTGTGCCGAACTGGAAATAGGTAAAAACTCAGTAAAGCCTTGCACCAACGCCAATATAAACGCTTCAAAATAACTCATTACTTACCTTTATAATTATAGTTTTATATCTACGACAGAGAGCGAGTCTAGTTGCTGCATCTTCTGCCATATTTCACTGACGGTTCTCCCGTCTTGCGGGATCACTCTCGCAGGACAAAGATCATAAAGTGGTTGTGTTACAAAAGGATATTTATAGATATCACTGCGCGGTAACTCTGGAGCAGACTCAGATATCTCATCGCCAAACAGCACAATATCAAGATCCAAATTTCGATCCTGAAGTTTGTGTGCATCTTGCGCACGCCCCCATTTGTACTCAATTTTACGAAGTTCTTGTGAAAATTCAGTCAATGAAAGTGGCGTGTCGAGCTCTATCACAAAGTTATAAAATGGATGGCTATTAAAACCGACAGGCTCACAGTGATAGATTTTAGAGCATTTAAGGTTAGTCCCTAACGATTGCAGCTCTGTCCATGCCACCCTTGCATGCTTGTCGCGGTCTATGTTCGTGCCAACACCAACATAGGCGATGGTCATGCTTGACCTCGTTCGATGATCACACCTACCGCTTTTGCTTGAGGAACTGCACCAGGCTTCGCTAGGTGGATTTTTACCCAAGGAACAGAGTACTGAGTCATAATGAGCTCTGCGACTTCTTCAGCAACGCGTTCTACGAGTAGAAAACGGCCATTCGCAATGTGCTCAAGTACTGCAGTGCTCACTTTCGAATAATCCAAAGCATCAACCACATCATCACTCTTACCTGCTGGACGGTTGTCATGAGCCATTTCAATATCAAGCACCAGTTTCTGTTTAATCTCTTGTTCCCAATCGTAAACACCGATCGTTGTAATTACTTCTAGCTGCTCAATGAAAACTTTATCCAGTGCCATGACTTGTCCTTTTAGAGGTCGGATACCCAAATTTGGGAAAAAAACGTATTATTTGCGTAATTCGAGATATGATATCAATTACTCTTGGATTGAGCATTATTTTCCCATCTTTAGGCGTATAACCGTTAAAGGACAGACATGACTCCATTGGCACTTATCATGATCATTGCTGCCTATTTGCTAGGTTCAATCTCTAGTGCGGTCTTGATATGCCGAGTCTTGAGGCTGCCAGATCCTAGAACGGTGGGCTCAAACAACCCAGGCGCAACCAATGTGTTACGTGTCGGTGGCAAAGGTGCCGCAGCAGCAGTATTACTCTGTGATATGTTAAAAGGCACCATTCCAGTCTGGCTTGGTTACTTTCTCGGTATCGACTCAATTATTTTAGGTATCGTTGCGATTGCAGCTTGTCTTGGTCATATGTATCCGATCTTCTTCCACTTTAAGGGTGGTAAAGGCGTCGCAACGGCACTGGGTGCCATCGCCCCAATTGGATTCGACCTAACCGGTATGATCATGGCAACTTGGCTCGTGGTCGCGCTTTTATTTCGTTACTCCTCTTTGGCAGCATTGGTGACAGTGCTACTTGCCCCTTTCTACGCTTGGTTAGTCAAACCGCAATACACCCTGCCCGTGGCTATGCTGTGTTGCTTGATCGTGCTGCGTCACCATCAAAACATCCGCCGCCTACTGGACGGTAGTGAACCAAAGCTCGGGCAAAAAAAATCGGCTTAACCTTATTTCAAGATTAAACCGACCACTTTCTAACGATAGGTAAACTACTGCAGGTGCTTGCCTAAAAACTCTTTCAGCATAGTGTTTACAAATTCTGGCTGCTCTAGCGAGCTAATATGTCCTGCGCCAGGAATTACCACTAATTCACTACCAGAAATGCAATCATGCATCAGGTAAGATTCAAGTACCGGGCGTGGTTTATCTTCTTGGCCGACAGCTACCAACACAGGTAGAGCAAAGTTCTCTATCGTTTCAATCATGTCACGACGTCCAAACACCATACGACCAATTCGAGCTACTTGCTCTGCTTGCTCGCCCTGTAGTGCCGACAACTGCTGAGTAAAACCTTCTACCAAAGCTGGCGTGTTAGTTTGTGCGTCATTAGCAAAGAACAACGGCACAACCGCTTCTACAATCGGTTGAGGAACCATCTTAGTTTGAGAGATGGTGTCTAGCATGCTGAAGTATTTCGCGTGTGCAACTTCTGGCTCTAGACCGACAAAAGTGTCCATCAGTACCAAAGATTTGATACGTGCTGGTGCCAGCTCTGCAAGCTCAGTACCCCACATACCACCAACCGATAAGCCCACCACAGAAAACTCTTCAATGTTTAAATGGTCAAGCAGTGCCAGAACATGTTGAGCGTAGTCTTTTAGGTTGCCCATTGTATTCGGTGCCGCTTGAGACTCACCATGAGACCAAAGCTCAGGCACAATACAACGGTACTGAGATTTTAACGCTTCAACCTGTGGCTTCCACATCGCACTATCCCAAAGGTAGCTGTGTCCTAGTACAACAACCGGACCTTCGCCTTCGTCTAGGTACGCCATCGATTGATTATCTACAGTGAACTTATTCATCTTCTTCCCTAATCTCTATCAGCAATTATTTATCGACATATAGTCGGTAAGCTAAGATATAAAAACGGCCGCACAAGGCGACCGTTTATCGAAACATTTTGATGTATTACGCAATTGGCTCTAATTGGTCGATCGGCCAACGCGGTGTGGCTTGAACTGAAAGATCAGCAGTCTCACCATTTTTCAGGCGCTGCATACCGGCATAAGCGATCATCGCACCGTTATCAGTACAGAACTCAGTACGCGGGTAGTAAACCTCGCCACCAATTTTCTTAGCAAGTGCTTCAAGCTCAACACGCAGTTGTTTGTTTGCACTTACACCACCAGCAATCACTATACGTTTCATGCCCGTCTGTTCCAAGGCACGCTTACACTTGATTACCAAGGTGCCACAAACCGCCTCTTGGAATGCATATGCGATATCGGCACGAGTTTGCTCACTATCGTCATTGTCACGAATCGTGTTCGCTGCAAAGGTTTTTAGGCCAGAGAAGCTCATATCCAAGCCCGGACGATCCGTCATTGGACGTGGGAACTTAAAACGGCCCGGCGTGCCTTTCTCTGCTAGTCGAGATAGTAATGGGCCACCAGGGTAATCTAAGCCCATTAACTTAGCCGTTTTATCGAAGGCTTCACCTGCCGCATCATCAATCGATTCACCAAGGATCTTGTATTCACCAATGCCTTTCACTTCGACCATCATGGTGTGACCACCCGAAACCAGCAGAGCAACAAATGGGAACGGAGGTGGGTTATCTTCTAACATAGGCGCAAGAAGGTGACCTTCCATATGGTGAACAGGCACAGCTGGTACACCCCAAGCGTAAGCAATACTGCGACCAATGGTTGCACCAACAAGCAGCGCACCAACAAGGCCAGGGCCAGCAGTGTAAGCGACACCGTCGATGTCTTTAGAGGTCAGGTTTGCCTCTTTTAGAGCCGCTTTAATTAGCGGAATAGTTTTCTTCACGTGATCACGTGATGCGAGCTCAGGTACCACACCACCGTAATCGGCGTGCAGTTTTACTTGGCTGTATAATTGATGAGAAAGCAGGCCCTGCTCATCATCATAAATTGCGATTCCTGTTTCATCACAAGAGGTTTCAATACCAATAATGCGCATAATTTTCTCGGCACGCTTTCGTCTAAAATGGGAAATTAGCGCAATATTACCCTGCCTAAGCTCTTCAAACAAATATTGTACAGACTATAATCGACAAAGTGCTTTACAAAGCCACTCTGATCGGATTAAAATTCCGCACCATTTTTGATCAAGCTGGTTAGAGACCACACTTAATCGAAAGTTGTCTACGGATAATTTTTCTGATTTGGTCATCAGTAGCCAGCGATAATGAATAACCCCTGAGGTGAAAGGCATATGCCAATAGTTAAAGTACGTGAAAACGAACCGTTCGACGTTGCACTACGTCGTTTCAAGCGCTCTTGTGAAAAAGCAGGTATCCTTTCTGAAGTTCGCCGTCGCGAGCACTACGAAAAGCCAACTACAGTTCGCAAACGCGCTAAAGCAGCAGCTCAAAAGCGTCACGCTAAGAAGCTAGCTCGCGAAAACGCACGTCGCGTTCGCCTGTACTAATAACTTAATCCATAAGGACTGAGTTATGGCTCTTATTGAACAACTCAAAGAAGAGCAAAAATTAGCGATGAAAGCCAAGGACAAACCGCGCCTTGGCACTATCCGTTTAGCTCTTGCTGCTGTAAAGCAACGTGAAGTCGACGAACAGATTACTCTGAGCGATGACGACATTCTTGCTGTGCTAGTAAAAATGGTTAAACAACGTCGCGATTCTGTTGCTCAATATGAATCAGCTGGTCGTCAAGATCTTGCTGACGTGGAACAAGCAGAAATTGCTGTACTTGAAGGCTTTATGCCTCAACCGCTTACTGAAGAAGAAGTAATCGCACTACTTGATAGCGCAATTGCAGAAGCTCAACCTGCGGGCATGCAAGACATGGGTAAAGTAATGGCTATCTTGAAACCACAAATTCAAGGGCGTGCAGATATGGGTAAAGTTAGTGGTTTAGTTCGCTCTAAACTCGCTTAATCCCAAATCAAATTGCAACAAGCCGTGCAATCCTTCGGAACGCACGGCTTGTTTGTATCTGTAACCTATTCAAACTATTATTATCCACACTCTCAGTTAGTGCATTTTTCTAAGGTTTTATGGCAGGACACATCCCGCGTAGTTTCATCGATGATCTCCTAGCGCGTCTCGACATTGTCGACATTGTAGACGCACGCGTGAAACTTAAGAAAAAAGGCAAAAACTACGGTGCTTGTTGCCCATTCCACAACGAAAAGACGCCCTCTTTTAGCGTAAGCCAAGAGAAACAGTTTTATCACTGTTTTGGTTGCGGCGTACACGGCAATGCCATCGACTTCATTATGGAGTTCGAGCGCCTCGAATTCGTTGAAGCTATTGAAGAGCTCGCCTCCTTCTTAGGGCTCGATGTTCCAAGAGAACAACGTAGCGGTGAGATTTCTACCGCACCAAGAGCCAACACTGAACAAAAACGTAACCTCTATGATTTGATGGGCGGCATTAGCCAGTTCTATCGCTCACAGCTAAAAATAGCAGCCAATAAGCCTGCGATTGAGTACCTAAAAAATCGTGGTTTATCGGGCGAGATTGTTCAGAAGTTTGGCATTGGTTATGTGGCCGATGAGTGGGACTTAGTTCGTAAGAACTTTGGCCAACAAAAAGAAGCTCAAGACATGCTGGTAACAGGCGGCATGTTGATAGAAAACGATAAGGGTAATCGATACGACCGATTCCGTGGTCGTGTTATGTTCCCGATTCGCGATCGTCGTGGTCGTGTGATTGGTTTTGGTGGACGTGTCTTAGAAGATGGCACACCAAAATACCTAAACTCACCAGAGACACCTATCTTCCATAAAGGCAAAGAGCTATATGGCCTTTATGAAGTATTACAGGCATACCGTGAACCGCCTCAAGTCCTTGTGGTTGAAGGCTACATGGATGTCGTGGCTCTTGCGCAGTATGGTGTAGATTACTCGGTGGCATCACTAGGCACCTCAACAACTGGCGACCACATTCAAATGCTGTTTAGACAAACCAGCACTGTGGTTTGTTGTTACGATGGTGACCGAGCGGGTAAAGAGGCAGCATGGCGCGCTCTAGAAAATGCACTTGAGTACCTGAAAACAGGTAATACACTCAAGTTTCTGTTCTTGCCCGATGGTGAAGACCCAGATAGCTATATAAGAGAACACGGTAAGGCCGCTTTTGAGCAACTAGTCCAAAATGCGACCCCGCTGTCGACCTATTTGTTCGACAACCTGATAGAAATACACAAACTGAACTTGGGAACAACCGAAGGAAAATCGGCACTGCGTGCGCACGCAAGCGCCTTGATTAATAAAATTCCTGACAGCTATTTCCAAGAACTGCTCGAAAAATTACTGGATGAGCGAACTGGATTTGATAACCAACTGAGACGTGCTCGTGTTCATACACAAAACCCGACACCTCAGCCGCACAAAGAGCTCAAGCGAACTCCAATGCGTGAAGTTATCGCTTTGCTTATCCAAAATCCGAGCTATGCTGATATGGTACCGGATTTATCAAGTGTCAAAGGCTTACCGTTGCCTGGACTAAGTTTATTCGTTGAAGTACTTGATAAATGCCACGCGCATCCCCATATCAACACCGGCCAGTTATTAGAGCACTGGCGAGATAATAAACATGAGGCTCTTCTGTCTCGTCTCGCGAGCTGGGAAATCCCCCTCGACGAAGACAATCAAGAAGACATATTTTTAGACTCATTGGACAAAATACTTGCCCAGTGCGTTGAAAAACAAATTGAAAACCTGCAGGCCAAAGCAAGAAGTGTCGGTTTATCAGCCGAAGAAAAAAGGGAGCTACTAGCTTTAATGCTAGATCTAAAAGCGTAACCCTGTTTGATTAGTCAGCATTTAATAAATTTGTTAACATAATTGGTTTGCATTTGAGAATGCAACGTCCTTCACCAGACCTGAAGTTGGATATCATCTATGGATCAAAATCCGCAGTCACAGCTCAAATTACTTGTTATTAAAGGCAAGGAACAAGGCTATCTGACCTACGCCGAAGTAAACGACCACCTACCTGCAGAAATCGTGGATTCTGAACAGGTAGAAGACATCATTCAAATGATTAACGACATGGGCATCAAAGTAGTTGAAACTGCACCTGATGCTGATGATCTAGCGCTTAATGATGACGATGCCAATATAGATGAAGACGCAGCCGAAGCTGCAGCTGCTGCGCTTTCAAGCGTAGAAAGCGAGATTGGCCGTACTACTGACCCAGTTCGCATGTACATGCGTGAAATGGGTACGGTTGAGCTACTGACTCGTGAAGGCGAAATCGACATTGCTAAGCGTATTGAAGATGGTATCAATACAGTTCAGCTATCTGTTGCTGAGTACCCAGGTACTATTCCATACATCTTGGAACAGTTTGACCGCGTACAAGCAGAAGAGATTCGCTTAACAGACCTAATTAATGGCTTTGTTGACCCAGATGACGATGGCACAGCTGCACCAACAGCGACTCACATCGGTTCAGAACTTGCTGAAACAGATCTGGATGACGAAGACGCAGAAGACGTTGATGACGATGAAGAAGAGGAAGAAGAAGATACAGGTATCGATCCTGAGCTTGCTCTTGAGAAATTCACAGCGCTTCGTACTAGCTACCAAAACCGTCAGCTAGCGATCAACGAGTACGGCCATGAAAGCCCGAAAGCAATGCTTGCAACGACAATGATGCAAGACGTATTCAAAGAGTTCCGTCTAACACCAAAACAGTTTGATTACCTAGTAAACGAACTGCGCAACTCTATGGATCGTGTACGTACTCAAGAACGCCTAATCATGCGTCAAACGGTTGAGTACGGCAAAATGCCGAAGAAATCTTTCATTGCTCTATTTACTGGCAACGAATCTAGCGAAGCATGGTTAGATGAAGTACTTGCTTCTGACAAACCATACGCAGAAAAGATCAAACGTCACGAGAACGATATCCGTCGCTCAATCCAAAAACTGGATATGATCGAGAAAGAGACCTCTCTGACTGTTCAAAGCATTAAAGACATCAGCCGTCGTATGTCTATCGGTGAAGCGAAAGCTCGTCGTGCGAAGAAAGAGATGGTTGAAGCGAACTTACGTCTAGTAATCTCGATTGCTAAGAAGTACACAAACCGTGGTCTACAATTCTTGGATCTAATCCAAGAAGGTAACATCGGTCTGATGAAAGCGGTTGATAAGTTTGAATACCGTCGTGGTTACAAGTTCTCAACTTACGCTACATGGTGGATCCGTCAAGCAATCACTCGTTCAATTGCCGACCAAGCTCGTACTATCCGTATTCCGGTTCACATGATCGAAACGATCAACAAACTAAACCGTATCTCTCGTCAAATGCTACAAGAGATGGGTCGTGAACCACTTCCGGAAGAGCTGGCTGAGCGCATGCAAATGCCTGAAGACAAGATCCGTAAAGTACTGAAAATCGCTAAAGAGCCTATCTCAATGGAGACACCAATCGGTGACGACGAAGATTCGCATCTAGGTGATTTCATCGAGGATACAACGCTAGAACTACCTCTAGACTCTGCAACGGCAACCAGCCTACGCGGTGCAACTAAAGACGTTCTTGCTGGCCTAACACCTCGTGAAGCGAAAGTACTGCGTATGCGTTTCGGTATCGACATGAACACGGACCACACTCTAGAAGAGGTTGGTAAGCAGTTCGACGTAACTCGTGAGCGTATCCGTCAGATCGAAGCAAAAGCACTACGTAAACTTCGTCACCCAAGCCGTTCAGAAACTCTGCGCAGCTTCCTAGACGAGTAATCACACACATTGATGTGATTAGCTTTTAAGCATAATTAACAAAAGGTGAGCTATGGCTCACCTTTTTTGTAGCTGTGTGATTTAAGTGGCTAAGATGTAAGCGGAATTGCCCCTTATAGTGTCTAGACACCACTGAATGCTTCCCCTATAATCTATGCCCTACGGCCCCTTAGCTCAGTGGTTAGAGCGCACGACTCATAATCGTTCGGTCCCCAGTTCAAATCTGGGAGGGGCCACCAAATTAGAAAAGCCAGAACAGTTTATGCTGTTCTGGCTTTTTGCTTTTCTAAGCTCGCTATTCTTTATGCCCTACTCGTATCAATACATCCCTGAATGAGTGAACTCCACAGTACACAATGCCATTTGCCTCTCTGTGACTAAGCTTACTTTTCTTTTATAAAAAAATCGGCAATATGAGTGTACATAAATCGCTCAATAGTTCAGGGAAGAAACATGAAAGACGAAACACTCTCGATTCACTTCGGATACGAAACCGATCCAACCACTAAATCCGTTGCTACTCCTATCTACCAAACCGTTGCCTATGAATTTGACGATGCTCAGCATGGTGCTGATCTGTTCAACCTAGCCGTACCTGGCAATATCTACACCCGCATTATGAACCCAACCAACGATGTGTTGGAGAAACGTATGGCGGCGTTAGAAGGTGGTATTGCAGGTTTGGTAGTGAGTGCAGGCAGCGCGGCAATCAACTACGCGATTCAGACATTGGCACAAATCGGTGACAACATTGTCTCAACACCTCAGCTTTACGGTGGCACTTACACCTTGTTTGCTCACATGCTGCCAAACCAAGGAATTGAAGTTCGTTTTGCTAAAGACGATAAACCGGAGAGCCTAGCAGAGCTTATCGATGAAAAAACCAAAGCGGTTTACTGTGAGAGTATCGGTAACCCTGCGGGTAATATCATCAACCTAGAGCGTGTCGCCGAACTTGCCCACGCGCAAGGTGTCCCTGTGATTGTCGATAATACCGTCGCGACTCCAGTGCTGTGTAAACCCATTGAGTTTGGTGCTGACATTGTAGTCCATTCACTAACAAAGTACGTGGGTGGTCACGGTACAACCTTGGGTGGTGTGATTGTCGATTCAGGTAAATTCCCATGGGCACAACACAAAGATCGCTTCCCAGTATTTAATCAACCTGAGCCCTCTTATCACGGTGTGGTTTATACCGAAGCCTTTGGTGAGGCTGCATTTATTGGTCGCGCTAGAACGGTTCCACTACGCAATACAGGCGCAGCTTTGTCACCAATGAATGCCTTTATGTTGATGCAAGGCTTGGAGACGCTGTCGCTACGTATGGAGCGACATACAGAGAACGCATTGAAAGTGGCGGAGTATCTCAGCCAACATGATAAAGTCAGCTGGGTAAGTTACGCTGGTCTACCAAGTTCAGAGTTCTACCCGCTTGCTGAAAAGTACATGCAAGGTAAGCCATCGGCGATTTTATCTTTTGGCTTAAAGGATGGTTACAAAGCGGGTGTTCGCTTTTATGACGCGCTACAAATCTTTAAGCGCTTGGTAAACATTGGCGATGCAAAATCTCTTGCTTGTCACCCAGCGTCGACAACGCACCGTCAGCTAAGCGAAGCTGAACAGAAACAAGCCGGTGTATCACCAGAGATGATTCGCCTATCAGTAGGTATTGAGCACATCGAAGATATCCTTGCTGACCTAGAGCAAGCTCTTAACGCTTGAGATTTATAGCAACACCAGAAGATAAGTGTACAAAGTAACAGGTATAAAAAAGCCCATCATGATGATGGGCTTTCGTATTGTCGAAGGACATTAAAGTTTGAAACTTTTCTCTCCTGTAAGGTTTAATACCAAGTAGCTCTAGATACAAAAAGTGACAATAAAGTTTGAAACTAAATTGATCAATAACCTTCTGTACAACAGAATTATGACAGTAAAGTTTGAAACTTTTTGAGCGTTACAAGAGACAGTCCTTTCTAATCATTTAGTGGTTGGTCAACCCGAGTCTCGCTTAACAAACTTTTGGATAAAGCGGAATGATGGGGGCTCGTTGCAGTTAGTGTAAGTGCTGCTTTTAATTAACTTAACAACCACCTACTAAAGTAGGTGGGTTAGTATTGCGGACTGAAAGTCCGGATACGGGTCAAAGACCCGTTGTTAGTCGTTTTCAGTTCGAAAGTTATCTTCGACCTTCGGCTCAAAATGATGCTCTAGATATTCTTCGATCATTGTTTCACTTGGATCCGTTCGGTGGCTAATACCAAAAGATGCACGTGATCTTTGCTGACCCCTTTGAGTATGTCGATTTCAAACATTTGACATACTTGCCTGATTAGCTCTCGTGCTTTCAATCCAACTTCAACTATGTGCAAAGCTGTAAAGTATCATAGCTAAAGCTGACCGACTAAAGTCGGTGGTTTTAACCTTCTAGGAGACTAATAAAAGAGCTCCTCTCTTACCTCAAGAGCCCAAAATGCTTAATCGACTTTTAGTACTTATTGTACAGCTTCATGTGACCTGTCTTGTCAAAAGACACCACATTAAAGCCGTTATACTCTTGCCCTGGTCGTGCCATTCCCGGCGAATGCTGCGGCATACCAGGAGCGGCAATTCCTGAAATATTTTCAGGTTTCTCCTCAAGCAAACGTTTGATATCAGACTCAGGAACATGCCCTTCAATCATATAGCCATCAATGACAGCTGTATGGCAGGACATCAGTTGATTAGGCATACCAAACTCTTGTTTGACATCACTCCAATCACGAGCATGGTTAACATTCACTTCATAGCCTTTCTTCTCCATAATTGCAGCCCATTCCTTGCAGCAACCACAAGTAGGCGATTTATAAAGCTCAATAACAGGCTTAGCAAAGACGTTAAAACTCAAAATCAAAGATGAAAGTGCAATAAGTCTCAATTTTTTACTCATAAAGTTACCTAACTAAAATCTATTTTACGTTAATACTGACGGCTTCATCGCCATAACTCAGCTCATATACTCCCTTTTCAGGAAGCCACTCAAAGTACTGAGTTTCATACGGCTCTACACGCAGTGTTAAATGTTTACCAGCCAAAGGGGAGAGATCAATTGACATCGACTCAAACGTTTTATTTAGTACCACCAACTGACTCTTCTCACCGCTATCTATAGAGACTGAAAGCAGCGCCCCTTTGGTGCCTTCATACATCCAATCCACTAATTGAAACGCTCCAAGATACTCCATGTAATCTGCTAGGTTTATCTTATCCTGTTCACTTAGTGCATCGCCTAAAAGCTTCATTGTTTGTTCATACTCTAGGCTATATTTCAGATCATTTAAGGAGCGACCTCTGATGTTCCCACCAACGTTACCTCCCCCTTGACCGTATAGCCCATGACACGCAATACATCCATATCCACCTACAGTACGAAAAGTGGACTCACCGGCAGAAATTGAGCCTTCCGAAGCATAGGTATGCAAGCTCACACTAAACATACCCGCTAGCATGAATGAGCGCTTTAACATCATTAAACTCCTTTATAGCGCCTATAAACTCACTTTTTTAATCATGCCTGCTTCTGCATGCCCTGGAATATTGCATGCAAATTCAACCTTGCTATCCCCGTGGAAGTGCCAAAACAACTGCTTAGCTTTACCCGGTTTTACTGTAACTGCATTCCCAGAATCATGCATATGATGAGGCATTTTCTTCATCATTTCTCGATGTTCAAGTTGCTCTTTCGCTGAACCAATAGTGAACTCGTGATCAATCTTGCCAGCATTCATAACCACAAATTGAACTACATCATTCGGTTCAATTTGTACTTCTTTTTTGAACTTGATTGTCATGTCATCTGCCAACACAACATGGACCACTTTATCTGGCTTTGCACCTGTTGCTGGCATACCAACATCCAACATTCCCTCCATATTCATCATAGAGTGATCCATTTTTGAATGGTCCATATCTCCATTATTCATATTACTGTGGTCCATGCTCTCACGGTTCATAGAACCGTGGTCCATCTTTGAATGATCCATCTCTGCCATAGCTGACGCTGCTGTCATTGAAAGTAATACGGCTAGTAGTGTCTTTTTCATGGTTATATTCCTTACTATTTCATTAATAAGTTTACGGGCTAAGTTCGTTCTTAGCCCGAATGTGTGTTTAGTCGTGTTTCAGTTCGCGTGTTTTCCAAAGCTTGAAAATCGCTGGAAGAACAAGAAGTGTGAGTAACAGAGCTGAGGCCATGCCACCAATCATCGGTGCTGCGATACGCTGCATTACCTCAGAGCCAGTGCCCTCACCGTACATGATTGGGATAAGACCGATGATCACCGTAAGTACCGTCATCATTACCGGACGAACACGTAATCCAGCTCCCTCTCGAATCGAGCTACTCAAATCATCTACATTCAGTGATTTGCTCTGTTCTTGTGCATCCAGTTTGGTGTAGTGCCATGCTTGGTTGAGATACACCAACATGATGACCCCGATCTCGACGGCAACCCCAGCCAAAGCAATAAAGCCAACGCCCACCGCGATAGAGAAATTGTAGCCAAGGTAATACATCAACCACAGCCCCCCAACCATGGCTAACGGTAGAGTTAGCATGATGATCATCACTTCACCAATACGGCGGAAACTCAAGTAAAGCAAAAGCATAATGATGGCAATCGTAATAGGCACCACGACAACTAAGCGCTCTTTCGCTCGCTCCATGTACTCATATTGGCCTGACCAAGCAAGTGAATAGCCAGCTGGCATATCAAGTTGTTTTGCAACCGCCTGCTTTGCCTCTTCAACGTAAGAGCCTAAGTCTCTGCCATCAATATCAACAAACACCCAACCATTTGGACGAGCATTCTCTGTTTTAATCATTGGTGGACCATCTTCATAGCGAATATCGGCAACATCAACTAAAGCAATTCTAGCGCCACTTGGGGTAACCAATGGTAATTGCTGTAGCTTAACGACTGAATCACGATAGCCTTGAGGGTAGCGAACATTAATTGGGTAACGCTCGAGGCCTTCAATCGTTTCACCAATGTTCATGCCACCTACTGCGGTAGAAACAACTTGTTGGATCTCCTTAATGCTAAGAGCGTAGCGAGCTGCAGCTTTGCGATTGATATCAATAGTCACATAGCGACCACCAGCAACACGCTCTGCATATACAGATGCAGTGCCTGTAATGTTGTTTAGGATAGGTTCAAGTTGAGCACCTATTTTCTCAATTTCAGCTAAATCACTTCCAGCTATTTTTATTCCAATTGGAGTTTTGATACCGGTTGCCAACATATCGATGCGCGTCTTTATAGGCATCACCCATGCGTTAGTTAAACCAGGAAATTGAATCAAGTCATCAAACTCTTTTCGTAGTGACTCAGTTGTCACGCCCTCACGCCACTGATCACGCGGTTTAAGCTGAATAACGGTTTCAATCATAGTTAAGGGAGCAGGGTCTGTCGCAGTGTCAGCACGACCGACTTTACCCCATGTTGTCTGTACTTCGGGTACCGTCTTAATTAGCTTGTTTGTCTGCTGAAGCAACTCTCGCGCTTTACCAATAGAAATACCTGGATAGGTGGTTGGCATATACATCAAGTCACCCTCATCAAGAGGAGGAATGAACTCACTACCGAGCTTCATTGTTGGATAATAAGCAGACCCCATAAGAGCAATAGCCAATACAATCATGCTTTTCGGGTGCTTGAGACTAATATTCAGTAAGGGCTTGTAAAGGGCAATTAGACCTTTATTAATAGGGTTCTTGTTCTCTGGTAATATTTTACCGCGAACAAGATATCCCATGAGCACCGGCACTAACGTAATAGCAAGGCCGGCTGCTGCCGCCATTGCATAAGTTTTAGTAAAGGCGAGTGGCGAGAACATCTTGCCTTCTTGACCTTCCAATGCGAATACAGGAACAAAACTTAGCGTGATGATCAGTAGCGAGAAGAACAGCGGTGCACCAACCTCTTGCGCCGCATCACCAATCACTTGCCATCGGTTTTTGTCAGTCAATGGAGTCCGTTCAATGTGCTTATGTACGTTTTCTATCATAACGATAGCACCGTCTACCATTGCACCTATCGCGATTGCAATCCCTCCTAGCGACATGATATTGGCGTTGATACCTTGCCAATGCATGACAATAAAGGCTCCTAAAATACCGACAGGGAGACTCAATGCGATAACGAGCGAAGACCGAATATGGAATAGGAACAACGCACATACAATAGCGACAACAATGAACTCTTCTGCAAGCTTTTTCCAAAGGTTCTCAACCGCTGCATTGATTAACGTAGAACGATCGTAAGTAGCCACTATCTCAACACCATCAGGCAAGCTACCCTGAAGCTCGTTTAGCTTATCCTTAACATTATTGATCACTTCGCTCGCGTTTTCTCCAAAACGCATGACAATTACGCCACCTACGGCTTCGCCCTCTCCATTTAATTCAGAGATTCCTCGTCTCATCTGTGGTCCGAGGTCAATATCAGCAACGTCACCTAATAATAGGGGGGTTCCTTTTTTGCTTACCTTGAGTGGAAGCGCTTTAATGTCATCAATACTAGACAAGTAACCAGTGGTTCGAACCATGTGCTCAGCTTCAGCAACTTCTACTACAGACGCGCCACTTTCTTGGTTACCATTTTGAATAGCCATATTGACTTGTTGTAAGGTAAGGTCATATGCGCGTAATTTAGCTGGATCAATTTGTACTTGGTACTGTTTAACCATACCGCCAACAGTTGCAACCTCAGACACCCCATCAACAGTTTGCAGCTCATATTTCAAGAACCAATCTTGTAAGCTACGCAGTTCAGCAAGGTCATGCTTTCCAGTTTTATCTTGCAATACATAATTATAAATCCAGCCCACACCTGTCGCATCTGGACCAAGGGTTGGCTTAGCGCTTGGGGGAAGGTTTGGCGCAACTTGACTTAAATATTCAAGCACTCGCGAACGTGCCCAATACATGTCTGTTTTGTCATTGAAGATGATATACACATAGGAATCACCAAAGAACGAATATCCACGAACAGTTTCAGCGCCAGGAACCGCAAGCATCGCCGTTGTCAGAGGATACGTAACTTGGTCTTCCACCACTTGGGGTGCCTGACCCGGGTAACTTGTTTTTATGATAACTTGTACGTCTGATAAATCAGGTAAGGCATCTACAGGAGTGTTTTTTACGCTATAAAGCCCACCAAATACGAGGGCAAAAGTGGCTACCAACACTAAGAAGCGATTGTTGATAGACCAGCGAATAATGGCACCTATCATTACTTATCCTCACTTTTAACTAACTCTTTGAGAAGATAATCGGATCCTTGTTTCTCAACTAGAAACCGAACTTTGTCACCCTCCTGAAAACCTGAGAGTTCAAAGTCACCACCGACTGAAAAGTTGAGCTCACCTGCATCCCAGGACCAATCAGCCACAGGGGCATGATTTAGTGTCACCATACCAAAGTCCGCCATTAACATAGAGACATCACCGTCTATCCATACTTCTGTATTTATGCTCAGCTCACTTACTTTGTAATCAACGATTTCATATTGACCCGATTCAGATTTTTGCATTTCAAAATCAATCGTTTGACCTTTTGAAAGTTGGTCCATTTCAACGTTCTCTGATACCATAAAATTCATGGTCATTCTTGGCCAGTCCCACTCAGGAACAGGTTTATGATTAATAGTTAGCATTCTATGCCCAGCCATTACGTCTGTAATTTCGCCGGTTGCCCACGCCGTTTCAGCAGTTGGCTCAACACCATTGATTCTGGATAGATCGGCAGACTGACTTGATTCAGAGTCCAACATGAAGTGCGCGGACGTAACAACACGATCTCCTCGTTGCATTCCCTTTATGACCTCAATCTTGTCAGCGGACTCACGACCAACTTCAATTCTGGCAGAGCGATATTTTCCATCTCCCTCAGCCAGAACCACGCGAGTCATACCGCCAGAGCGGATGACTGAGGAACGTGGAATGGTTAACACTTCATCACTTGATACCGGTTTTAGCGCGACGTTAGCGAACATATTCGGCTTAAGTTCACCTTGTGGGTTATCGAATCGAAGGCGGACACGCAATGTACGCGTGCTAGGGTCAAGAATGGGATAGACATAATCCACTTCACCATTCCATTCTCCACCTGGTAAGGCATCCAATGTCATCGATGCTTGACTGCCTTGTTTAATCCAATGGGATTGACGTTCAAAGACTTCTGCATCTACCCATACTTGATTCAAAGGACCTGCGCTGATCACCGCTTGAGCTGGAGAAAGGTAGCCACCTTCACGAATATTGAGGCTTGCAATAACGCCGTCTGCCGGTGCTTTAATTTCAATGGTTTGTGACGCTTTACCTCGACGGGCGATGGATTTAATTTGATTGCGGTCAACCCCCAAAGTGATCAAACGATCGGTAGCACCTTGTATCATTCCTTTACGTTGGGTCTTATAGGCACTGATCAGTTCTTCTTGTGCTTTTACAAGCTCTGGGGAATACAGAGTGAACAGCGTGTCACCTTGATTCACTTTTTCACCAACGGCATTGATATAAAGCTTTTCAACCCAACCCGATACTCGAACATTGGTCTGCCAAAGTTGACTCTCATCAAAGGCGACATAACCGACAGTTTCGATGCGTGGTGCTAGGACCTCTTGCTTTACGGTATCTGTTTTTACACCGAGGTTATTTTCAACCGCAGGATCGATTTTTACTGTTCCAGGCTTGTCGTTACTACCATTGAGGTCATCAGCATACACAGGAATAAGATCCATCCCCATAGGCGACTTTCCCGGTTTATCTCGCTGATAGTTTGGGTCCATCGGTGCGACCCAATACAGTGGTTCATCACTTGATTTAGACTCAGAAACTGTCATTCCAACCATGTTATAGTTCATGCCTGAAAGGTAAATATTCGCTCCATAACCCAATGCGCTGCCGATTAGTAACGCTAGGCTTGCAACTTTAAATGTACTCATCTTGATTCCTTTATTATTGTTCTTTGTACTGAGTGTTTGGCGCAGAAACTTGATATTCGAAACCACCAAGTAACATGGATAACTTGCTATTGACCTGGTTCATATCGGTTATTAGGCGAGCAAGCTCCATTTGAAGAGCCAATTCATCGGTTGATGCAGTAATGACATCACCAAACTGAGCAGTATTGTTCTGATAACCGCGCTCTATCGCTTCAATGCGGGCTTTGGACTGAGGTAATAAGCGCTCTTGGTAGCGCTGAATGCGTTCAATGAGATTCATTCTGTCCGTCATTAATGCGTTTACTTGGGCGTTCATTTGAGCGAGCAGCGTATCTTTTTGATATTGCGCTGCGCCCACTTGGTATTGAGCGGCCGCTACATTTTTATCTTGGCGGTTATCAGTGAACAAAGGGATATCCATAGTAAGATAGGCACTCAGCAAATCTGAAGCTGGTTCACCTTTCATGTTGTCAGATTGACGGTAGGCATACATCACTTCGACACCAAATTGTGGTGTATAAGATTGTTCAGCAACCTCAACTTGGGTGCGATTAGCAGAAATGTTGGCGTCAGCCATTTGCGCCATAGGATGTTGGTTAAGCAGTGAGTAGTACTGAGTGTTGCTGGTTTGCTGCTCTAAAAGCGTATTCAAACGCGGCCAGTCTAATTGATAGCCTGCCTGATTCGAATCAATGGAACGATGATTTAACCACTCTGAGCCTAGCCATTCTGATAACTGAGCTACGGCTCGATTTTGCATTTGTTGATTCGATTGCAGCTTTTCGTCGAGCTTATTGACTTGAAGTTGGGTGTTAAGCAGATCTTGCGCTTCGCTCTTACCAATTGAGTAATTGGTTTGAATATACTGCTCCATCTCTACCATGAGACGTTGATTAGATTCAATCAACGTTTCTGCGTATTGAAGGTAGCCCAGCTCCAACCATAGTTGAGTAATACTATTCGCCACTTCACGTTCACGAACTTGAACCTGATACGCCATACCATCGGCCTGTTGATTCGCTTTACGTTGGTTAAGATCTAACGTTGCACCTCGTTCAAACTGTTGCATTAATCCAACAGAAATGTTCGTCATAGGATCTTCGTCAAACTTAAATGAATCCACAGGTAAACCGCCAAAGCCCACCTTAAGTTTTGGATCCATGAGAGTCGAGCTTGCAACGCCCGTTTCACGCATCGCCTGTGACTGCGCAGCATATTGAGAGCGACTCGTATCATTTGCTAGAGCCGCTTCAATTAGGGCGTTCAACTGCTGCGTCGAAGCCGCGATAGTTTGTGGAGTCGCGTTCGACCCCGCATGTGACAGGGCAGGCATTGCATAAAGTGCAATTGCAACCCCAAGACTCAGGGATTTAAATGCCCTGAAGCCGTTTAATTCAATACTCATTGTTGTTTATCCACGATAAAACGATATGGACATACCTCAACCTCTGCCTTCCAGCAGAAAGAATTGAGAGCTAAATAGTTATGATTGTTGAATTAAACAGAGGGTGGACGCAGTAAGCTCTGAATACGAGTTACTGTAACGCCTATTTTGATTGGGTGACGCAGGGCTAAATCAGATTCAGATGTACTGATTAAGCGAGAAGATGAGAGTGGGAAAAATACGCTAGTACACACGCTTTTACAGCAGTCACCACCAGAGGTAGATGAGCTACCGCAATGAATAGAACTATCGCTCTTTGTCATCTCCATCGATGGGCAGCCTATCATCGCATGATGGCTTGCTGTAGTCTCAGACATTTCCATCGAGTCATGATTAGAAGGTTGAACTGAAGAGGTCGATATTGGACTCATATCCATCATTGGCATACTTGAGACGTAGCTCGACATCAACATCGCTAAGATGCTGATAATCAAAATACTTGTTTGTCTCAAAGAGTTTGTCATGTGGTACCTTTTCACTTTGCATTCATAATACAGTATCAGAACTGATGGGCAATAGTGATATTTAAAACTTGTTAGAACTAAAGGTTATTGAAAATAAAGACGAACTCACTTCGCTCATCCTTCGCATTAACTAAGATATCCCCATTGTGTGCTTTCATAATAGCCTTAGCTATAGGAAGCCCTAATCCAGCACCAACACTTCCGTTATGGACACGCGATTTATCGGAGCGATAGAACCGATCAAATATATAGGGCAAAGAGCTCAAAGGAATAGGCTCACCAACATTGCTGATTGTCACTTTGTTGCTCATTTCTGATTCGGAGATTACTACCGATATATCCGTATTATGAAAGCAGTGCCTCAACGCATTAGACAACACATTACCAAATGCTCGTTGAAGCATATCTTTGTCACCGAACAGAGTCGACGAACCATCTAGGGTAAATCGAACGTTTTTCTCTTCCGCCAACACCTCATAGTACTCAAGTAAGGGCGTGATAACCTCTTTCAACTCAAGCTCTGATTCGGTCTTATACAGAAGTTTGTTCTCTGATTTAGCTAGGTACAGCGTATCCGAAATGGTCTTATTGAATCGTTCTAGTTCTTCGATATTCGATACTAAAATATCTTGGTACTCTTCAATGGAGCGCTCTGTACCAAGTGCCACTTGAGTCTGAGTCATGATATTGTTCAACGGTGTTCTTAACTCATGAGCAATATCGGATGAAAACTCACTCAACCTGAGGTAGCCTTCTTGCAGCCTCTCTAACATTTCATTTTGAGAAATAACTAAGCTGCTTAACTCCTTTGGAAGTGAGTCACTTGGTATACGCATACTGAGGTTGCTCGTGTTCACTTGCGCGATATACTCTTTTAACTGTTTCAATGGCTGTAATCCATTTCTAACAATAATTAATGCGTAAGCACCTGACAAACTCAGTGTCAAAACTAATGTCCAAAATAGAATAGTATTTAGCTTGTCGAAAAACACCTTATGGTGAGTTACATCCATTGCCAGAACAATCTCACCACCTTTTATCTCAGGGTAATCAAACTTAAAAGCATGAAAACGGTTATTGCCTACACTCCATTCATATGAGGATCTGCCTATCAGCTCAGATGGAAAATCAATAGTCTCATTATTTGTTTTCACCACCTGTTTGTTGTTTAAGATCCAAGCTGAAATAGCCCAAGAATGGAACAAGTCTAAATCACGCTCAACAGTGCCTGTCAAAGGGCGGAGTTTTGTTTCTAGGTGCCTATAGTCCTGCTCATTAAAGTGGTTCTTGATAGCGTATTGGATCGTTAAAGCAAACACGACTAAAATCACAAAAGAGGCTGTGACAAACATAAACACCAGTTTGCGTGCGATTGATTGATTTAGTAATTTTTTCATTCTACGGCGTCATCAAGCTTATACCCCATACCTCGTACGGTCTGGATAAGTTTTTTCTGATAGGGCTTGTCGATTTTCGACCTCAATCTTTTCACTGCTGCATCAATAACATTCGTATCACTATCAAAGTTCATATCCCAAACAGCGGAGGCTATCTGAGTACGAGTGACAACTTGACCTTTCTTTGCAAATAGATACTCCAACAAAGAAAATTCTTTAGCTGTCAGAGGGATTGTGTCATTGTTGCGAGTCGCCTTTCGTTTAAGCAAGTCGAGGCTCAAATCAGCAATACATAGAACAGACTCAGTTTTAACTGTGGTAGTTTTATGACGCAATGCATTTTTGACTCTAGCAAGTAACTCGACAAAGGCAAACGGCTTGACAAGGTAATCATTCGCTCCCAACTCAAGCCCTTTCACTCTATCTTCCACCTGATCTTTAGCGGATAGAATAATGACAGGTGTAAAAATTTCACTGCTGCGAAGCGTCTGCAATAGCTGCCACCCATTCAGCTTTGGTAGCATAATGTCTAAGACTATCAGATCATAATCATTGGTAGTAGCTAAGTACAAAGCATCAACACCGTCGGCAGATAGATCTACAGTGTAGCCTGATTCAATTAAGCCCTTTTTAAGATAAGCTCCCGCTTTCTCTTCATCTTCTACAACGAGTAACTTCATATAAGAAAAATGCCTTGATTTCCTTGGATGTTATACATCGAGCTTGTGATTATATGATGGATTAGAAATTTGATTTTTCGTATTATTATCAAATAACAACACGTTTTCTATAATAGATGTCATTCCATTCCCTTCTTGTGACACACATAAAGTATCCAGTAAAGTACCGACCAAGTTCTGAGTATGGTTATGACCAATGAAAATATCGAGTTGGTAATGTGTGTTTAAAGCATGGGTATCAATTAGGTTCGCATGACTTCCACGCCCTTGTACTTGATAAATCGTGAAGCTTCGCACTCCTTCCTCTGCGAGGACCGATTCTATATCTTCAAGCTTTTGTTCCTGAAATATTACCGAAACTTTATCAATCATAGCTGCTCCTTAGCCCTTAGAACAAGTTAAGGTTCTAAGGGCTCTGCTGAGTTTAGTTGTTGCCATCTCGTTCTTTATAATGGACATAAAGATGTACTTTCGCTACATATTCTAGCTGACCTTGAGTATTCAATCTTTCTTGAACAGTTACATACCCTCCATCTTCTAGGTGAGTCTTATCTCGACCAATACCATAACTTCTTATAAGGACTAGAGCTGCATTTAAGTCTCGCCCGCTCATACCCTCAAACTCTAACAGTTTTTCTGCCCCTAACGTGTATGCTTCTTGTTTAGAGCCCACTGCATCAGTAGATACCGTTTTATGATCTACTCGACTAATGTAATTGCCACCGGTATACAACGGCTGAGCAATTGCAGCGGCGCTAGTCAGCAAAATAGAGCTAGTTAATAGCATTTTGTTTAATAAGTTCATTTACTTTTCCTTTTCTGTTTTGATGAACTCAGTTTAGCTAAATTATTGTGACGATTTCCGGCACTCAAATATGACATTTTTGTCATATTGAGATTTAGGTGGTAGGTAATCAAAAAACTTTTCACCACAACAAAATCAAGCAACCCTATAAGCAGCCTTGTTGTAATTGCGATGAATCCTGTGGCAATAAACGATAAAGAGCCGCCCAGTTAGCTGAGGCGGCTCTTTTTTACTAGAAAAAGTAAAGGGGATCTCTTTTTCTGATTACGAGTATTTCATTGGTTCAGCTACTCATCATTTTTTTGCACTCTTCTGGCATGTCTTCCATGTTCATGCTTTGCATCATTTGCATGTGTTCCATCATCCTATCGTGATCCTTCATCTTATCCGCGTGAGATTGCTTAACATGCACTTTCTCATTTTGCGCGACATTGTGATGTCGATGCTGATCATCGATGGAACTTGTTGCTAACACCGGCATCGCAACTAGACCACTAAATAACACTGATACATATAACTTTTTCATAACATCACCTAACCCTTACTTATGCTTTGAACTGTTGATTGTTTTCAATTTTTTCCACCGATTGCTCGTTGGCTTCGGAGTCTTTCTTTTCACTTGGCATCATCATCTTCATCATTAAACCATGCATAGCTAAACAGATGATTAATGGAACAATCGCACTACTAAGGTATGCCCAACTAAATATCTCTTGGCTAGAAGAGAGAATAAATAATGGAATACCCACCATTAATAACGCGCATAGAACCATCATCCATCCATGACCTTTATGATGACCATTCTTGTGACAATCTGATTTTTTGCTTTTCATTCTCTTGCTCTCCAAAATAACTTTAACTCGTTTAACTGAGACTCAGTTTATCGCAACGCTTAGATCAGGAGTGGGGAGGGGTTCATGACAATTTTGTCACCTTAGCCGTTTTTCTTACCCCAAAACCACCAGACTATAAACACGATTGCTGTAAGACCTAATATATTGACTAACATAGTATTACTCCTCATTGGTTGTAGAGGCTGAAGCTGGTGTATAAAAGCGCAAGCGATTAGCATTGGTTACAACAGTAACAGAGGACAGTGACATCGCAGCCCCAGCGATGATCGGACTTAATAGCCAACCCGTGAACGGAAACAGAAGCCCTGCTGCCACAGGAATACCCAAGCTGTTATAGATAAACGCCCCCCACAAGTTCTGCTTAATGTTTTTCATTGTGGCAGTACTGATCCCAATCACATCTGAGATACCGTGGAGTGAGCTGCGCATCAAGGTAATATCGGCACTTTCAATCGCGACATCCGTACCACTGCCAATAGCAAAACCAACGTCTGATTGAGCAAGTGCTGGCGCATCATTGATACCATCACCGACCATGCCGACAACATGCCCTTTCGCTTGCAACTGTTTAATCCAGTCAAGCTTATCCTCAGGCATCAATTCCGCATGATATTCATCAACATTCGCGAGTGATGCCACCGCCTTCGCTGTATTGTGGTTATCCCCCGTTAGCATCACGACATGAATGCCTTGCTGATGAAAACGATTTATCGCACTTCGAGCATCATCTCGAATCGGGTCACTGATACCGAACAGCGCTTGCACTTGAGCGCCTATCGCAAAATACACCACTGTGGTGGCTTCTTGCTCCCACTGCAATGCATGCTCTGTAACCAATTCAACATTGACGTTAAACTGTTTCATCAGCTTGCGATTGCCAAGCAACACGCGTTGACCCGCATACTGAGCCTGAACACCAAGTCCGGTTAATGACTCGAAATCTGACACTTCTGGTAAGCGCGCTTCATCACGCACCTCACTTTGAGTAAATGCGATTAACGCTTTAGCTAGCGGATGGTTAGATCCTTTCTCCAAAGCATTGACCAGAGGCAGAAACTCTGAATCATCTGACAACGAGACAAAATTTGTTACTTCAGGTTTACCTTGAGTAATCGTACCGGTTTTATCCAGTACGACGACATCCAACTCACTGGCTCTTTGTAACGCTTCTCCATTTCGGATTAGCCCGCCAAACTCGGCTGCCTTACCGACACCGATCATAGTAGAAATCGGCGTTGCTAGACCAAGTGCACAAGGGCATGCGATGATCAACACCGAGGTAGCTGCCACTATCATATAGACTAAGGAAGGTTGAGGGCCAAAGTTATACCAAACCAGCGCTGTCAGAATCGATAGAATCATCACGGTTGGTACAAACACTGAAGACACTTTATCGGCTAGATGGCTGATTGGTGGCTTTGAGTTTTGCGCGTTCGACACCATGCTGATGATCTGAGCAAGAACGGTATCACTGCCCACTTTCTGCGCCTCAAAAACGAAACTTCCGTGGTCATTAATCGTCCCGGCAGACACTGAGCTGCCCACTTGTTTAACAACAGGAATTGGCTCTCCAGTGAGCATAGACTCATCAATCGTTGTCTCGCCCTCTGTAATCACACCATCAACCGGGACTTTTTCACCGGCTCTAACCCGAATCAAGTCGCCTGTGATAACTTGTTCAATCGATAAAGACATCTCCTTGCCGTCACGAATCACCATGGCAGTTTTGACTCTCAAATCAAGCAAACGCTTGATAGCCTGCGAAGTTCTGCCTCGAGCCTTTAACTCAAGCGCCTGTCCTAAATTGATTAAACCAATGATCATGGCTGTAGCTTCAAAGTAGAGGTGCCTTGCACTTTCCGGAAGCCACTGCGGCCCGACAACGACCACCATTGAATAGAGCCAAGCGGTACCCGTTCCCAGCGCTATTAATGTGTCCATGTTCGCATT
The DNA here is from genome assembly GCF_027587015.1 of Vibrio sp. Makdt. Lineage (NCBI taxonomy): Bacteria > Pseudomonadati > Pseudomonadota > Gammaproteobacteria > Vibrionales > Vibrionaceae > Vibrio > Vibrio sp. Makdt. The sequence continues at coordinate 199,938 of NZ_JAPPTH010000006.1, forward strand.
ACGGTTCAGAAAGGCCTTCCAAGCTCCAGTAAAAAAGTGCTTGCCCGCACGGACTAAAATGAAAAATGTCACTAAACCTAAGGCCAACCATAGTAACTGCTCAGATTGCGTATTGACATTCATTGGTCCGCCGAACAGACCGTACACCATCAACGGTACTCCGAGACCAAGACCAATAACGCTTTGTTTTACTTTAAAGCGATACTCCTCAGATTCACGCTCTTCTTTGAGGTCATTTGCTAACGCCTGATCGACAATTTCTTCTGCGTCATATCCTGCGCCTTGTATCGCCTCAATTAGTACGCTGGCAGGCTGACTTGAAACCACGGTCGCCGTTCGATTCGCAAAGTTCACGTCAACAGAGTCGACACCTGACACCGATATAAGAGCACCTTCAATCGTGTTAACACAACTTGCGCAAGTGACACCGATTAATGACAGCTCGATACTGACATCCAACGCCTGTGTTGTTTTCACTTTGTTCGATTTAATTACATCCGTAGTTTGTGGTTGCGTGTCATCAGTCATATCGCTATAACCCAGTTCGACTAATACGCTTTCAATGTCATTGCCGTTCAAACTGCTATTCACAACCAATGTTTGATTTTCTAAATCAACAACCACTTGAGCAGCACCATCCAATGCACCTATCGCTTGAGTGATTTTACCCACACAGTGTTGGCAAGTAACATTAGATACTGATGTACGGTACTCTTGTTGCGTAGGTATTGAAGCCGCATAACCTAACTTTGCAAGGACTTCTATCGCGCTTTCTGGCAGCAACGTGGTTATGAGCTCTGCTCTGTTTTTCGTATCATTAATAGTGAAAGATACATCAGGGTCTCTTTCACGTAACCCATCTACAATTTTAGCGACACATCGGCCACAGTTAATGCCGGAAAGTGCTAGAGAATACTGTGTTGTGTTCATGTTAGTTTTCCTCGGGTAATACTTGATGGTGCTTCTCAGACCAGTCCTCGATTAAGCAACATAATGCGTTGCCGTTGGGCTCCATATCCGGTTTTTCATTCCACTCTGCGTAAGTTGCTTCCATCATGGCTAAATGGCGTTGTTGCTCTTCGATCTTTTGCTTGGTTTCTACGATTTTATCAGTCAGCATTTGCCTCACAGCTGGGCAAGGAGTCAGCTCTTGCTCGGAGTAATCAATGATTTCTTGAATCTGGCTAAGGCTAAAACCAATAGATCGCGCATGAGAAATGAACTTCAGGCGATTAACGGCACTTTGCTGGTACATCTTGTAGCCATTGTTGGGATCTCGCTCTGCATAAAGAAGGCCTTTTCTAGTGTAAAACCTGACTGTTTCAGCAGTCACACCTGCTGCTCTCGCAATTTCAGTTGTCAACATAATCCATGCCTCTGAAGGTTTAACGCACATGAAACTTTATTCGTTTTATGTTGCTAGCCAAAAATAAATGCGACTAAAAATATAATCACAAACAACCCAATAAACAGTTTAAGTAACAACTTAGGGTCACTGCTCCCACCGTTTGGGGCTTTGTTACAACAACTCATAACTATCTCCAATTCGTTACCAATGTGTATTAGTTGTAGCTTAAAACCTATGTGTTAGACATAGGTCAAGCATATTGAGAAAAAATTTAAGAGGAATATTATTGGTGAGGGATAAATTGGAAGCTAATTAAAAACAATGTAATGGACATTAACTCTAAATCATTTGGAGGCACTTCGAATTCAGATAGTGCCACGAATCGCTTGCCACATAGCTAAAAACACTAGAGTTTCTCAGCAACCCTCCCGGCCCAGTCTAAGATAGATTCAGTTGGAATACCTGTAGGGTGCCCCTCTACTGATTTAGGGTGAGAAATGCCAATGTGCTTTTTGAAGCCAAACATGGCATCCATTTCTTGTGTTGGCCATCCAAGAGATTTTGTCACCACGCCTTTTTTGATTCTAGAAAACTGATTTTTCCAGTTACGAGTATCGTTCTGCCTAACGCATTTGGTTGAGAGCCATTTATTCAGGCCCGTTACATCAACTTCGAGCAAGTAATTCACATGACTATTTCGCTCCACGACAACGCAACGAATCGTTCTCTTTGCATCAGAGTCAATCAAGTGGCATTTACTACGTCCAACCTGATCTAGCTCATGAGTGTACGAGTCAATGATTGTGCAGGCGTATTTTTCCTCTAGCATTTGCACCATCATGTTAAAGGCCGTAAAACGAGAGGCATACTCCTCTGATCTATCAGTGCAATCTTGCATACCTCCACCCATGTCTGCCGAAGGTATCTCACCATTACTGCCAGGTTCATTGGTACTGACCATATCACCAGCTTTCTTAGCTGCATCTTTGCTTCTATCTGGCCGATGACTTCTTTTAGGCGTTGTTGCTTTCGACGTTGAAAAACGATTTTTAAACCTTACTGAGCAAGTATTTTCACCTAGTAAGAATGCATGGTTAGCATCGGAAGCCTCACGCTCATCATCGATAATATGCTCTTCTGGCCGCTCGTATGGTTCAGGGCATTTTCCACCAGTGGTTGACTCTTGGCCTTCATCTGGATGCGTAAAAGAAGGATTATGGAAATAGACCCTAGACGGCATTTGAGCATTAATTCCAATATCCGTGATCTTTTCAACCAGAAAGTAGCGGCCACTTGCATCAAGCCGGCCTTCATACGAGAAAGACCACCCAGACATTTGAGGGGGGTCGAAGTGAAATAGCCAGCGCTTATACCCCATAGATACATCTCGGTCCTTCTCGACGTTAAAGTATCTAAAAATCGATTCAAATGAACGCTTTGCATTGCTATCAATAAGTAACCAGCTCAACATTGCTCTTGTTGCAGAATCATTGAATGCGGAAGGAGGGAAGTTTGATGTTTGCAACACTTCGATATTGGTATAATCCTCCTTGGTGTTGACTTCGACTTTGAAGTCGGTGAGCAAACGAGAAGACATTAATGACGCTCGCGATAAGTAAGAGCTGGCATAAAATAGGACCCTTGCCAACTCTAGCTGAGGAATAATCAGTTTAGGGGCAGCGCCTCGGTCTAATACAAATGCATGTTGCGCTGACTCTTTCTTTCTCAAAGACTCTGCTGACTCTGAGTCGGGGAACTCACTCAAGTTACTGTGTCGAAGGAGCTCATTACTTCTAAATTTATGACGCCCTCGTTTAGCGTAACTTTCTGATAACCCTCTTTGATTAATTATTTTTCCTCGATACAAAGCAGGAACGTTAGAAAATGCAGTCGCATGAAAATTATTTTTCTGCTGTGGGGGATAGCACCAAACCTCAATTAAAGGCCGGTAAGACTTATCACTTTCCCGCACCAATATCTTACCAGTATGAACTACACGCACATCATCATCACACTTGTAAAACCTCGCTCCCATCAGTCCATCCTTATTTTAGATTTGATCCCGTGGCTACCCAGCCAAGTAAGTCGTCGACGATTGGCACTATTCTTTCTTTAGGAAGGCTTGCTGAACGCATCAATTGCCAGCAACTCATTCCTAAACCTGTTTTTGATTTTGCGATTACAGCTATGACTAGCCGACGAGCTTGAAACTCAAAGACGCTTTCTTGATACCGATTCAAAGCAAAAGATAGCAAGGGTAATAAGTTCAGTTTTTTGCTCACCGAACCGTAATCATCTAGCTGCTTAAGTAAGAAATTTTTGCTTCTTCGAGGACCATCAACAACAGTATCTAATCGTTCTACAATCCTAATAAACTGCTTAGTTAGTGATCGGTCTCTTGCTCTCCAATCTACTTTTTTCTGCCTTACATGCGATTGGGATTGATGGACTCGATTGAAAGCTAATAGCCAATCTCTATCATTTCGGTATAGCCAAGCATACAGTGCACCACCACCAGGAAGTTTGCGTGCTCTCTTAACCGGGGCGTTACCTATTAAATGACGCCACAGCTCACGTTTTTCTTCACTTGGATTTGGCACAAGCTGAGCATTGTCCTTCGGGATCGATACCGTCACTTTATCTTTTGATTTTACTTCTTTTATGATCTCACTAGCCGACATTTCAGGAATAAAAGCACACCAAACCGTTAAGTGCTGTAGATAGCTAAAAGCTTTACGATGACGGCGAAATAACGTGCGAAGCCAGTTAGTATCTCTATCAGAGTTGATGGTTAGCTCAGGGGTAACGATCTTGCTTACAACTAAGTCCGCAATCTTATCGTGAGCAATCTGTTTAGGGCCTTTTCCACACCCAAAGTCGTGTGCTAGATGATTGTAGAAAAGGCTCCATTGATGCTGAGTCGGGGAGCCTTGGGCTGGTAAACACATTACCTCTTTAGCTTTGCTCGCTAAGTAAGCAAACCGCTGCGCTGTTATATTCTGGTGGTTACATAAAAAGGGCTGACATTGTATTCGGCCACATGCATGGTACGTGTGCCGACTATCATGGTAAGAGGTTGTCGATTTATTCAGAAGGCCGTGCTCAGGGCAATAAGGTAAGGATGGTAAAAACCACAACCTAGACCAATAACTTTCTCCATATTTTTGCTTTTGCTCCGCGACACAAGCTGGGCAAACACGAAAGTTATCCGATGTTTTTACAATAGAAGCTGGGGCTCCCAGCATTAGATGAACAGAGCCCTTAGCGCAATGTTCCATTCGCTCCATCGCTCTAATCCTAATGCTTTCATCAACAAAAGGAGCGTAAATCGGGAACATTGTATGCTCATAAATAAGCTCTTGAATATCAAATCGTCCCGTGTTGATTAGCAGCTCTGATATCGATGACAAATGACTAGGCAGGTCAATTGTCGCAATCACTCTTCTGTCACCAAACACTTCATCTAGTAGCTGTTTAGAACTTGTTATCGCACTGCGAATTCCAGCTCTAGCCACCAAGCTATAGATTAATTCATCTGGGTATGGGACAGGGAAGCAGCGCAATATTAAACCGCCTTTTCTAGCAATGACTGAATGTCTAAAATCAAACCAGACTTTGACATTGCTGTGTACACTTCTTTATCAGAACCAGATTGAGAGTGAACAAATCTCAAGTCCTCACTATCAAGCGTATGCCACTGAGTCTGTTTGATTGATGATGCCCTCTTGCCCTTACTTGGCTTAGCCTCTTTTTTAGATTGTAACTGTTCAGGATTAGTGAGATGTTCATGTACCAGTGGCAGTAAGCTTATCCATGTCAAATCAGGATATTGATCAAATAGCTGTCGTATTACAGGAGCTAAAAGCGTTGAGTCAAACTCATCTTTTAGGGCCATATACACTCGCCGCTCTTCATCGGTTCTAAGCTGTTGATATGCAAACTCCTCTGGTGTCTGCTGAGCAGTTGTGGCTACCTGTTTTTGCAGCTCAAGCAACCTTTTATCAGTGTTGCTTAGTTTAAGATCTGAAAATTTAATCATTTCTTCAACGTCACCAGAACGCAGGGCTGCTAGCATTGGATGGACAGGTTTTAATTCATCCTCGTAAACCTGTTGCATTAATTTAGGCGTAATCCTTTCTACTTTTGTCGCGATTGCTCTCAACTGACACAAGACATATAGCTTAACCACAATATCTAGAACACCTTGGCTCAGGTCATACCATAGAGAACGAATGTCATCCGACAGCACCTCATCACGTTTTTGTAGCCATTGAAGAGTCCATAACTTATCCGTGAGCGCTTTCCACTCTCTTCCTTCTTCCATTGGATCCCAAAAAATCGCACCAAGACCAGAGCCTCGCCTTGCAGATCTCATATCAGCTTCAAATATCTCGCGAGCTCGTGGTGTTCCGACCAAAATAACAGGAAGACCAATGGTATTTACTAATGTCACAAAAAAATTGAGCATTTTCTCAGATCCACCAGAGCGAGAACGGCTAAGATGCTGTATTTCATCAATAATAAGAACACCTACTGCGTGAGTATTTGCAACTTGGGCCATTGCAGCCAAAAGTGTTTCAATACTGGGCCTTTTGCTCATCGAGTATTGTCTTTCGTAGTTGGATGTTCCTAATGCTCTATCCATCGCACGAAAAAAGTTCAAGCACAGCTCTTTAAGTGATCCATCATGGGAGCAGTCAATTTTTAGATAAACGACTTGCTCAAGATTTCTGTCAGGGTGGTAAATAACTTGAGGATATAACGACAAAAGCTGCTTGATCGCTGTTGTTTTGCCATTGCCGCTACATCCAATCAATGTCATGCTTTGGGCTGTAGAACAAACTTCCGTGAACTTTATCGCCTTCAAATCACCAGATAAAACACGCTCGTAACCATTTTGTATATGTCTTGCCCAATCACCTGTTTCGGGATTTCTTCCAACATAGCCACGCCGTATCATCAATGAAAGTCGTTCATGTAACTGTATGTGCTGACTGAGGGGCTGGAAAAAATCATCAATAACACGACAGATACTATGCGCTCTTTCAATGCCATTTCGATGAATATCTTCTGCGGTGCACCTTAACGAGCCCTTTAGAGCAATCGAATCGACCAGGAAACTATTTATCGGTGGTAGTGCTTCTATCAGCGGGTTATCTCGATAAGCTGAGAGTGTTGCACTTTGATAGACGGCAACTACACGATGATCTTGGCATTTTTTCATCAGTTATCATCCTCATCATCAAATAGCTCCGGTATGAAGTCAGGCAGTTGATAACTTTCCTCCTCTCCCTTTATAGGTATCACCAGCGCGACTTCTTCTTGTTTTGCCCTAGCGGGCTGTATTGCTAATTCCTTTCTCTCTTTCTCTCGCGCATTCCGTTTATTGTCTTTAATTTCATTTATCTTTTGCGCGTTGCTCAATGTACTGGTTTTACGATTCTTTTTAGCCTTCTTCAGTTTCTTTTCAAGAAGATCATCAAAATCCCGTTCTACTGGTGCAAATTGATAGTTAGCCTCAGCCAAACTCTGTTTTTGAGCCGCTTGACGTTCCCATACTTGATACCAAGTTAGATCACGGAACTCTCTACTTCGACTAGAAAGATCACAAACCCAAAATGTATTTTTTCCTTCTTCAGGAAAAAGATATATGTGATTAGCAGAACCAAGCTCATAAGCTGCAAATAGTTTTTTAGGTCTAGATACTTCCGAAGAGCGGTGCATCCATCCTATCTGAATAATTTCTTTTCCTGTGTAGGTTAATCCCCATAACTTTATGCCTAACTCGGATACAGTGACTTTTTGACGCGGTAACAGCAGTACCTTTGCAAGATCCGTATCAATGGCTCGTATACGTCCAGTACGATGTTGAAGCCCCCACTTCCAAAGTTCAATTGGGATCGAGGGAAGGTTTTCTGGCATATCAGGAGCACGATCGTACTTTTCTAAAGGTTTATTTAAGTTGTGAGCAAGTATTGAATAGAGCAATATCTCAACAAAGTCAGATCTCGCCACAGCAGCTTCAACTCTATAATCTTTTTCACCGTGCTTCTTAACCTTGTTACCAGTTACGACACCTGGCATATAGGGCTTGAACTTAGCCTGTAATGTGCCAAATGATCTCTCGACAATGCCTTTAGCATCGCCTCTTCGAGGTGGAGCACTTTCAAGTCGAACACCAATAGCATCAACCAAATAATTTGCTTGGTGGCTCATCAATTCACCGCGATCAGCTAGCAATACATCAGGAATACCTATGCATGGCCACTGTTCTTCTGAAATATCGATACCATATTTTGCGCAGGTTTCTACTTTGCTGCTAAAGCTGCATATCAGGGCTTTCATTGCAACGGGGAAAGATGGATTATCGAAACCAATATAAAAACCAGCAACCATTCGACTAAAAACATCAATGACCATATAAATCGTCGGCCGACCGATAACCTTGTCTGCATCGTCATCATCTACTAAGTAAATATCTGCAATGGTGGCATCAATCTCATATCGACTACCTGGGCCTAAAGCTTGCTCGGTTGCAGTTCCATGTAGTGGCCTAACATCTTTATTGTAATTGCCTTGAGGTGTTTGAACGGTAAGCTTTGTGACCTTGCTATACTCGGTTTTGTAGAAATATCTAAATTGGCGGAGTGTTGGAATTTCATGCTCTTCAGCATCTGGGTTCTTTAATTTATATGCTTTTGAAAACTTCCTATGTGCATAAGCAACGGAGTTCCCTTTATCATTCATCAAATATTTATCACAAATAATTCGGAACTGTTTTCTGATTTCTTCAGTGACTTGTTTGCCATCACCGACGCCGTAAACCCTAGACTTACCAGCTTTATTTGTTGTGAAGTTTCTTCTCTTTCCGGCAGCGCCTGAGTTTTTGTAATCTGGTATTAGAGCATTTTTTATTTGTCCACGCTGCCAATATCTCCGAACTAAACGATAGATGGTCGATTTTGTTTTATTTGAACTGGCAACCGCATGACTAAACCTTTTTGCTCGAACTCTTTTGTCAAACGCTCCTTCGCCATCTACGATAGGCTTAATCAAATCAAAGTCGTTGTGCCTTTCCTGATATACATTTGACTCTTTGCTCCAAGATTCTCCTTGAAGATATGAATAAGGGTCAGGAATTTTTTCTATACGCCCTTCATCGACCCAGTTGCGGCATTCATCAAAATAGACTCTTTCAGGTAAACCTTTATCCTCATCAATAGCGATCCAATAGAAGTAACTTGTCTCAGTAAAAAGCACGCGGTACGCCTTACCGTTAAACGCTAGAGTTTCGTTAACTGGCCACATTACGATGCCCCCCGAACAAAGATCCGCTTCTAAACGCAATTTCTTTAGCTTTCAAACTATAAAATGGTAAACGAATATCGAACGTAATAAGCCTTGCTGCACACATTAAACGAATATCATAAAGTGACTGACCAAGATCTTGCTGGTATGCCATGTCATACTCTTTACACAGTTCAACGACTTTTCTTTCTGGGTGTTGAACAAAATAAGCACCGATATGCCCAAAAGTAAGCGATAGCTCATCCGTTATTACTTCATCAAAGTATCCCTTAACCCCGTATAGCCACTCAATATTCGATACGACTGTTTTGTCTATCTCTTTATCTGTCACTAGGAACCAGGGGATTTTTTTGAGCTGCCAATAACGGCGTTCTATTTCAAGCTTTTCAATGGTTCTTGGGTCTTTTAAATCTTTGGAGTACTTTGCTTGAATAGCAAACTTAGGCTGGGTTTTAGAAGCTGTGTTAATCAAAAAATCTGAGGACATGACAAGGTTTATCCCTCCTTGCGAAGGGTGCCAAAGCTGACCTTCCTTGGAAATATTAAGAGTGTCATCCCTGTTGAGTGGAAACTGCTCACGAATGTCTGTTACGGCAGGGTTATGGTCTAGAAGTAGAAAGACTGCGAACTCAAGATCCGATAGTACATGATGAATTCGGCCAGTTAGGTGAGAGTAGACTCTCTGAGATCGGCCTTCTGAAGGAACCTCAGTAACATACAGCCACGGCTTATAGTTGGAAAGCCTTCCTGCACCTCGGCCTTCATTTATCCGCTTGATGATTTGTTTTTCAGTTAAAACGTACTTTGATTTTGCCATAACAAAAACCCGGTTAACTTTTAATCAGTTTAACCGGGTTTAAAAAGTTTTCAACTTTAGTGTTACAGTTTCAAACTTTAATGTCACAGTTTCAAACTTTAATGTCTACCGACACGTATATTTAAGGGTTTAAGTTAACTTACTCTACCGTTACCGCTTTCGCTAGGTTACGAGGTTGGTCAACGTCAGTACCTTTGATTAGTGCTACGTGGTAAGACAGTAGCTGCATTGGAACTGTGTAGTAGATAGGTGCAGTGACTTCACTCACGTGAGGCATCTTGATGATCTTCATGTTTTCATCGCTTGCAAAGCCTGCATCTTGGTCTGCGAATACATAAAGTAGACCACCACGTGCACGTACTTCCTCAACGTTTGATTTCAGTTTCTCTAGTAGGTCGTTGCTTGGTGCAATAACCACTACAGGCATATCGGCATCAATCAGAGCTAGAGGGCCGTGCTTTAGCTCACCTGCCGCGTATGCTTCAGCGTGAATGTAAGAGATCTCTTTCAGTTTTAGGGACGCTTCCATTGCGATTGGGTAGTATTCGCCACGACCTAAGAAAAGCGTGTGATGCTTGTCTGCGAAGTCTGTCGCTAGTGCTTCGATCTCTTTATCAAACGCCAGTGCTTTCTCAATGTCAGTTGGCAGTTGGTGTAGCGCTTGCACGATTTCTGCTTCTTTTTCTTCATTGATACGGCCTTGTAGACGACCAATTGAAGTCACCATCATCAGCATTGCTGCTAGTTGAGTTGTGAAAGCCTTAGTTGAAGCTACACCGATCTCGGTGCCTGCGCGAGTCATGAATGCGAAGTCAGATTCACGAACCAGCGAAGAACCCGCAACGTTACAGATTGTCATCGCTGACATGTAGCCTTTCTCTTTCGCAAGGCGAAGTGCTGCTAGTGTATCTGCCGTCTCACCAGATTGAGACAGAGTAACAAGCAGGCTGTTTGGACGAACAACGAAGTCACGGTAACGGAACTCAGATGCGATCTCTACGTCACAGCTTACGCCAGCTAGAGACTCAAACCAGTAACGAGCAGCCATACCAGAGTTATAAGACGTACCACATGCGATGATCTGCACGTGTTCAACCTTACTTAGGATCTCTTCGGCTTTAACACCAATCGCGTTAGTGATAACAGAAGTATCTGAGATGCGGCCTTCCATTGTGTTGATCAGCGCCGTTGGCTGTTCGAAGATCTCTTTCTGCATGAAATGACGGTACTTACCTTTGTCACCTGCATCATGCTCTGCATTTGATTCAACGATTTCACGCTCAACACGCTCACCTGCAACGTCAAATACGGTCACATCACGACGAGTTACTTCAGCAACATCACCTTCTTCTAGGTACATGAAGCGGCGAGTTACGCTCAGTAGTGCAAGTTGGTCTGATGCTAGGAAGTTTTCACCCACACCAAAACCGATAACGATAGGGCTACCAGAGCGAGCCACAACAATACGGCTAGGATCTTTACGATCAACCACAACGGTACCGTAGGCGCCGTCCAACTGTTTTGCTGTTTTCTGCAGTGCTTCAACCAAAGAAGCTGAAGTGCGAAGTTCCCACTCCACTAGATGAGCGATAACTTCAGTATCCGTTTGAGAAGAAAATACGTAGCCACGCTCTTGCAGCATTGCACGCAGTGCTTCATGGTTTTCGATAATGCCATTATGCACTACCGCAATGTCACCAGACATGTGTGGGTGCGCGTTTGCTTCAGACGGCTCGCCGTGTGTTGCCCAACGAGTGTGAGCGATACCTGTACCACCAATCACTTGTTGCTCTTCTACCGCGTCTGCTAGCTCTTGTACTTTACCTAGGCGACGTACGCGAGTTAGATTTGATTCGGTATCAACCACAGCGACACCCGCTGAGTCGTAGCCACGGTATTCTAGGCGGCGAAGGCCTTCTACTAAAATCTCGGCTACATCACGCTGTGCTACTGCACCAACAATTCCACACATAGTTTGACTCCATCAATTTCGTTTATTCCTATTGGCAGCAAGCAAAGGCCATGTCTTTATTAAGATCAATTATAGGAAGTTAAATGCATAATAGTTAAAATAAGTTGTTAAGCTGGATCCGTTAAGATCACTCGAACATCATGTGATTCAATACTTGCCTGAGATTCTTTGCTCAAGTCTGTATCTGTAATTAAGATGTCGATGTGATCCCACGCCAACTCTAGATTAGGGATCTTTCGTCCCACTTTTTCTGACTCAACCATCACGATCACTTCTCGTGACACTTCAGCCATCACTTTACTTAAGCCAACCAGTTCGTTGAACGTGGTTGTGCCTCTGTCGAGGTCGATACCATCAGCCCCGATAAATAGTTGGTCAAAATCGTACGCACGCAACACTGACTCTGCGACTTGGCCTTGAAAAGAATCCGAATGGGTATCCCAAGTGCCGCCGGTCATGAGTAGCGTTGGTTCACTTTCCAGCTCATTGAGCGCGTTAGCCACGTGCAACGAGTTGGTCATGACAACCAAACCACGCTTACTGTTTAGTTGCTGAATTAGGGCACCTGTTGTGCTGCCGCTGTCGATCACGATTCGATTATGGTCGCGAATTAAATCTGCAGCTGCTTTCGCTAACGAAACCTTTCGAGTCGAAACTTTTTGACCCAATTCCTCGTTCACAACCTCTTTCGGTAGCGAAATCGCACCACCATAACGGCGTAAAAGCTGACCGTTTTTCTCTAAAGACGCTAAGTCCTTTCTAATAGTGACCTCTGAGGTTTCGAACTTAGCGGACAATTCATCAACACTAACCTCCCCTTTTTCGTTCACTAGGTTAGAAATTGCATGTCTTCTGAGCTGAGTGTTTCGTTTCGACATTTAAAAAAGACCAGTAAGTTTCGATATGAAAGATATTATAGTTACAACGAAACTATTTAGTCCATTTATTTCGATCCAAAAAATTAATAAATAGCGATAAAACCTTGTCCTAAGACAATTGTTAAGCAGTGATATTGAATTGATTAGGTGGTAGAATCCGCACCCGAAAAGAAAAAAAATTACAAAACTGACCGTTATTTTTTTGCAACTTTCACCTGATATATTGGTGTAAGTCACAGAAACCCGATGTTGAATCAAAATCTTTTGGTCATAAAATGACTAAAATTGATGAAAGACTTACAACTCTGAAGGACATATTGGAAGTCCCGCGATTTTACTCAACAGGCACAAAATGTTGATGTAGCGGACCAATCTTCAGAACTTAAATAAATTTCAAATTGTAACAATACTTACCGGAGAGTACCTTCCATGAAAAAGACCAAAATCGTATGTACGATTGGCCCTAAAACTGAATCTGTAGAGAAGCTAACTGAACTAGTAGATGCTGGCATGAACGTTATGCGTCTTAACTTCTCTCACGGTGATTTCGCAGAGCACGGCACTCGTATTGCGAACTTCCGCGAAGTAATGGACAAAGTAGGTAAGCAACTTGCTATCCTTCTTGATACTAAAGGCCCAGAGATCCGTACTATCAAGCTAGAAGGCGGTAACGACGTAGATCTAGTAGCTGGTCAAGAATTCACTTTCACAACTGATACTTCAGTTGTAGGTAACAAAGAGACTGTAGCGGTAACTTACGCTGGTTTCGCAGCTGACCTAAACGCTGGTAACACAATCCTAGTAGATGACGGCCTAATCGAAATGGAAGTTATCTCTACTACTGAAACTGAAGTTAAGTGTAAAGTTCTTAACAACGGCGCACTAGGCGAAAACAAAGGTGTTAACCTTCCTGGCGTTTCTGTTCAACTTCCAGCTCTTTCTGAGAAAGACAAAGCTGACCTTAAGTTTGGTTGTGAGCAAGGCGTTGATTTCGTAGCAGCATCTTTCATCCGTAAAGCATCTGACGTTAAAGAGATCCGTGAGATCCTAGACGCAAACGGCGGCAACGATATCCACATCATCTCTAAGATTGAGAACCAAGAAGGTGTAGATAACTTCGACGAAATCCTTGAGCTTTCTGACGGTATCATGGTTGCTCGTGGTGACCTAGGTGTTGAAATCCCAGCTGAAGAAGTAATCTTCGCTCAGAAAATGATGATCGAGAAGTGTAACCGTGCACGTAAGATGGTTATCACAGCAACTCAAATGCTTGATTCTATGATCAACAACCCACGTCCAACTCGTGCAGAAGCGGGTGACGTTGCGAACGCAATCATGGATGGTACTGACGCAGTAATGCTTTCTGGCGAAACGGCTAAAGGTAAGTACCCAGTTGAAGCTGTTACTATCATGGCTCAAATCGCGAACCGTACTGATTCAGCTCTTAAAGCTGAGCTAGGTTCTCGTCTAGACAGCCCACGTCTACGCATCACTGAAGCAGTATGTAAAGGCGCAGTAGACACAGCAGAAAAGCTAGCTGCTCCTCTAATCATCGTTGCTACTGAAGGCGGCAAGTCTGCACGTTCAGTACGTAAGTACTTCCCAACTGCAAACATCATTGCACTGACAACTAACCAAAAGACAGCTGCTCAGCTTGTTCTTACTAAAGGTGTTCGTCCAGTTCTTGTTGAGTCTATCGACAGCACTGATGCTTTCTACAAAATGGGTAAAGAATACGCACTTGAAGCTGAGTTCGGCAGCAAAGGCGACATCGTTGTAATGGTTTCTGGTGCTCTAGTAGCTTCAGGCACTACAAACACGGCATCTGTTCACGTTCTATAAGAATGAACCGATTCGCATAAAATATAAAAGAGGGCTTCGGCCCTCTTTTTTTATGAAACAAAATCTTGCCTAACTTTTCAGTACGCTGTATTATCAATCACAATAGAACTACGTACTGTTAACTTCCAATGGACTCTTTCTAAGAGACGGATTAGCAGACTAGAAATCAAATATACATGAGGTTTGTAATGTCTAGTCCTACTCTCACTGACAAAGTATCAAAGATGATTCGCCAAGATATTCTTAATGGTGAGTTAGCCCCAGGCCAAAAGCTCGTTGTTGCTGATCTAAAGAACAGATACAACGTTGGCGCATCTCCGATTCGTGAAGCCCTAGTACAGTTATCTTGGAGCAAATACGTGAAGCTCGAGCCGCAAAAAGGCTGCTGGGTATCGCCAGTGTCAAAGAAAGAGCTGAATGATCTTTATGAAAGCTTACGTGTCGTGTCTTCAGTTCTACTGAAAAAAGCCATTTCTGCGGGGGATGAAACTTGGGAACTGGATGTACTGACTTCTTACCATAAGCTTTCGCGAGTACAGCACGTATCTGAAGAGTTTGATTGTGTGGAATGGGAAGAACGTCACCAACAATTCCACGTTGCGCTACTTGAAGGTGCGGACTCAGAGAACATGTTTAGCTTCTTTGAAGATTTGATCAATCAAGTAAAGCGGTACCGCTTCCTAGCGATGTCGGCGGAAAGTGCCTCGGATGATCTGTTCAATATTGATGAGCACGAAATGATTATGAAACTCGTGCTGTCAAAAAACGTAGAACAAGCGACAGAGCTGCTTGATCAACACCTACTAGGTTCAATGAAGCGAATTGAAGAGGTTATCGAAGCGGCTTAATGCAGCGATAAATCTTGAACAAATAAAAACGGAGCCTAGCAGCTCCGTTTTTTGTTTTTCAGCATCAAGCTGGTTACCACCCAAAAAACTCTTTGTGATGAGTATTGAGCAGTAAAACCATAGGTAAGAAATACAAAGCACTCAGCTTAAAACCAAGAATGACCAATGTACCTATGGTTAATCTCACTAAAAAATCGACAAACATACCACGCCTCTTTCAACCAGACTGTATGATCCCCAAACTCTTGCTCCAGCTAACCTAATTCTACTGCTGCTTTTCAACTCATTGAAAAAGCTAGCTAACCAGCTGAATTAAGTTAACGGTGTCATCCCTTTAATATCTGGTAAACACTCTATTTATCACACCGCTTAACACGATGTAATCTGAAGCAAGGTAGTTTACTCATTGTTCATTTTAGCTCAAATTTTCGCCAACATTAGACTTTAGTCTAACCGTATAGAATTTGTGACATAGGTCGCTCAAAAATGAGATTCCTCATATATACACAGAAGAAACGACTTCATCACTTACTGAGTTGCAAGCTATATAAAGAGTACTCGATGGGATAGCGGGAGGATATTCAGGAGTAAATAGAGCCTGTAGCTAAGCGACATCTGCATAGCTAGGACAAATCGAGACGGTATTTCGTCCAGAGGATTTCGATTCGTAAAGGCCGACGTCCGCACATTTGTATGAACGGGTACTGTTACTCGTCAAATCAGTGAAACCGACGCTGACGGTTACCTTGGTGCCCGCAGATAACTCAATCTCGATTCGCAGCCGGTCCAATACACGCTTCGCTTCTGATAAAGAGGTGTGCGGCATCAACAGTGCAAACTCTTCCCCACCAACACGCGCCACAAAATCGGTACTACGGAGGCTGTCTTGTAGAAGCTTAGCTACTCTTGCAATCACACGATCGCCTTCATCATGACCAAGCTCGTCATTAATTCGCTTAAAGTTATCGATATCGACTAAAGCTAAACAAGTAGTCGCCTCATTTGGGTAACGATCAACCAAACGAGAATAATAAGCTAACTGCTCTTCAAACTTTCGACGGTTCCAAAGGTTACTCAAAGCGTCTCGCTCACTTAGAAAACGCAGACGAACTTCGAGCTCTTTCCTTACTGATATATCCACCAGCGAAGTAATGTAGTAGCTCACTTTCCCAGAACTGTTCTTGACCGCATGGACACGCATAATAGCGGTAAAAGGGATGCGCAGTTTGTTTTTACACAGCACTTCCCCTTCCCACACTTCTTCGTTGTCTAAGTGTCGCCAGATGGATTCGCTGGTGAGCTGCTGATCTGTATTTTCCAACAGAAGTTGCAGCGCATTATGACCGATAACTTGTGCTTCGCTGTAACCGGTCATATTTTCAAACTCGTTGTTGATCATCATAGTACGATGCAGCTTATCAGTGATCATCACGGCAGACATACCATTCAACGCTGCGCGAGCTAACTTACTCTCTAAGCTACGACGTCGATAATGCGTCACCAGATAAGCAAATGGGAACGCGAACAGTAACACAGTGAAAAGCACTATTATCTCTTCATGGGCAAGATCATTTAGATCACGTTCAGCTCTAGCGAGCAGTTGTTTTTGATTCAATTGAATCACAAGGTGCATCTTTTGATTATTAGCTAGCTGAACCGTGTTAAACGCGAACAGGTTACCATCTTCAAACACAGTGCCCATTTGTTGTCGAGAGAGGGCTTCCCATGTTTGAGGTGCGATGTTTTTTAGGTTGAAGCCTTTCCTTTCAGGAACAGAATCGCCAAACAATTTACTGTTGTTTGGACTCGCAATGTAATAACCCTCACCATTGACGACTTCCGCTCTAAAATCATAATCAGGTGCGAAATTAAGACGTGAAGACAACCCCCAGACATCCAGATTGATCACCAAATAACCGACTCGCTTCTCCGGAGTTTCAACAGGCGTGAAGACTCTAAACACCGGTTTATAAGGATATGCCAATTCACCATGTTCGGTTTCAAGCTCAATTCCCCAACCACCAATATCTTCATGCTCTAAGCTCTTAGCAAAATGATAGTAGCTAGAGTCAGACCTATCTTGTAATTGCTGAGGTATTGTCACAGCGCCCGTGGCAGAGGAATAATTCACTCGGACCAGCTCTTTACCCTCAATATCGATAAGATGAATCTGTGTATACCATTTTTGGTTCACTAACACAGACTGCCATACCTCTTCGAGGAGGCTTTTGGTTTGTTCAGAGGGGGAGGAAGCGAAATTAACAAGGCTTTGGCTATGACTCAGTAGTTTCATCACCGAAACCAACTGAGATTTTAAGAGCTTGTAATCTCGTTCTGCGTAAACCAGCTGATGAAGGGCTTGTTTCGCAGAGTAATCAAAACTTTGTTGTTTTACTTCTTGGTAACGTTGTAAATAGTAAAGACCCACTGCAGCAGACAGTGTTATCGAAATAATCAGCAATGTAATTATCGATTTACTATTTCTCATTGATAACTCAAGTAAAAGAAGGCGTGAAGCGCAGGATTATAGCACTCTATAAAATTAACAAAATAAAAGCCGCTTAAAAAAGCGGCTATAAAACTATTTTTTAAGTGCTTGTTGTTTAAGCTTTCAGCGCGCGTTCGCCACGGGCGATGCCCACAACGCCACTGCGTGCCACTTCAAGTACTTCAGTCACTTCAGACAACGCTTGAATGAAAGCATCCAGCTTTTCACTCGTACCCGCCATTTGTACTGTATATTGAGAAGCCGTCACATCAACGATCTGACCACGGAAGATATCCGCTGTACGTTTCACTTCTGCACGAGCAAAACCGCTCGCACGAACTTTAACCATCAAGAGCTCACGCTCGATGTGTTCAAGCTCAGACACCTCTTGCACTTTTAGTACATCGATCAGCTTGTGCAGTTGCTTTTGAATCTGTTCAAGCTGCATTTCGCTCGAGTTGGTCGTCACGTTCAAACGAGAAAGCGTTGGATCATCGGTTGGCGATACGTTCAACGACTCAATGTTGTAGCCACGTTGAGAAAACAAACCAACCACACGAGAAAGCGCACCCGGTTGGTTTTCCATTAGTAGTGAAATAATGTGTCTCATATTATGTTCTCTCCGTTTTGCTTAGCCACATGTTATCCATACCCTCGCCCTTAATCTGCATTGGGTATACGTGCTCGGTGTCATCCACACTGATATCGACAAATACCAAACGGTCTTTCATCGCCAGTGCTTTTTCCAAACCTGATTCCAGTTCATCTGGAGATGAAATGCGCATACCTACGTGGCCATAAGCCTCTGCGATAGCAGCAAAATCAGGAACAGAGTCCATATATGAGTTAGAGTGGCGACCTTGATAAACAATGTCTTGCCACTGTTTAACCATTCCTAAGAAACGGTTGTTTAGGTTAATAATCTTAACTGGGATATTGTATTGCAGCGCCGTAGACAACTCTTGGATATTCATTTGAATACTGCCGTCACCGGTTACCACTACAACTTCTTCATCTGGTTTAGCAAACTTAACGCCCATGCCAGCAGGTAGACCAAAGCCCATAGTGCCTAGACCACCAGAGTTAATCCAACGGCGCGGTTTATTAAATGGGTAATATAACGCTGCGAACATTTGGTGTTGGCCAACGTCAGAAGCAACGTAAGCATCACCATTGGTTACTTTGTGCAGAGCTTCAATAACTTGCTGCGGCTTAATGCACTCAGAAGACTTTTCATACGCTAAGCAGTTGCGATCTTGCCACTGCTTGATTTCACTCCACCAGCTTTCCAGAGCTTCAGCATCATTGGTGCCGCCTTGCTCAACCAGTAGATTAACCATGCTCTCTAGTACTTTTTCCGCAGAACCTACGATTGGTAGATCCACTTTCACGTTCTTAGAGATCGACGATGGGTCGATATCAATATGCATGATCTTCGCGTTCGGGCAGTACTTATCAAGGTTGTTGGTTGTACGATCATCAAAACGTACACCGACACCAAAAATAAGATCGGCGTTGTGCATCGCCATATTGGCTTCGTATAAACCATGCATGCCAAGCATGCCTAGAGAGTTCTTGTGCGTGCCCGGGAAGGCACCAAGCCCCATTAAAGTGCTTACTACAGGTAAATTCAATGCTTCAGCCAATTTGATCAGCTGTTGATCGGCCTCAGAGATAACCGCACCGCCACCGACATAAAGTACTGGCTTTTTCGCTTCAAGAAGTGCCTTTAGTGCCTTCTTAATCTGACCTTTATGACCCGTAACCGTTGGGTTGTACGAACGCATCTTGATCGTTTCTGGGTATTGATAAGGAAGCTTAATTTGCGGATTTAATACATCTTTTGGCAAGTCGATAACCACAGGACCAGGACGTCCTGTCGTTGAAATATAGAATGCTTTTTTTAGCACTTCAGGGATATCTTCAGCTTTCTTAACTAAGAAGCTGTGTTTAACGATCGGGCGAGATACACCCACGATATCACACTCTTGGAAGGCATCATTACCAATGAGATTGTTTGGTACGTTACCTGAGATAACGATCATTGGAATCGAATCCATGTACGCCGTTGCGATACCCGTTACGGTATTGGTTGCGCCAGGACCCGAACATACCAGTACTACGCCCGGTTTACCGGTAGAACGAGTGTAGCCATCTGCCATATGGGTAGCGGCTTGCTCGTGTCGTACTAATACGTGTTTAATTTCGTCTGTTTTCGCATGCAGCGCATCATAGATATCAAGTACAGAACCACCTGGGTAACCAAAGATTTGTTCTACACCCTCTTCAATAAGAGACTGCACCACCATCTCAGCGCCGGATAACATTGCTGTTTCAGGTTTTGTTGTCATATTGCTCTCCTCACCAGTTTCCAAGCACATTTGGTGAACATGTTGGGCTGGTTTTTCATAGTCTAGGGCTTATTCGTAGCCTAATTCGAAATACTTCCACTTTTTCGGCTATGGCTGTCTGTCGTGATAACAACAAACAGTAATACGAAACAACTTTAACGCTTTATTATCATCCGGTCTAACACCTGTTAGTCGACAATTATGCCAAAAAACCAACTATCAGCTTAAAGCATCAAAAAAAACCTAAGCAGAGTTGAATAACCAGTTACAAACACTACAAACAAAGACAAAAAAAGCACTTAATATTTATATAAATGACTAATTATCGATAAATGAAGCGCTTTCCTGTGTGCGTCTTCGCACATTATTCCAAGCCTTGAGGCATAAAAAATCCCCCTAAAAATGCAATCACATTCGTAGGGGGATTTTTAAACAACTGAAAATTTATCTCAGTAGAAAACTACTTATCTTTCGACTTTTCAGTGTACATTTCTTCGATTTCGTCTTGATACTTATCGTTGATAACTTTACGACGCAATTTCTGAGTTGGCGTCAGTTCGCCATCATCCATCGAAAATGCTTTTGGTAATAGCTTGAACTTCTTCACTTGTTCAAACTTAGCCAATTCTTGCTGCAAGTCATTCACACGCTTCTCAAGCATCTCAACGATCTGATGGTGCTTAATCAATTCAACGCGGTCGTGGTACTTGATATTCAATTCTTTAGCGTACTCTTCAAGAGAGTCGTAACACGGAACAATCAGTGCAGAAACGAATTTACGCGTATCAGCAATAACGGCAATCTGTTCGATGAAGTGGTCTTTACCGATCGCGCCCTCTACTACTTGCGGTGCAATGTACTTGCCACCTGAGGTTTTCATCAGCTCTTTGATACGGTCGGTAATAAACAGGTTACCATTTTCATCAAAATGACCCGCATCTCCGGTTTTCAAGAAACCATGCTCGTCGAACGTTTTCGCTGTCTCTTCTGGCATTTTGTAGTAACCACGCATTACCATTGGGCCGCGAACAAGAATCTCATTCTGCGCACCAATTTTTACTTCCGCGCCCGGCATAGCCATACCAATCGAGTCAGGATTAAAACAGCGGTCATCCCAGCACGAAACGGTTGCGGTGGTTTCTGTCATACCGTAGCCAAGTTTCACGTTAATGCCGATAGCATGGAAGAAACGACCAATGGTTTCATCCAGCTTCGCGCCACCACATGGCATAAAGTTGATGTTACCGCCTAACAGTGCTCGCAGCTTAGATAACACAAGCTTATCGGCTAACGCATGGCTCTTCTTCAGCATCAGTGATGGTGTGCGACCTTCTTGGTGACAAACCGACAGCTTCGCCCCCATGTTTACCGCCCAAGTAAATAGAACCTTACGGATAAACGGCGCTTTCGAAACCTTCTCGTGAATCGCTGAGAAGATTTTCTCGTAGAAACGTGGAACCGCACACATCACGGTCGGCTTCACGTCGCTCAGCGCGTCACGCACCTGCATAGTATCTTGCAGGTAACAGTTGGTTGCGCCTTTGTAGAGCACGTAGAAAGTCCACGCACGCTCAAATACGTGAGATAGAGGTAAGAAACACAATGAGACATCGTTTTTGCTTAAGCTCAAGCGCTCATCGTGGCCTTCTAATTGATAGCCAATATTGGTGTAATCAAGCATTACGCCTTTCGGTTGGCCAGTAGTACCAGAGGTATAGATAAGAGTCAGTAAGTCGTCCATGCTTGCATCTGCAAGACGAGTATCA
Source organism: Vibrio sp. Makdt (assembly GCF_027587015.1). Taxonomy (NCBI): domain Bacteria; kingdom Pseudomonadati; phylum Pseudomonadota; class Gammaproteobacteria; order Vibrionales; family Vibrionaceae; genus Vibrio; species Vibrio sp. Makdt. The sequence goes on from NZ_JAPPTH010000006.1 coordinate 221,556, forward strand.
AGTTCAGCTTGCTGAGCCTCAACACCGCGCGCCATGAAATCAGCCCAAGATACCGCAAAGCTATGGCCTTGAAGATCGATATCATCAGACATCGCGACAACCACTTCTAGCTGTTCGCACTCTTCAAATAGGCTCACGGCCGCGTCAAATTGGACTTGCTCACCAACAAATAAGATCTTCACATCCGCATTTTGGATGATGTAAGACGACTGCGCTGCTGTGTTGGTTGGATAAATCGGCACAGTCACAAGACGAGCTTGTAAAGATGCAAAATCTGCCACGGTCCATTGAGGCATATTGTTTGAATAGATACCGATCTTATCTTGAACTCTCAGTCCCTGAGCCAATAGTGCTAATGAAAGCGTATCGATTTGTTGTCCAAACTGCTGCCAGCTAATACCTTGCCATACATTATCTACTTTGTGCTTCAAAGCTGTACGGTTGCCGCCTTGGGCAATTTGGTCACGAAGTCTTTTTACGATATGAAAATCTAAATTGGCCATCTCTTTACCTTTGGCTTACACCTGTAAGCTTTTTTGAGCGCACAAGTGTACCTCTGATCATGGAAAAGGCAACTGATGAAGCTCAAAGTTATAAGTAATAGTACGTATCACGCTAAGTTTTCTATCAACAAAAATAGCAGGTACAAAAAAGCCCCAAGCCAGACTCCCAGCTTAGGGCTTATAAATCATAGAGTTTAGTGCTTAGTTAAGCGCCACTACTTCGCCACAGATCATCATCAGCTGATCTCGTAACCAAATGTGTCCCTTATCTTTTTCACTTGATTCGTGCCAGCTTAGGTAGCCAGAGATTGCCGCATTATCGAATGGAAAATCTAGAATCTGTAGGTTCTCTTTGTTTGCTGCGTGCTCTACCATCCAGCGAGGTGCAATCGTCACTAACTCTGATTGACCAACAACGTAAAGTACGTTGCTTAGGCTCGTACCTTCGTAGAAAGGCATGCAATCTAGGTCACGGTATGCTTGCTCAGAGAAGCTGCGTTGGCCGTGAATGCGAGACAGTTTAGCGTGCTTCTCGTTCAATAGCTCTTCAGCTGTCACTTCACCGTTAATGCGTGGGTGAGAAGACGAAGCAACCACAACCAATTCGTCTTGGAAGATCTCAGTACTTGAGAAACCTTGCTCATCAAAGCGAGCGTAATCGATCACGAAGTCGATTTCTTGGTAGCGCATACGCTCAGAAAGTTGACGATCAAATTCAGCATCCATGTGCAGTTTAACGCTAGGTGCTTGCTCGTTGATAGTCGACATAATCTTAGGTGCAAAACGCATGTCACAAGGGCTGCAAATCGCAAGCTTGAACAAGCGAGAAGACGACTCTGGAGAGAACACAGAGCTTGGTAATTCGTTGCGTACTAGTTGAAGCGCTTGGCGGATAGGACCGAACAACTGACGTGCACGTTGAGTCGGTTGAATACCACGACCCTGGCGCATAAATAGTTCGTCGTTAAACATCACTTTCAAGCGAGCCACAGCGTTACTTACTGCCGGCTGAGACATACCTAAATTGTGAGCTGCACGTGTAATGTTTTGCTCTTGCATTACTGCATCAAATACAGTCAAAAGGTTTAAGTCTACTCCACGAAGTGTGCTTTCCATTCTGTAGCTAGCAATAGCACTCATTGCGTCTTTTTTATCTAACATTCAAGTTGCCTCTTGTCGGTACGACAGCGTTAAATTTGTAATGGTATGGGAATAGATAACCACTAGTTCTTATATTTATCAGACCGATGTGTTTCGGATTACCACTACTATTAACCAATACATCCCTAGCTACCAACAAGATTGATAAAGAATAATTTTATTTTACCTTAATGATTAATTAACACTTAAAAATCATAAGTTTACAGAGTTATAAAAAAACATAAAATGCGCTAATTATGAGTTTCATTTCGACTTATTTAGCTGTTCTATCGTTTGGTTACATTTGTTACAAATTATTGAATCGATGAATTGATTGACCATTCGATTCAAAAACACCACTTATGGATTAGGTGAGTGATGCATAGCTTGGAAAATCCACCTTGTCCCAAAGTTGTTTTCTTAGGTCATCTTGGTTGGACCAATTTCCGGCTAAAACCCACTCAACAAGTGCACTAGCGACGTCTGGATAAGAGACAACCTCAGCCTGTTTTTCGTTGAGCCAACCACGCAAGATTGCTGGGTCAAGAAAGCTCATCGTTTGGGCTAATCCAAGCGCCTCAAGTGTTGCCACATTACTCTGCTGCTCAAACTGCCCATCAAGAGGTTTAAGCAGTAGTTTCTTACCCAAAGTTAGAGCTTCCGATGGCAGTTCAAACCCACCATTCGCTACCACACCAGAGCACTGATTTAGGTCGAATTGAAAACCAGCATGGCTGAGTGGTTTGAAGGTAATATTTTCGACTTGGCTACGCTCAATCACATTCGGGTGATAACAGACAAAATTGTGTGAAACAAACTTCATTAATAGCTCTGAAATCGCTTCAAGGTCTTCAAACGGCAAATAGACTAATGTGAAGTCCTGCGGCGCTTTAGTCTGCTCGTGGTGAGCTAAGGTGTGAACGATAGGAGGCAATATTGGTTGCTCGAAATGATACCAATGCAAACCAATCGAGTGTTCTGTCGGCGCAAAATGTTGAATAACAGAGTGCTCAATCCAGCTCCCCCCTTCTTTAGGAACATCATAGCGAAACGCATTCTGGTGACTGATTCCGATACAAGGGACTCCCTGCCTTTTGGCTGCCCAAGCTGTTACAGGTTCAAAGTCATTGAGCACCAAGTCATAGGGTGTAAGGTCCATCTGTTTAACCTCATTAAGAAAGCGCCAGATATTATTCTTAATGAATGTCTTTCCATATTTGACCTGCCCTTGTTCACTATAAAAGGTTAAGCCGTTACGAACTTGGTAGTTGCCAAACTCTTCCATCGAAAAGTACTTGCTTGCTTCTCGGCCTGAAAATAGAAAATCAACATCGATGTTTTGTTGACGAAACGCGACAGCCATTGCCCTTGCACGTGCAATATGACCATTTCCAGTGCCTTGTACGCCGTATAAAATTTTCATGAAACTTCCTTTCGATTCGCTGGTTTAGCGCTTGGTGATGTGGTCATTCGATAATTAAAGAATGAAGCTAATAGCAAGGCTGGTACAAGCTATGCCCAAAGCAGCACCGATGAGTACGTCCGTTAAAAAGTGCACGCCGAGTAATATTCGAGATCCAGCAATCGCTGCAGCCCAAATCAAACTAAAGAGATATAAGCTCGGATAGAAATGTCCGATTAATGTCGCCATAACAAAAGCAGCAGCGGCATGCCCAGATGGCAGGCTGTACTTATCTGATGGGACAATATGAGAGTGAAGCAAAGAGGAAAATTCAGCTGGTCTACGGCGCTTTAGAGTATTTTTAGCAAGCCAATAGATTGGCAGCTCAATCGCGAAGGCAGTTAAGCCCACCAACAGAAAATCGCTGCCCGTTTTGCTATCGGCGAGCAATGCAATCAAAGCAATCAATATATAGAGGTGACCATCCCCCGTATGAGAGACCGCCTTACTCAACGTCGCATGTTGGCCACTAAAACGGTTCTTTAAACAGAAAACAGAAAATGCCACATCCCAGCGGACAATAGGTTCGATAGTACGCATACGTTCTCCTTAACAATCCTTATTCAGTTAAGGGTCAAGTTATGCCCAACAAATGACAGTTAAGTGACGTTTTGAATGAACTAAAATGAAATTTTCCACGGTTGAGAAGCCGATGATTTAACCCTATCAGAGGCTCATTCACCTCATAAAAAAATAAAGCGACCCTAGGCCGCTTTATTATTCATTTCTAATTTCTGACTTAAAACTCTATAGCGAAAGGGGCTCGTGCTTTTTCACTAAACCGAAGTCAGCCAAGATTGCGTAAGCCGCAGGGATCATAAACAGCACCAGCAGGGTTGAAGCAAAGATGCCAAATACGATCGAGATAACCAAAGGCTGAATAACCTGAGCCTGTAAACTGGTTTCGGTGAGCAGAGGCAATAAACCAGCTGCCGTCGTCATCGAGGTTAAGAACACGGCACGGAAACGCTCACGACTCGCTTTCACCACCGAGTCATGCACGCTATCTCCTTCATCAACGTGATGACGAATGTATTGAACGAGTAAGATAGAGTCGTTAACTACAATCCCTGCAAGCGACACAAAGCCCATCATACTTGGCATACTTAAGGAATGACCAAGCACCCAGTGACCAACTACAACTCCGATAAAGGCTAATGGAATCGCGAGCATCACAACTACAGGCTCTAAATAGCTTCTGAATTGATAACTCAGAATCGCAAACACACCAAACAGACCGAGCAAGAATCCTTTACCCATCGAAGCGCCCGTCTTAGCCGCATCTTTGGCCTCCCCTTCGAAATCAAAGCGTAAACCCGGGTACTTCTGAATAAGTTTGGCGGCTTCATCTTTTTGGAACTGAGCCAAAATCGCGGATGAACTCGCTTTCTTATTATCAATATCACCAAAGATACTGATGGTTCTCAGCCCATCAATACGTTGAATTCGTACGTAGTTACGTTGGAAATCTAATGTCGCCAACGTTGCTAGCGGGATCTGACTGCCATCTGAGGTAATGATTGGGAAGTTAGCCAGCTGCTGTATGTCGCCCGCTTGTTCCTTATCAAGACGCACTTCAATCGAAATATTCTCAACGCCGATTTGAATCTCGTCCGCCGTTTGCCCAAAGAAAGCCGCTCGCAACTGAGACGCAATCATCTGCCCATTCACATTGTAGGTTTCGGCTCCAGGGCGCAGCTTGACTAAGATCTCTTCTTTACCCATGCGCATGTCATCAAGCACGCCATGCACCCCATCAAACTGATTAAGGTACTCCTGAATATCCAAAGAAGCAGATTTCAACGCGCTCAGGTCATCATGTTTGGCTCGGATTTCAATAGCACGACCACCCGGGCCCATAGTTGGCTGCTTGAACACCAATGAAATAGGATCCGCTAAATCGCCAATATCTTCACGCCACGCATCAATGAAGTCATCGATAACCGTGTTACGGCTCTCTGCTCCGCGTAAATCTAAGCGCACTGTGGCTAAGTGCGGGCCAGATTCATTGGCATCGGCGTTAGCATTGAATTGGCTAGTTATGTGCTCGACCAGTGTATTGCCTTCTTCAACCTCTTCGCTCCATTGCTTGTTCAAACGCTCAGCAGACGCGACAATTTTGTCGACCACTTTCTCGGTTTGAGACAGTGATGCGCCCGGCGGAAGAATAATACGCGCCTCGGCGATATCACCATCTAGCTCAGGGAAAGGTTGAAACTTAACAACGCCACCAGCAATCAAGGCGACCGAAAGTAACAACAACGTAATCACTCCGCCCATAAAGGCGTAGCGGAAGGTCACGACTTTCTCAACCATGTTCATCAAAGTGGTATTACGGAAGTTCTCAAACTTCTCAAGCAACACCACTTTAAAGCGCAGCGCTGGCTTATCATTTTTTTCTTTATGTAATGAATGAGATAAGTGATTAGGTAGAATCAGGAAGGCTTCAATCAAGCTCAACGACAGCACCAAAATCAATACTTGAGGAACGGCCTTAAGCACCGCACCCATCTCGCCATCAAGAAACAGTAAGCTACCGAAAATACACACAGTGGTTAAGAAAGAAGACAGTACTCCAGGAAGCACTTTCTTAACGCCGTTGTACACCGCATCATCTACGCTCTGCCCCCGATCTAAATGGGACGCTATCGACTCGGCGATCACGATGGCGTCATCCATCATAATACCGATTGCCATCAACAATCCGACCAGAGACATAATGTTAATCGACAAACCAAGATTGGCCATTAAGAACAAACCACCAAGGAAGGCTACCGGCAACCCCGCCGCGACCCAAAACGAATAACGTAAGCTGAAGAACAGCCACATGGTGGCGAATACCAGTACAATACCTTGCCAGCCATTGCTCACCATCATGGTTAGACGATCCCAAAGTACAGAAGAGAGATCGTTGGTCATTTGTAGTGTCACCCCATCAGGAGCAATCGCGCTTTGATCTTCAACGAATCGTGTTACGTTCTCTTTGATTCGCAGCGCATCGTCTTCTTTGTTCTTACTGATCTTAAGCAGCGCCGAAGGCTTGCCATCAAATAACACCTTCTGTTCATCAAGCTCAAAGCGGTCGGTTATTTTGGCTATGTCTCTCAAACGGATCACCGAGCCATTAGGCGCAGATCCAACCACGATGCTTTCCAGTTCAACAGGCGTAATTCGTCTCTCGTCGAAACGAATCAGGAAGTTTTTATCTGGTGTTTCAACGTTACCGCTCGGCAGTTTTACATTCTGTCGACCAATTTGATCCGCGATATCACCGACACTCAAACCCAACTGACGAATAGCTTGGGTATCCAGTTCCACTCGATATTGATGATCAGAGAAGCCGCTGACCTCGACCAAAGAGACATCGTAATCAAGCTTCATGGTACGCTTAAGATCTTCCGCGTAGGCCTTAAGTTCCGGCCACGACGTTTCGGCTGTGATAGCGATATCAACAACCGGCTCATTCCAATCTAGCTCTTGAACAACAGGCGACTCAATCTCAGTTGGAAAATCATTGATCGAGTTGATCTGGGTTTGCACATCCACCAGCATTCGGCCGATGTCCGCTTTCTCATTTAACTTGAGAATTAAACGGGCGCTGCCTTCGATCGCTTCACACTGAGTCTCTTCAATGTTGGCTAAGCCGTCTACTGCATCCTCCATTCGCACACACAAGCTCTCTTCCACTTCTTGTGGAGAGGCGCCGGGATAGACAATCGCAGCCATAATGTAAGGCGGATCGTAAGCGGGGAAGGTTTCACGTTTGATGGTTGATAGTGAGCTGATACCCAAGATCAACAACCCAAGCATCAACAAGTTTGCTGCTGTTGGGTGCCGAGAGAAAAACTTGATCATGACGCACTCTCCTGAGTATCTGATTCAAGCTCAGCCTCTTCAGAGTTGGACTCTCTCAGTAACATGCCCTCGATTGCTGGCAGGACATCATTGAGAACCAGTTTATCTCCAGTTTGTAGTTCGCCACTCACAACCACTTGATTGTCTCTGCGATAAAGCACTTCAACATTGACCACTTGCAAACGCTGGTTGTCATCCATCAGATAAACCTTATCACCATGCAGTGCTCGCTCTGGAACCACCCAACTTAGATTGGCGACACCTTCAATCTCGGCTTTGACAAACATACCGTTAACTAAAGGCGTTGCGCTGTCTGGTTGCAATTGCGAGTAATCTTGAGCGATCTCGAGAATAATCCCCGCTGTCGCTTGGTTTTCATCAACCGTTTCGCTGATTCTTGCCACCTTCGCTGGCCAACTGAGGTTCAGGTTGCCGCTGTTAAGTTGAATGCTTGCTTTGATTGGCGCTTCATAAGGATTAGGGATTCCTGCAGCATCGCGAGGAAATTGGTTAAAGCTGGAGGCTAAAGTTTGCATATCGTGAATAGAAAGTTGCGCCTCCACTTCCATGACATTAATCCCGTGAGCAATAAACATCTCTTGTTGAAGATTAACTACTTGATTTTGTTCGATATCAACCTGAGCTATTCGCATCGCTCGTGGCAAAGTGATAGTGGTCTTATCGAGAGAGCGTTGCGCCTCTTTCACTTTAGATATGTTGACCTTAATCACCGCTTCCGCGACGCGTTTTTCATCTGGCATTAAGGCGATTTGGTTCTGTATATCTAACACCAGCTTCTGTTGGGAGAGTGCGCTCTGCTGTTGAAGATCGACATCGGACTGAGAGGTCAGCCCTTTCTTACGCAGATCTTGTTTACGTTGTAGCTCTTTATTACTGATCACTAAACGATTTTTTTCGATCTTCAGTGTCTGTTTCAGGTTCTGTTCTTCTTGGTTCAGTTTCTCTAGTGAGGTCTGGCTCGATTTAAGATCTGCTTCGGCTTGTACCAACTTCAACTCGTAATCCAAAGGATCGATCTTAAGCACCTCAGTTCCTGCTGGGATCACTTGCCCTTTCTCAAGATCAGGGTGTCGATAAACGATCTGTCCTGTTACTTCGGCAATCGCTTTCCATTCAACCTTAGGTACCACTTTGCCAAAACCAACCGCCAATGGCGCGATCATCTGCTTCTCTAAACTGACAGTTTCAACCAAACGCGCCCTGTCGCCGGCAGGCTTAGTTGGTAAATCTGGCTTCAAGTTAATCGCCACCACTAGACCAATCACACCAACGGCTAGGGCTGGGAAGAAAAGGAGCTTTTTATTTATTCTCATTATTTTGGTTCCTGCAAAGATGAAGGGCTTGGTGCATTGATAAAGCCTTCCGTCATCAGTTGAATGTTGTGTTCGATTAATCGGTTGAGAAAGGCTTCATTAAGCTCGATGCCATGAATAGCCAGCAAAGGCGGAGGTGCTATAAATGGAAACACCATCAAACTTATATACGATACGCGGCAGAGCTTAGGATCCATATCCTTACGCAAAACGCCTTGTGCCATCAGCTTTTCAAAAATGACATCTTGGGCGGGTTTGGTTACATCGAGAAAGACCTTCTCTAGCAGCTCTCTCTGCACCTCTGAAGGCGGCATATTCATCACTTGGGCAATTAATCGAGGGAACTTAGGAACCTTGACCATCTCTTTGTAGTAAGTCCGCATTAAATCGAGAAAGTTCTCGTGGCTGCTCTCTGCTACCAGCTTATGCATCTGCAGCTGCATTGGTCGCAACGTTTCACGCAGCATTGCTTCAAACAACCCTGCTTTGTTACCAAAGTAATAACGAATCATCGCGATATTCACACCAGCTCGTTCAGCAATTAAACGAGTGGATACCTTGTCATACGGTTGAACAACGAACAGATCACGAGCATGCTCAATAAGCAACTGCCTGACATCGAGATTCTGCTGCGGTCGTCCAGCTTTGCGCCCTGCCATCACTGAAACCTACTAACCTAATTAATCACACGATTAATTATAGGGATAAATCGATACACTGGCAGAAGATTAATTACTCACTATTTAATCAATTGATTAATTAATTTAAACGCGCTTGTGATTTTTTTGGTGAATCGTTCCATTAAAAAGATTTACTACAAAGTTTTAACCTACACATAAGCCAAACGATAAACTAACCGCCCAACCAGAAAACCCCAAGCAGATGATAAAACCAATAAACACAAATCTAACAGCACAAACCAAACCAAAACGCCGCTAATGTATGCTGATATTGGATTTTCTTGTTTGACGCTCAGAATAAATTACGGTACATATGGTGTTAACAGTTTATTTACGGATATTTGTGTAATGATTTTTTCTTCTTCTCGACTGCTGAAACTTCTCCTTATCGTGAACCAATCGCGCGGGTAAGTTGTGGGTCAAGAACTACACAAATATTAAAACCCGCGCTGAGCGGGTTTTTTTGTAACTGGCACTTTTAAAAGAACATCATTCTCAATAATAATTTGGATAGCAATCGATACAATATCGATATAAGGAAGCACCCATGAACGATCAAGTGATAATTTTTGATACGACTTTACGTGACGGCGAGCAGGCTCTAGCTGCAAGCCTGACAGTAAAAGAGAAGTTACAAATTGCTTATGCACTTGAAAGACTGGGTGTGGACGTAATCGAAGCTGGCTTCCCAGTGTCATCACCAGGTGATTTTGAGTCAGTACAAACTATCGCAAAGAACATTAAAGATAGCCGTATCTGTGCGCTTTCTCGTGCGGTAGCGAAAGATATCGATGCAGCAGCAGAAGCGTTAAAAGTGGCAGAGCAGTTCCGTATTCACACCTTTATTTCTACATCGACGGTTCACGTTCAAGATAAGTTGCGTCGCAGCTACGATGACGTGGTAGAGATGGCAGTCAAGGCCGTTAAACACGCACGTAACTACACAGACGATGTTGAATTTTCTTGTGAAGACGCAGGGCGTACACCTATCGATAATCTATGCCGTATGGTTGAAGCTGCCATCAACGCGGGTGCAAAAACCATCAACATTCCAGACACAGTGGGCTACACAGTGCCTAACGAGTTTGGCGGTATTATCAAAACGCTATTTGACCGCGTACCCAACATCGACCAAGCAATCATCTCAGTTCACTGTCACGATGACTTAGGCATGTCGGTTGCTAACTCAATCGCAGCGGTACAAGCGGGTGCTCGCCAAGTAGAAGGTACCATTAACGGCATTGGTGAACGCGCGGGTAACTGTTCTTTAGAAGAGATCGCAATGATCATCAAGACTCGTCAAGAGTTATTAGGTGTTCATACCGGCCTAGATCACCAAGAGATCCACCGCACCAGTAAATTGGTGAGCCAACTTTGCCACATGCCGATTCAAGACAACAAAGCGATCGTTGGTGCTAACGCATTCAGCCACTCTTCAGGTATCCACCAAGATGGCATGCTAAAGAACAAAAACACTTACGAGATCATGACTCCTGAGTCTATTGGCTTGAAAAACAAGGCGTTGAACCTAACCAGCCGTAGTGGTCGTGCTGCTGTTAAGAGCCATATGGACGCAATGGGTTACAAAGACAACGAGTACAGCCTAGATTCATTGTACGAAGACTTCTTGAAGCTTGCTGACCGTAAAGGCCAAGTCTTCGATTACGACTTAGAAGCATTAATGCACTTCGCGAATCTACGTGACGAAGATGACTTCTACAAACTTAACTACCTAAGCGTACAATCTGGTAGTGTAATGTCTACAACCAGCATCAAGCTGCAATGTGGTGATGAAGAGAAGTGCGAAGCCGCTGTCGGTAACGGTCCTGTTGATGCGCTATACCAGTGTATCTACCGCTTAACTGGCTACGAAATCGTACTAGATAAGTTCGACCTAACCGCGAAAGGTGAAGGTGAAGATGGTTTAGGCCAAGCTGACATCATTGCTAACTATAAAGGTCGTAAGTACCACGGCACAGGCGTTTCAACAGATATCGTTGAAGCTTCTGGTCAGGCGCTATTGCACGTTATCAACAGCATTCAACGTGCAGACACGATTGCTGAAATGAAGCAGCAAAAAATCGCGACAGTTTAAATACCCAATAACAGAGCCCTAGAGCCGATGTTATTGGCTTTAGGGACAAAATTTAAAACGAGCTCATGCTCAGTAACAAGAATTAAAGGATTAACATGACTGATAAATCATACAAAATTGCCGTACTACCTGGTGATGGCATTGGCCCAGAAGTAATGCAGCAAGCACATAAGGTGCTAGACGCGATCGAAAAGAAGCATGCGATTAGCTTTTCTCGCGAAGAGTATGATGTTGGTGGTATTGCAATTGATAACCACGGTTGCCCACTACCAGAGTCTACAGTGAAAGGTTGTGAAGAGTCTGACGCTGTACTTTTCGGCTCAGTTGGCGGTCCTAAGTGGGAACACCTTCCACCAAATGACCAACCTGAGCGTGGTGCCCTACTTCCTCTCCGTAAACACTTCCAACTGTTCTGTAACCTACGTCCTGCACAAATCCATAAAGGTCTAGAGTCTTTCTCGCCTTTGCGTGCTGACATCTCAGGTAACGGCTTCGACATCGTTGTAGTTCGTGAACTAACTGGCGGCATCTACTTCGGCCAACCTAAAGGTCGTGAAGGCGAAGGCGCAACGGAAAAAGCTTTTGATACCGAGGTTTACCACCGTTACGAAATCGAACGTATTGCCAAGATTGCGTTTGAATCTGCACGTCTACGTAACAAAAACGTTTACTCAATCGACAAAGCGAACGTTCTGCAGAGCTCTATCTTATGGCGTGAAGTGGTTGAAGAAATCGCAAAAGATTACCCAGATGTCACGCTAAACCACATGTACATCGACAACGCGACCATGCAGCTAATCAAAGACCCATCTCAGTTTGACGTAATGCTATGTTCAAACATCTTTGGTGACATCATCTCTGATGAGTGTGCAATGATCACAGGCTCTATGGGTATGCTTCCTTCTGCAAGCTTGAACGAAAGCAACTTCGGCCTATACGAACCAGCGGGCGGCAGTGCACCAGATATCGCAGGTAAGAATATCGCAAACCCAGTTGCACAAATTCTTTCTGCAGCACTAATGCTTCGTTACAGCCTAGGCGAAGAAGCGGCAGCACAAGACATTGAAACAGCGGTATCTAAAGCGCTTTCAGCAGGCGAGCTAACAGCAGACCTAGCAGGCGATAAACAAGCACTAAGCACCTCTGAAATGGGACACAAGATTGCAGAGTACATCTTAGCTTCATAAGCATAACGCTCTAAAGCAAGTACATAAGAATAATATCCAGCCAAGTCATCCAAAGTGCGTGACTTGGCTAGAAACAAACACTGGGACTGATGCTCCCAAGGAAGAAAAGCTATGTCGACAAACCAGCAAGCCAAAACCTTATACGAAAAAGTTTACGACGCGCACGTTGCAGTAGCAGCGGAAGGCGAAAACCCGATTCTTTATATCGACCGTCACCTAGTCCACGAAGTAACGTCACCTCAAGCCTTTGATGGCCTGCGTGAAAAAGGCCGTAAAGTACGCCAAGTCGGCAAAACTTTCGCGACCATGGATCACAACGTATCAACCCAAACCAAAGACATTAACGCTTCTGGCGAGATGGCTCGTATCCAAATGGAAACGCTATCGAAAAACTGTGAAGAGTTTGGTGTAACGCTTTACGACCTAAACCATAAATACCAAGGTATTGTGCACGTCATGGGTCCTGAGCTAGGTATTACCCTACCGGGTATGACTATCGTTTGTGGTGACTCGCACACTGCAACACACGGTGCATTTGGTTCATTAGCATTCGGTATCGGTACTTCAGAAGTTGAGCACGTTCTAGCAACTCAAACGCTAAAACAAGCTCGCGCTAAAACCATGAAGATCGAAGTAAAAGGCAAGGTTGCTCCAGGCATCACTGCCAAAGATATCGTGCTAGCGATCATTGGTAAAACAACAGCGGCAGGCGGTACTGGCTACGTGGTTGAATTCTGTGGTGAGGCGATTACTGACCTTACGATGGAAGGTCGTATGACAGTATGTAACATGGCTATCGAGTTGGGTGCTAAAGCAGGACTAATTGCACCGGATGAAACCACCTACGAATACATCAAGGGTCGCAAGTTCTCTCCAGAAGGTGAAGAGTTTGACGCAGCCGTTGAATACTGGAACACACTAAAAACCGATGCTGACGCAGAGTTTGATGCTGTCGTAACTCTAGAAGCGGCAGACATCAAGCCGCAAGTCACTTGGGGTACTAACCCTGGTCAGGTAATTTCTGTTGATGCGCCTATCCCAGCACCAGAAAGCTTCGCAGACCCTGTTGAAAAAGCATCAGCTGAAAAAGCATTGGCATACATGGGCCTAGAAGCGGGTAAATCTCTATCAGATTACAACGTAGATAAAGTGTTTGTTGGCTCTTGTACTAACTCTCGCATCGAAGACATGCGTGCTGCAGCAGCGGTAGCGAAAGGTCGCCAAGTGGCTGAACATGTACAAGCGCTGATCGTTCCGGGCTCTGAGCAAGTAAAAGCGCAAGCTGAAGCGGAAGGTTTGGATGTTATCTTCAAAGAAGCAGGTTTTGAGTGGCGCCTACCAGGTTGTTCTATGTGTCTTGCAATGAACAACGACCGCCTTGGTCCACAAGAGCGCTGCGCGTCTACATCAAACCGTAACTTTGAAGGTCGCCAAGGCCGTGATGGTCGTACGCACCTAGTTAGCCCTGCAATGGCAGCCGCAGCCGCTATCGCAGGTCACTTCGTCGATATTCGTAAACTTTAATTAGAGGATTTAACATGTCAGGTTTTCAACAACACACCGGATTAGTCGTTCCTCTAGATACGGCCAACATCGATACTGATGCGATCATTCCAAAGCAGTTCCTACAGAAAGTGAACCGCATTGGTTTTGGTAAGCACTTATTCCATGACTGGCGCTTCCTAGACGATGCTGGCGAACAGCCAAACCCAGAATTCGTGATGAATGCTCCGCGTTACCAAGGCGCTTCAATCCTGCTTGCTCGTGAAAACTTTGGTTGTGGTTCATCTCGTGAACACGCACCTTGGGCACTTGCTGATTACGGCATCCAAGTGATGATTGCGCCAAGCTTTGCAGACATCTTCTACGGTAACTCAATCAACAACCAAATGGTTCCTGTTCGATTGACTGAGCAAGAAGTGGATGAGATTTTCCAATTCGTAGAAGCGAACGAAGGCGCAGAGGTTACCGTTGATCTAGAAGCAATGAAAGTGAGCGCAAATGGCAAACAATACTCGTTTGAAATTGATGAGTTCCGTCGTCACTGCCTACTGAACGGTTTAGACAACATCGGTCTAACGCTGCAACACGCTGATAAGATTTCAGAGTTTGAAGCTAAGATTCCTAGCTTCCTAAAATAATGAGACGTTTCTAAATAAATCCAAAGGTTGGCCAAGTGCCAACCTTTTTTATTTGGTTCAGCTTTAGTCTAAAGTGTCTACAAACTCTGATCTGTTATTTAACTAAAGAGCCATGAAAGAAAATCGTAAAGCATAAGGTCTTAGTAGTCAGCTATCAGGAGAATGCCATGAAACAACTACTCGTTATTATCAGCCTACTTTTTTCAACCTTAGCTTGGTCGGCACCTAAGTCTGAACTGTGGCCGTACTGGAATCAAAGTAATGAGGCCAACTCAGAACAAGTTTCTCATCAAAGCTGGCAGCAATTCCTCGATAGCTACTTGGTTAAACAAGGGCAAAATACGTTAGTTCGTTATCAAGCAGTGACCGCTACAGATAAGTCAAAGCTGAAACAATACATCAAGCAGTTAGAGCAGATGAACCCACTCGAGTACCCAAAAGCAGAGCAGTACGCTTACTGGGTCAATCTATACAATGCCGTGACTGTTGAATTAATTCTCGATGCCTACCCAGTAAAATCTATCACTAAACTCGGCGGTCTGTTTAGCTTTGGGCCATGGGGAGATGATGTCGTATCAGTAAATGGTAAATCACTGACACTCAACGACATTGAGCACCGCATCCTAAGACCAATATGGCGAGATCCACGCACACACTACGCCGTAAACTGTGCCAGCCTAGGGTGTCCAAACCTCCAGCCTCAAGCCTTTACTTCTGACAACACAGAAACTCTACTGGAACAAGCAGCCTCTGAGTTTGTGAATAGTGACAAAGGTGTGGTGGTTAAAGGCAATAAGCTCCAGCTATCATCGATTTATGAGTGGTTCACAGTGGACTTTGGTAACCAACAGCAGCTGATTCAACACTTAGATCAATATCGAGCTGAGCCTGTAAAGAATACCGACAAAATCAGCTATGAGTACGATTGGTCACTCAACCAAGCAAAATAGCTTGCTGCCAGTCGCTCACGACTAAAACAAAAAAGAGGCTAGTGGTATATTAACCACTAGCCTCTTTTCATCTATTTCACTGTGTTCTAGAGCTAAAAACTTGAACCAGGCTGCTGCAAGAATTCAACTTCTTCTGGTGTTGATGCTCTTCCTAACACTTCATTACGGTGCGGGTAGCGACCAAAACGCTCGATGATAACCTTGTGCTTAAACTCAAAATCCAAATTATGTTCTAATCCCGTTTGAGAAAACAACTCGACCGCCTGTTCGTGAATTAATAGAGATTCACTGTGCATATAAGGCATGTAAAGAAAGCTTTTCTGCTGCTGGTCAAGTTGATGGTCAAAACCACCCGCTACCGCTTCCTGTGCCAATGCTAACGCCATAGGGTCAGCTGAAAATGCAGCAGGGCTATTTCTGCCGATGTTTCTTGAAAACTGGTCCAATACAATAATCTCAGCTAAGCGCCCTTGTGCAATTTGTCGCCATTCAAACAGCTCCCCCTGAGTTGCAGCTTGGTGTAAATCCGAGAATCGCTCTTTAATCAAAGCATCAATGTGTTCACCACCAGTAAACCAATCCTTTGGTGTTAGCTCATCAAACCAAAAGCCCAGAACATCTTGATAACTGATAGTCATATTTATTCCTTTAAATAAAAAAGCCGAGTAACGTCTTACCATTACTCGGCCTTATGTTCGATTACTTAAACCCTTTGACCTTCTTAATTAGGTCGTAAGCATTTTGAATTTCTTGCGATTTCTCTTTTGCAACGTTCATCATTTCTGGCGGGAGACCTTTCGCCATCAGTTTATCTGGGTGGTGCTCATTCATCAGCTTACGGTAGGCCTTTTTCACTTCCTTGCCATCCGCACTTTCACTTACACCTAGCACCTTAAATGCATCGCCAAGTTGGTTTTGTTGTGATGCTTGTTGCCAACCAGACGACTGCCCTTGGTGATGACCGCCGCCGAAGCTTCCGCCCTGCTGTTGGAAGCGAAATGCCGCCTCTTGCATCTGTAAACGGCGCTCAAGTTGCTCGGCAGAAAAGCCAAGACCTTGAGCAATCTTATGAAGAACCTGACGCTCACTTGGATGCAGGCTTCCATCAGCGAATGCTGCTGATACTTGAAGCTCCAAGAAGAACTGAAGAAGGTCAAAACGTCCACCCGATGAGATTTTGACTCGTTCAAGGACATCATTTAACGGGAAGTCACTCTCTTTTCCTTCGCGGAATGCATCTTGCGCCGCTCTGCGCTGTTCACCATGAAGATTCATACGCTCCATCATAGTGGAAGCCAGTTGAATCTCTTCGCGAGTTACTTGGCCTTTCGCTTTAGCAACATGCCCCATAACCGCAAATGCAGATTTGAAAAACTCGTTTTGTCTTTCAGCTTGGTTTGGACCACGCCCAAAACCAGAGGTGTTGAACCCAGATTGGTTCAATCGGCGAGCTTTATCGAATTGGTGTCCTAAAAATAGACCAAAAACTAAACCAAGTGGCCCTCCAAATAGAAAGCCAAAGAAAGCGCCCAAAATTTTGCCAAATATTTGCATTATGTGTTCTCTATCTATGAATTTTATCTGAGTAATGCTGTCTGATGATGCTGAATGCTAATATTTCCTTTATCATAAGGAAAATGCTTTATTAATTGGATTGATACTAGATCAACCCTTCATCTAGTGACACAGGATAGTTCAACTTCATGCAATCTTTTTCCCGCACCTTGTTAGCCGCGTCTATAAGTACGGCGTTATACGTGTCGACAACTCAAGCTGAAACAATAACCGATAGTAGTGTGCAGGAAATGCCCTCTATAGATCAATGCTTGATCGAGCCCGCTGCAGAAAACGAGACTCAACTACCCGCTCATGTTGAGTCAGATCGCTTAGAGGCTATCAATGGTGACAAGGCAATATATTCAGGTGATGTCAGAGTTACGCAAGGAAACAAAACAATCCTTGCTGATAACGTAACTCTGCATCAGCAAGAAAACATCGTTGTAGCTGAAGGCAACGTAAACTTTAGTGATGGTCAAATTAAATCAATATCAGACAGAGCAACTAATAATCTGACGACTGATGAAATGACGCTAGAAAACACCGACTACGAATTTCTATGTGAACCAGGCCGTGGCGATGCAGTTTATATCGCAAAAACAGGTAAAGCGGTTTATGAGATCGAAGATGGTTCGATCACCTCTTGTCCTATTGGGGACAATGCGTGGCGTCTGAGAGCATCAAGCATTAGTGTCGATCAAGACGAAGAGCAGGCTACTTTTTATAACCCACGTTTTGAAATTCAAAGTGTTCCCGTCTTCTACTTGCCTTACTTGACCGTACCAGTTGGTGACACTCGTAAGACAGGTTTCCTATACCCAACCGTATCTTACGGTTCAAGCGACGGGTTTGAAGCCGAGATCCCTGTGTATTGGAACTTGGCACCAAACTATGACTTGGAAACGACGTTCAAGTACATGCAAGAGCGAGGCACTCAGTTAGACAATAAATTCAGGTACTTAAGTGAATTTGGCTCCGGTAATATTAAATCAGAATACTTACCCGACGATGCAAAAAATCCAGAGAAAGGGGCTCGCTGGGGAGCCCAACTAGAACACTCAGGTATCTTCCAAGAGTCTTGGTTGTTTGAAGTGGACTACTCAAAAGTAAGTGATGTAGATTACTTCAGAGATATCAATGGCTCTAGTATAGGTAACAGGGAAGACGGGCAGTTATTGCAAGAGGGGCAAGCGACCTATCGCTCACAAAATTGGGATGCTTCTATACTCGTCCGAGATTTCCAAGTTCTGACAAACTCAACAAACAACCTACCTTACAGGTTAATGCCACAACTTGAATACAACTACTATGCTCCAGAGATCATGGAGTATTTAGATTTTGACCTCATTAGTCATGTGTCATTGTTCGATACAGATGCATCGGGCAAACCATCCGCTACACGACTACATGTTGAGCCTGGCATTACGATTCCTGTAGGAAATACTTGGGGAACTTGGACTACAGAAGCTCGACTGCTTGGTACGTACTATCAGCAGGATCTTGATGGTGTTGATACAAGTAATGAATATATTAATAACAACCCAGATAATAAGAACCCATATTACGGGCTTGAAGATAGCGTGTCTCGTGTCATACCTGAATTTAGAAGCCATGCTGGAATTGTTCTTGAGCGAGGTACCACTGTTGTTGGTAACTACACTCAAACCTTAGAACCACAGGTGCAGTATCTTTATGTTCCAGAGAAAGATCAAAGTAATATTGGCTTGTACGACACGACGCTACTACAAACCGACTACTACGGTCTATTTAGAAGCCGAAAATACAGCGGTGTAGATCAAATAGCTGCAGCAAACCAAGTCAGCTATGGCGCATCATCTCGTTTCTTTGATGACGAATATAAAGAAAGGTTAAATATATCCTTTGGTCAAATATTTTATTTTGATAAAGATACAAAGCAAACCCTGAGTAGTGAAGGGGCTAATGAGAAAACCAATTATTCTTCCTGGGCTATTGAAATGGACTTCAACTATGATGATTTCCTTTTCTATCATGGTGGCGTGCAATACGATATCGACTCTTCTGCAATGCAATTAGCGAACAGTACACTTGAGTACCGATTTGCAGAAGGTTATATACAAACAAACTATCGTTATGTAACCGAAGAATACATAAATGAAACTGTAGATTTTGACGTATCGTCCATCACAAGAGATGGTATCTCACAAGCTGGTTTGCTAGGTGCATATAAGATATCCGCAAAATGGAGCGCGAGTGCACAGTATTTTTATGATTTAACGACTCAAGAAAACTTAGAATGGCTAGCCCGTTTAAACTACAGATCAGATTGTTGGTATATTGGTTTTACCTACAGTAACCAACTTCAAGAATGGACAGAAAGAGATATCAACAATCCTTCAGCACAACCGATTTATGAAAACAACTTCAGTGTGAACTTCGGTATTATTGGCTTTGGTACCAATATCGGCTCTGATTCTGGCGCAGTTGGGGATAGCAGTTCCGATAACTCTTTGAGCTACGGTCGCCCATTCTTCTTAAATAACTAATTTTCTTTATTGATAACACATCAGTAAATTTAAAGGATTACACATGACATTGTGGAAACGCACATTAATCGCTATCGCAGCAGCTTGCACTGTATCAACAAGCTTTGCTGCACCAGTTGAACTCGATAGCGTAAGAGTGATCGTCAACGAGGGCGTGATCTTGCAGAGCGACATCGATACATCGATGAAAACGCTACGAGCAAATGCGAAGAAAAGCGGTCAGACATTACCCTCTCAAGACGTGCTTGATGAGCAAGTACTTGAAAAGTTAATTATCGATACCATCCAGACTCAAGAAGCAGAACGTATCGGTGTTCGTATTGATGATGCTCGACTTGATCAAGCGATTGAGGGCATCGCCAAAGACAACAACCAAACCGTAGAGCAACTCACCGCATCGGTTGCAGAAGAAGGCCTAAGCTACAACGCGTTTCGCGAGCAGGTAAGAAAAGAGATCGCGGCAAGTGAAGCTCGTAATGCTCTTGTTCGTCGCCGTATCAACATTCTTCCAGCAGAAGTAGACAACCTAGCAGATATCCTTGCTCAAGAGACGAATGCGACAGTTCAATACAAGATTGGGCACATTCAGCTTCGTTTCAACGATGACCAAACCAAAGAAGAGCTAGAAGCTCAAGCCAAAGAACTTGTTGAAGAACTTAACTCTGGTAAAGACTTCAGCACTATGGCTTATACTTACTCTAAAGGCCCTAAAGCCCTACAAGGTGGTGATTGGGGTTGGATGCGTAAAGAAGAGATGCCAACCATCTTTGCAGACCAAATCAAAATGCAAAATAAAGGCAGCATCATTGGTCCTTTCCGCAGCGGCGTCGGCTTCCACATTCTAAAAATTGAAGATGTGAAAGGCTTAGAGACTGTAGCAGTTACCGAAGTGAATGCTCGTCATATCCTGATAAAACCAACTGTAATCCTAAGCGATGATGGTGCTAAAGAGCAGCTTGAAGAGATCACTCGTCGTGTAAATGCAGGTGAAGCAAGCTTCGGTGACATGGCTCAGCAATACAGCCAAGACCCGGGCTCAGCCGTTCAGGACGGTGAGTTAGGCTACCAAACACCGGATTTGTACGTACCTGAATTCAAACACCAAGTAGAAACACTGCCGGAAGGTAAAGTTAGTGCGCCATTTAAAACCGTTCATGGCTGGCACATTGTCGAAGTACTGGACCGCCGTGAAGTCGACCGTACTGATTCAGCTTTGAAAAACAAAGCTTACCAAATTTTATTTAACCGTAAGTTCAACGAAGAAGCTGGGGCTTGGCTGCAAGAAGTACGAGCAAGTGCCTTTGTGGAAATGGTTGAGGACGACCAAGATGACAACTAAACGTATTGTCATTACCGCGGGTGAACCAGCAGGGATAGGACCAGACTTAACTCTAGCGCTATCTCAAGAAAGCTGGCCTCATCAACTTGTGGTTTGTGCAGATAAAAACCTACTCGCGGAACGTGCTGAACTGCTGGGTATTGAAGTAGAACTGTTAGATTACGACGCTGCTGCACCTAAGCAGCCGCAACGCTCTGGCACATTGGTTGTGAAACACATCCCACTTGCTGAAAGCGCGGTTGCAGGTCAACTTAACGAAGCCAATGGTCATTACGTATTAAATACTTTAGAAACCTCAGCAATTGGCTGTATGAATGATGAATTTGATGCTATTGTCACCGGCCCCGTTCACAAGGGTGTAATTAACCGAGCTGGCGTTGCTTTTAGCGGCCATACCGAGTTCTTTGCAGAGAAGTCCAACACGCCACTTGTGGTGATGATGTTGGCAACAGAAGGGCTGCGTGTTGCATTAGTAACAACACATATCCCACTAGCTAATGTATCTCAAGCAGTGACTGCAGACAGATTAGAGCAAATCATTGCGATTCTGAATAAAGATTTGGTCGAAAAGTTTGCGATTGAGAGACCAACTATCTACGTATGTGGTTTGAATCCACATGCCGGTGAAGATGGTTGTTTAGGACGTGAAGAAATTGAAACCATCACCCCTACGCTAGAAAAAATTCGTCAAAAAGATGGGATTAATTTGGTTGGCCCATTGCCAGCAGACACCATCTTTAATGAAAAATATTTGCAAGATGCAGATGCTGTTTTAGGTATGTATCACGACCAAGTACTCCCGGTATTGAAATACAAAGGGTTTGGTCGCTCAGTGAACATCACGCTTGGCTTACCGTTTATTCGCACATCAGTCGACCACGGTACCGCCTTAGACTTGGCCGGGAAAGGCCAAGCCGATACAGGGAGCTTTAGAACAGCGCTCACGCACGCCATTGAATTAGTAGAGAAAAAGCAATGAGAAATGATGTCCACTTAGGACACAAAGCGCGTAAACGTTTTGGTCAAAACTTCCTTAACGATCCATACATTATTGATGGCATCGTATCGAGCATTAACCCACTACCAGGTCAAAACCTAGTAGAGATCGGCCCTGGCCTTGGCGCAATTACTGAGCCGGTAGGTAAGCTTGTCGATAAATTTACTGTTATCGAATTGGATAGAGACCTTGCAGAACGTCTTCGTAACCACCCGGACCTAGCTGATAAGCTGACGATCCACGAAGGTGATGCGATGAAGTTCGACTTCGAGCAACTTGTTAAACCAAACAATAAGCTTCGTATCTTTGGTAACTTGCCATACAACATCTCGACACCGCTGATGTTCCACCTTTTTGAATTCCATAAAGACATCCAAGACATGCACTTTATGCTACAAAAAGAAGTAGTGAACCGCTTAGCTGCAGGCCCTGGTAGCAAAGCATACGGTCGTCTGACGGTAATGGCTCAATACTACTGTAAAGTCACACCTGTACTGGAAGTACCACCAACGGCTTTCGTTCCGCCACCGAAGGTAGATTCTGCAGTTGTGCGTCTTCAGCCATATGAAGTGCTGCCTTACCCGGCTAAAGACCTAAAATGGCTAGATCGTGTATGTCGTGAAGGCTTTAACCAACGTCGTAAAACCGTTCGTAACTGCTACAAGAGTTTGATTGATAAGGACGTACTAGAAGAGCTTGGCATCAACCCAAGCATGCGCCCTGAGAACCTAACACTCGAACAGTTTGTCGATATGGCGAACTGGTTGCACGACAGCCACAACGCTGACAAATAAAATAAAAAAGGCTCCTACACTTCGGTTAGGAGCCTTTTTTATGTAATACTTTAATTACATTAAGTATATCAACAACAAAAGGTGCGAATATGGATATATCTACGCCTTGTATCAAATGCCAGGTTCACTCTAAGTACATAGAAGAGCAGTCTGAACCTACGAAGAATCGTTACGTCTTCGCCTACATCATTACTATCAAAAACCTAAGTAAAAGCACGGTTCAACTAATGTCACGTCGTTGGTTAATTACCGACTCTAACGGCAAGCAACTGACGATTGAAGGCGATGGCGTGGTTGGTCAGCAACCGATTATCGAGTCCAATGACGAATACACTTACACCAGTGGTACTGTTATCGAAACACCCGTGGGTGTCATGCAAGGTCACTATGTCATGACCGATCATAAGGGCATCGATTTTATTGCCGAAGTCGACCCATTCAGACTCGCCATTCCTAATATTCTTAACTAACTACCTTTGCAGCTACAGGAAAATACTGTGTCGAATTATATTGTCGGAGACATCCAAGGATGCTTCGACGAACTTCAGTTATTGCTCGAAACCATCAACTTTAATCAACAACACGATACCTTGTGGGTCGCTGGTGACTTAGTTGCCCGAGGCCCTAAATCTCTAGAAACACTGCGTTTTATTCGCAGTTTAGGCGATTCCGCAAAGGTGGTATTGGGCAATCACGACCTACACCTGCTTGCGGTATCTCTAGGGTTATTTCCAGCAAAGCCTAAAGATAAGACGCAAGCTATCCTAGATGCTGAAGATCGTGAGTCTCTACTCGAATGGTTGAGGCAGCAACCGTTAATTCAAGAGCATCCTGAATTCATAATGTCTCACGCAGGTATTTCGCCACAATGGAACCTTGAACGAGCTCGCATAGAGAATCAAGAAATCGTCACGCTATTACGATCGGAAAAGTGGCAGTGGCTCATCGAGAATATGTATAGTAATACACCCGATCTATGGGACGTTAATTTGCAAGATATTGAACGTTACCGTTATGCGATCAACAGCCTTACCCGAATGCGTTTCTGCTTTACCAATGCTCGGCTCGACATGGCATGCAAACTACCACCAAGTGAAATTACTAATGAACCATTAGTGCCATGGTTTGACCTACCACAGCGCATCAAATTAGATAAAACGGTTGTTTTTGGCCACTGGGCTGCACTTGAAGGCTATCAAGGTAAAGATGTAATAGGACTAGACACGGGATGTGTTTGGGGAGGAGAGCTGACTGTACTTCGCTGGGAAGATAAACAGTTTTTTACGCAAAAAGCGTTATAAAAAAGAGATACGAGATACGAGATACGAGATACGAGATACGAGATACGAGATACGAGAAGCTTGCGCTACCTTGGTACAGTAACGCAAGCGTTTTTCTGAGACTAGCTATTGATAACCACGGTTAACGTTCAAGGATCACAAACTCCATATTGTGTTTGTTTTTCTCATCCGCTTGATACGTATCGCTAAAGCTCTGCTTCCAACCTTCTCCCCAATTAGGGAATTGAGTATCACCATCAACATCAAAATCGATATAAGTCAGGTACAGCTTATCTGCTTTAGGTAGGCAGCTTTCATAGATTGAGCCACCACCGATGATCATCACCTCTTCAACATCGCTGACTAGATCCAGAGCTTTTTCAATCGAAGTTACCGTGGTCACTCCTTCAATTTCCAAGTTCGCATCACGGCTGATCACAATGTTTAATCGACCAGGTAAAGGACGTCCAATCGAATCATAGGTTTTACGGCCCATGACTACAGGTTTACCCATCGTTGAGCGCTTGAACCATGCGAAGTCCGCAGGTAAATGCCAAGGCATCTGATTATCTTTACCTATTACACGGTTATTGGCCATTGCTGCAATCATACTGATGATCATAAATCGAAAGTCCTGTCCTTAACTGAAAGAATTGATGCTAGACGATAGGTCTGCGTCGGTAGAATAACAGCCCTGGTACAGCTAAGCCAACCGCTAGCCCTGCGATAATGAACATCGATTTCAAAAAATTCTCCATCAACATCGCTAACAGTTCGGGACTATACCCAGCCCTATTAATCTCAACCATGGCAATCATTGCTTTAAAGGCAAAGACGCCCGGAACCATAGGAATCAACGCCGCAACTGTAAATACCTTAGGGTGCGCCAACAGTTTATGCGACCAATGCACACCAATCATGCCAACCACAGTCGCAGCAAAGAAGGTTGCCCATTCAATTGGAATCCCAAAGTGCATCATCAAATAACGGCTACCGTGACCGATAGAGCCGCCAAGTGCACAATAAATCAAAGCGCGTTGCGGAACGTTAAACACCAATGCGAATCCGACAGCCGGAATCGCTGCGAAAAACATATCGTTGAGTAAGCCTAAAAACAGTTCGAAGGTACTCATTAGCTCGCCCATCCCCAAACACCAGATAAACTCATTGCAGCAACAATGCCTAAGCTAGTCGCCAAAGTAAGCAAGCTTGCCATGGTAAAGCGAGCCAACCCCATATTGATGTGCCCTTTGAGCATGTCTGCAACGGAATTAATCAGTGGGAAACCCGGTACGAGCATCAATACTGATGAAGCCATTACGATGGTTGGTTGGCCACCAATATTATAGAGAACAGCTTGAGCAGAGATAGTCGTGGTGACAAAAGCTGTGATTGCAAAGTTTAACAGTGGGTTAAAATGGCGATGACCAATTTCCTGCCTGACGATCATGCCACAAGCAGACGCAATAAAGGTCATCATGAAAACCTGCCAATCTCCGCCCGCAAGACGACTAAAAGAAGCGCAAGATAGGCCAATCATTACGACCACTAACCAGCGGTTGTAGCGCTCAGGGCTGATATTTTGGATCTTTTTATATGCCAGTCCATAATCGAGGATCCCTTTCTCCATCATGATACACACGCGTTGAATGTCGGTGATCACCTGCATGTTGATACCACGATCTGCACAACTTCGAGTGGTCGTAATACAGTGATCATTCATTACTGTGGTCACAACAAGCGCATTGGCAGACAGGGCAACCTCGACCTCATCGACTCCACAAGCAATACCGATACGACGCATAATGTCGCCAACTAAAGTGCTTTCCGCGCCGTGCGCTAATAACATTTGCCCTGACTGAGCAACGAGCCTTGAGATCGCTCTTTGTTTTGATGCCATGATTTCCTTCCCATTGGCGTTAATACGTAAGAGGTAAATTTTGCCTTAACAATAAAACTCTGTTCATGATTTAGATACAAAAAAACCGCAATATTAATTGCGGTTTTTATCTAATTGGCTCAATTAGTCACGAACGTAGATAACATGACCGTCATCTTCTTCGTCATCCCAATCATCCCAGTCGTCATCATCTTCGGTAACGACATTTTTGCCGCTCATCGCATCTTTATGGTAGTCATCCCACATAAAGTCGACTTTTTCTTCTTCTGCAACTTCTTCTACTTCACGTGGTAGGTTCTCCATGAACTCACCAAGCTTGAAGCAAAGATCTTTAGTGCCCACCTTGTTCACTGCAGAGATCTTGAAGTACTCGTCTTCCCAGCCTAAAGCATCGATGATTTCTTGAATCTTTTCGTCAGCTTCTTCTTCCGGCATTAGGTCAACTTTATTGAACACCAACCAACGAGGTTTTTGTGCTACTTTTTCACTGTACTGCTCAAGCTCATCAATGATCGTTAGTGCATTCTGAATAGGATCAGAGCCGTCGATCGGCATGATATCGATCATGTGTAGAAGCACACGACAACGCTCAAGGTGTTTCAAGAAGCGAATGCCAAGACCAGCACCGTCAGCTGCGCCTTCGATCAGGCCCGGGATATCGGCAACAACAAAGCTCTTCTCAGGAACCACACTCACAACACCCAAGCTTGGGATCAAGGTTGTGAACGGGTAATCAGCTACTTTTGGCTTCGCAGCAGAAACAGAGCGGATAAAGGTCGACTTACCCGCATTTGGTAGGCCAAGCATACCAACGTCAGCTAATAGAAGAAGTTCTAAACGCAGTTCACGAACTTCACCTTTAGTACCCATTGTCTTTTGACGAGGAGCGCGGTTAACAGACGATTTGAAACGCGTGTTACCAAGACCGTGCCAGCCGCCTTTACCAACCATCACCTTCTTGCCATGCTCAGCAACTTCGGCAACGATTTCATTAGTATGGATATCAACAGCGCGAGTACCTACAGGCACTTTCAACGTGATGTCTTTACCACGTTTACCAGTACAGTTACCGCCGCGACCGTTCTCACCACGCTCTGCGTTGTAAAAGCGTTGGAAACGGTAATCGATCAATGTGTTTAGGTTTTCATCGGCTTGGATGTAAACATCACCGCCATCACCGCCATCACCACCGTCAGGGCCACCTTTAGCGACGAATTTCTCGCGCCAAAAGCTTACTGTACCATTACCGCCATCACCGGCTTCTATTTTTACTACCGCTTCATCAACGAATTTCATTTTTTAACTCCGCACTTACGTTGCGTTACCACTCATCAAGGAGTGATATAAATTCTAGCAGATCCGAGTTTAGATCGATCACCTAAGATCTAGGCCGACCTGCAACCAAGGAACAAATAAGGAGAGGTTCTTTGCTTGAAACTTGTTAAAGCTTAAACAAGAGCGTCTACTTTTTTATTCTCGTTATAAATAAAAAACCCTGCCGAATCGGCAGGGCTTTTGAATTCAGCTTGAAAGCTATAATAAAATCTAATTAAAGATTAAATTACTCAGCTTCGATGCTTACGAACTTACGGTTTTTAGGACCTTTAACAGCAAATTTCACTTTACCTTCAGTAAGAGCGAAAAGAGTGTGGTCTTTACCGATGCCAACGTTTGTGCCAGCGTGGAACTTAGTACCACGTTGACGTACGATGATGTTACCTGCAAGAACAGATTCGCCACCGAAACGCTTAACACCAAGACGTTTGCTTTCTGAATCGCGGCCGTTATTAGTAGAACCGCCAGCTTTTTTATGTGCCATTGTTAAACTCTCCTAATACTTAAGCGTTAATGCCAGTGATTTTCACTTCTGTGAACCACTGACGGTGACCAGCTTGCTTACGAGAGTGCTTACGACGACGGAACTTAACGATTTTTACTTTATCGCCACGACCGTGTTGTACTACTTCCGCAGTAACCTTACCACCTTCAACAAGAGGTGCACCAACAGCGATTTCTCCGCCATTAGCAACAAGAAGAACTTTATCAAATTCTACAGTTGCACCAGTTTCAACGTCTAATTTCTCTAAACGAAGTGTTTGACCTTCGCTTACTCGGTGTTGTTTGCCACCAGATTGGAAAACAGCGTACATATTTTACTCCGCTTTTTCCGCACAGCCTATGGTTGTTATTTGTACAACTCGGGTGTGCGCTAAACTAATCAATAGGGCGCAGATTCTACGGGAATCATGGCGCTATGACAAGCCATATTTTTAAAAAATTGGCGAAAACCTGTTCGCCAAAGAAAAGTGCGGCAATCATGCCCTTAAGTGATGTATTAATCAACGTTTTTTAGTGTATTATTCAACAATTAATACAACGTATAAACCTTACAGGGTCTAACTTCAGCCGGATGAACAATGGATTTTAAAGCTATCCAAACGCTTACTGCCAATGATATGGCAAAAGTGAATGAAACAATTCAAGCCCAACTTAATTCTGACGTAAGTTTAATCAACCAGCTTGGTTTTTATATCGTTAGCGGCGGCGGCAAACGCCTGCGCCCTTTGCTTGCTCTTTTATCTGCTCGTGCTCTTGGTTACCAAGGCGAAGCACATATTACCTCTGCAGCCTTTATTGAGTTTATTCATACCGCGACTCTGCTTCATGACGATGTTGTCGACGAATCAGACATGAGACGTGGTAAGGCAACCGCCAACGCAGCCTTTGGTAATGCTGCCAGTGTTTTGGTGGGTGACTTTATTTACACGCGCTCATTCCAAATGATGACGACGCTAGGATCTTTAAAGATCCTCGAGTTAATGAGTGAAGCGGTAAACGTGATTGCCGAGGGTGAAGTTCAGCAATTAATGAACTGCAACAACCCTGACACCACTGAAGAAAGCTACATGCAAGTTATCTATTCTAAGACAGCTCGCCT
This sequence comes from Vibrio sp. Makdt, assembly GCF_027587015.1. NCBI lineage: Bacteria > Pseudomonadati > Pseudomonadota > Gammaproteobacteria > Vibrionales > Vibrionaceae > Vibrio > Vibrio sp. Makdt. The sequence continues at coordinate 250,233 of NZ_JAPPTH010000006.1, forward strand.
GTTTGAAGCTGCGACTCAAATTGGCGCGATCCTGACGGAATCATCACCAGAGATCGAAACGGCAATGCAAAACTATGGTAAATACCTAGGTACTGCATTCCAGCTGATTGATGATGTGATGGATTACACCGCAGATGGTAAAGAGATGGGTAAGAACGTTGGTGATGACCTAGCAGAAGGTAAACCAACCTTGCCTCTTCTGTATGCAATGCACAATGGCTCTCCTGAGCAAGCAAGCATGATTCGTGAAGCGATTGAAAAAGCCAACGGAATGGAACGCCTCGACGACATTATGGCTGTGATGAAAGAGACAGGCTCTTTAGAGTACACAACAAATAAAGCCTACGAAGAGGCCGATAAAGCCATCGCTGAGCTTTCTGTACTTCCTGACTCTGAATATAAACAAGCGCTAACCACTCTCGCACACTTAGCTGTTAAACGCAGCAAGTAAGCAGGTTAATAGACAAGTTTCTATATAAATAACAAAAAAGAGCCTCTGGGCTCTTTTTTAGTTTTGAACAAATATTTGTAAAGGAACCAAGTTCAATATCGACTAGCTTCCAATGATAGTGGCAGTTGAGCTTCAATTTCTTCAAGCTCTTCCATTGGCACTGCATATTGCTCATGCCCATTGTAAGTCTCTACTAAGGCATACTGCTCTTGCTCATCAATTACCAATACTTTTCCTAAGTGCCCCAAATATTCGACATTCATACCTTTCTGAACAGTAGCCATAACATTTCCCTTCAACTTAGTGTTAAAAGCGAATACGAGTAGCTTGAACTCTAGGATCAAAAAAGCCGATCATAATGACCGGCTCTTATTAATTAGCTTTAGGCTGAATTAAATAGCGTCTCGCTTACTTAGCGAATTCAACACCAATCTCGATATCGCCATTTAGCGTTTCAAGCATGCTGTCTAAAGCATTACGTTCGAAATCGCTCAATTCACCGTAGCTAAGGATAGCTTCTGCGCCCTCTTTACCTAGCTTAACTGGTTGAGCAAAGAATGGTGCGTGCTCGCCTTCACCTTCAACGTATGCACACTCGATGACGTTCTCTTCACCTTGTAGAGCTTTCACTAGAGCAAGACCGAAACGACAAGCTGCTTGGCCCATAGATAGTGTTGCACTACCGCCGCCCGCTTTAGCTTCTACAACTTCAGTACCTGCATTTTGGATACGAGTCGTTAATGCTGCGATTTCTTCGTCAGTGAACTCTACGCCTTCAACTTGAGAAAGAAGAGGAAGAATAGTCACACCAGAGTGACCACCGATAACAGGAACGCGAATGTCGCCTGGATCTTTGTCTTTTAGCTCAGCAACAAAAGTTTCAGAACGAATTACATCCAGAGTAGTAACACCGAATAGACGACGCTTGTCGTATACGCCCGCTTTCTTAAGAACTTCAGCAGCGATTGGCACAGTCGTGTTTACAGGGTTAGTAATGATACCAACACAAGCTTTTGGACATACAACCGCAATCTTCTCTGCAAGAGACTTAACAATGCCAGCGTTCACATTGAAAAGATCCGCACGATCCATACCAGGCTTACGAGCAACGCCCGCAGAGATAAGTACAACATCCGCACCTTCTAGTGCAGGTGTTGGATCTTCACCCGCGTAACCTTTGATCGAAACAGGTGTTGGGATATGGCTAAGATCAGCAGCAACACCCGGAGTTACCGGTGCGATGTCGTAAAGTGCAAGATCTGAACCAGCAGGTAGGCGATTCTTAAGTAGTAGGGCTAGGGCTTGACCGATGCCACCAGCGGCACCAATAACAGCTACTTTCATTGTTATTCTCCTTGAGAGCTTTCTCTTATAAATTCTTGGTAGGGTAATTCTTGAGCTAAATTAAAGTTAAAAAACTATATTAATCACAAAGTGATTACAATCAATTAACGCCAGCTTTGCGACTTCGCGCAAGTCAGTAAAACCGTGCTACACAGCAAGTTCGCATTATGGCGATAATCGACTGAAATAACAAAATAAGTCGTCGCAAATAACACATTATTCTATTAAATATTTACAGTGATATGACTAACAAATTACCGGGTTGTTTTGGCTAAAATTGAATATGTATGCGAGAATATGCAAACATCTTTGTTAATGAATAAGAATGACATATGCGCAATACAGAAAAACAAGACAACTTGGTTCGTGCTTTTAAAGCGCTGCTAAAAGAAGAACGTTTTGGTTCACAAGGCGAAATTGTTGATGCCCTTAAGCATGAAGGCTTTGAAAGCATCAACCAGTCTAAAGTCTCGCGTATGTTAACCAAGTTTGGCGCGGTTCGAACTCGTAACGCTAAAATGGAGATGGTTTACTGTCTTCCTGCTGAGCTGGGTGTTCCTACAGTTTCAAGTTCTTTGAGAGAACTTGTCTTAGATATTGACCACAACAATGCATTAGTTGTGATACACACAGGCCCTGGCGCTGCTCAACTGATTGCTCGCTTGCTAGACTCACTAGGTAAGTCAGAAGGCATACTGGGCGTAGTCGCAGGTGATGACACTATCTTTATCACCCCAACCCTTTCCGTTACGACTAAACAGCTATTTGACTCAGTCTGTGAACTGTTTGAATACGCTGGATAATTGCTCATAGTTTCATAATTATCAGCCATATAAATGGATCGCGAACATCTATTGACTTCGTGATCCAAATCACATCCTAGAATATCTCCCCTCCTCTCTACCCAGCAACACTAAACCGTTGATTTTAAAAAAGTCAGTAGCAAATTAAACACAAGATCTAGGCATCATTTGTTAGATTTTTTAGCTATATCTTTTAACATTCGAGTAATTTTCTGCCAATTTTTGATATTATTCAGACACTTTTTCATCACATGGATTGAAAAAGGTGCCGTTTCCAAATAGGAAACTCCAGAAACAACTACACTTGTTTCTGGGTTAATAATGAATAAAGGAAGGGAAATTCATGGCATTTACCAAACTTATCAAAGTTGGTGCTATTGCAGCTGCTGTAATGGGCGCTGGCGCTGTTAACGCTCAAGAGTTCATCACAATTGGTACTGGTTCAGTAACAGGTGTTTACTACCCAACTGGTGGTGCGATTTGTAAGCTAGTGAACAAGGGCCGCAAAGACCACAACATTCGTTGTTCTGTAGAGTCTACTGGTGGTTCAATCTACAACGTTAACACCATCCGTGCTGGTGAACTAGATTTCGGTGTTGTTCAGTCTGACTGGCAGTACCATGGCTACAACGGTACAAGTAAGTTCAAAGATCAGGGCGAGTACAAAAAACTACGCGCTATGTTCTCTCTACACACAGAACCGTTCAACATCATCGCTCGTACCGATGCTGGTATTAACAATGTTGCAGACCTAGCTGGTAAGCGTGTAAACATTGGTAACCCGGGCTCTGGTGACCGTGCAACTATGGGTGTTGTAATGGACGCGATGGGTTGGACTAACGACAGCTTCAAGCTTGCTTCTGAACTTAAAGGTTCTGAGCGTTCACAAGCGCTTTGTGACAACAAGATTGATGCATTCATCTACATGGTTGGTCACCCGAACGGATCAATCAAAGAAGCAACAACATCTTGTGACGCAAAACTGGTTTCAGCAACAGGTCCACAGATCGACAAGATCGTAGCTGAAAACCCATACTACGCATACAGCACAGTTCCTGCAGGTATGTATCGTGGTACAGACGCTGACGTAAACAGCTTCGGTGTTGCAGCAACTATGGTAACCACTTCAGACGTTTCTGATGAAGTTGCATACAACGTTGCTAAGGCAGTATTTGAAAACTTTGACACTTTCAAACGCCTACACCCAGCATTTGCTAACCTGAAAAAAGAAGACATGGTTAAAGCGGGTATCTCTATCCCTCTTCACCCAGGTGCAGAAAAATACTACAAAGAAGTGGGCCTTCTAAAGTAATTCTACTTTAAGCCTACTACACCAATAAGGAGGCTGGTCCTCCTTATTGGCTTTTCACGTTTTATAAAAATAACTTAAGTGAAAAGAGCAAACCTTTAAGTTTCTCCAATTTGGCGAACTTACCTTCGTATCAAGCCTAAGACAAAGACGAACAAAAAACGCATTTCCCTATCCATTCACTACACTAGATAGGAAAGAAATAACGTCTCGTTGTTCGTAAGAAAGGCAGACCATCAATAATAAGGATAAAGTACATGACGCAGACAACATCACCGTCTCCAGATGTGCAAGAAATGGTGGCACAATCAGACACTGGTGCGCGTAGCCCTCGCGGTATCCAAGGCCGTATTTTATGGTTTGTGCCTCTATGTTGGTCACTGTTCCAACTTTGGTATGCATCTCCGCTGCCGTTCATTTTTAACTTCGGAATTTTAAACGATACTGAAGCTCGAGCAATTCACCTTACCTTTGCTATTTTCCTAGCATTTACCGCTTATCCAGCTATGAAGAACTCGCCGCGGGACCATATCCCGGCAGTCGACTGGGTATTAGCGCTTGTTGGTAGTTTTTCAGCTTCTTATATTTACATTTTCTACACCGAACTTGCTGGCCGTTCTGGTGCTCCAACAACATTCGATATTGTTGCAGCCGTCTTCGGTATGATTCTACTGCTTGAGGCAACACGACGCGCTTTAGGTCCACCTCTTATGGTTGTGGCAGCAGTATTCCTACTTTACACCTTTGGTGGACCACACATGCCAGACGTTATCGCCCACAAAGGTGCTAGCCTGAACAAGGCAATGTCTCACTTGTGGCTAACAACAGAAGGTGTGTTCGGTGTTGCACTGGGCGTTTCAACGTCATTCGTATTCTTGTTTGTACTGTTTGGTGCAATGCTTGAACGTGCGGGCGCAGGTGCTTACTTCATCAAGGTCGCATTCTCATTGCTTGGTCACATGAAAGGCGGCCCTGCAAAAGCAGCCGTTGTGGCTTCTGGCTTATCTGGCCTGGTTTCTGGCTCTTCGATTGCTAACGTAGTAACCACTGGTACCTTCACCATTCCACTGATGAAGCGTGTTGGTTTCCCTGGTACAAAAGCAGGCGCGGTAGAAGTTGCGGCTTCAACCAATGGTCAGCTTACACCGCCTATCATGGGTGCTGCCGCATTCCTGATGGTGGAATATGTGGGTATTTCGTATGTAGAAGTAATCAAAGCAGCCCTATTGCCAGCTCTGATCTCTTACGTCGCTTTGATTTACATTGTTCACCTAGAAGCATGCAAAGCAGGCATGACTGGCCTACCTCGTCGTCACACACCAACTATTGTACAAAGCCTACTCTCTTTCACTGGGACCATTTTAGGTCTATGTGTTATCAGTGCCGCGGTTTACTACGGTGTCGGTTGGACGAAAGATGTATTTGGCGAAGCAGCAACACCAATAGTTACTGTGGCGCTATTAATCGCTTATGTTGCTCTGGTTCGCGTATCAGCAAAATACGCAGCTGAAGGCGGCATGGAGATCGATGCGGATCTAAAGGAAGTTCCAGATCCAGGTCCAACGATTAAATCAGGTTTACACTTCCTACTGCCTATCGTAGTGCTAGTTTGGTGTCTGACGGTTGAACGTTTCTCACCTGGTTTATCTGCCTTCTGGGCAACAGTGTTCATGATCTTCATCTTGATCACCCAGCGTCCTTTGATGACTCTGATGAACAAATCAGACGATCTTGCAGAGCAAACCAAAGCTGGTTTCATTGACCTAGCAGAGAGCTTGGTTTCAGGCGCGCGTAACATGATCGGTATCGGTGTGGCGACAGCGGCTGCTGGTACTGTTGTAGGTGTGGTGACGCTAACGGGTATCGGTCTTGTAATGACTGACTTTGTTGAGTTTATCTCAGGCGGTAGCATCATCCTTATGCTGCTATTTACTGCGGTAATCAGCTTGATCCTAGGTATGGGCTTACCAACTACAGCAAACTACATCGTTGTATCAACGCTGATGGCTCCGGTAATCGTGACTCTGGGCGCTGCGCACGGTTTGATCATTCCACTGATTGCGGTGCACTTATTCGTGTTCTACTTCGGTATTCTTGCGGATGATACGCCTCCGGTAGGTCTTGCGGCCTTTGCTGCAGCGGCAATTGCGAAATCAGATCCGATTCGTACTGGTATCCAAGGCTTCACCTACGATATCCGTACCGCAATTCTACCTTTCATGTTCATCTTCAACACCCAACTCCTGCTAATGGGCATTGATTCTTGGTGGCACTTAGCACTGACTATCTTCTCATCTGTGACTGCGGTACTTATCTTCGCAGCCGCAACACAAGGTTGGTGGTTCACTAAGAACAAGTGGTGGGAAACGGTGCTGCTTATTGCATTAACCTTCACTTTCTTCCGCCCTGGCTTCTGGTGGGACATGATTTACCCAGAGAAAGTTCTTTCGCCTGGAGTTGAGATTGCTCAAATCACAGAAAACCTAGATGTGGGACAATCACTTGAACTTAGAGTGGGTGGCGAAAACTTAGAAGGTGACTATTCTGAAAAGACAGTTCGCCTGCCGTTTGAAGATTCTGCGACCTCAAGTGAAGATCGTATTGCCTCTATGGGTCTAATGCTGACTGAATCAGAAGGCAAGATGATTGTTGATATGGTTGAGTTCGGTAGCCCAGCAGAAGCGGCTGGTATTGATTTCGATTGGGAAATCAAATCCGTTATCCAAGATGCAGATCGACCAATGAAAGAGTGGGTATTCTTACCAGCTCTTATCATTTTGATTGGTTTAGCGATGAATCAAAGAAGACGTGCTCGTAAGGATGAGATTAGCGCGTAATGGATAAGGCTGAGTAGTGCTTAGCGCTATTTGGCTTTATTACATGGAAAGGATAATTACAGTGCTAAGTGAAAGCTTAGCGCTGATTAAAAAGAGACGAATACATGTATAAACAAATCCTTGTTCCTGTTGATCTTAATGACAAAGGCTTTTCTGATAAGGCAGTCGAACTGGCGGTATGGCACGCAAAACACAGCAATGCTGAAATCCACATTCTGAACGTACTACCGGGCATTCACATGTCGATGGTGGCGTCTTACTTCCCGAAAGATGCAGCGAACCAAATGAAGCTGGATGTTAAAAATCAGCTGAAAGAGTTCGCCGACAAACACATCGACGATGAAGTGGTTTACAAAGTTCATGTTGCTGAGGGTAAAACCTACGCGACGATTCTTGATTACGCAGAAAAGCTTGGCGCCGACCTTATCGTGATGCCTAGCCATAAGCGTTCAAAAATCGACAAAGTGGTACTTGGCTCGGTTGCAAGCAAAGTAGTACAGAACTCACCAATCAATGTATTGGTGGTTAAACCGCAAGGTTAAGTCATTTAATCGACACACCATCTAAAAAGGTTGGCCTACAGGCCAACCTTTTTTGTTTTAATTCATGCTACATAGCTTTAGAGTCAATTCACTATGTTTTGCGGACGACCCGCAATAAAGCCATCAATATTATCCATTAAGATATCAGACAGTTTTTGAATCGAGCTGTCGCTGCCCCACGCCACATGTGGTGTCAGTAGTAAGTTAGGTAAGTGACTGTTAGCCAACAGCGGATTCGAGTTATCTGCTGGCTCTTGTGTAAACACATCCATACCTGCGCCTGCAATCTCATGTTTTTTCAAAGCCTCAACTAGGGCTTGTTCATCTACTAGACCTCCGCGCCCGGCATTAATTAATACCGCGCTCGATTTCATCATAGTCAGCTCTCGCTCTGAAATCAGATTTTGGGTCGCATCAGTCAATGGGCAATGTAGACTGATCACATCCGCTTGCTTCAATACCGTATCAAAAGGCAGATACCCTTCTCGACAAGACTCTGCTCCTTTTCGCTCGGCAAACATCACCTTCATACCAATCGCTTTGGCTAACATTGCGGTGGCTTGACCTAAGCTGCCACTGCCCATTAAACCCAATGTACTGCCAGCCACATCTTGAATCGGATGAGTAAAGAAGCAGAACTGCTTGTCCTTTTGCCACTCACCCGCCTCAATGTCTTTGTGATAACCAACAAGGTTTCGTTTAAGAGCGAATAGCATTGCGATGACATGCTCAGGAACCGATTGAGTCGCGTAGCCTTGTACGTTTGCCACTGCAATGTTTTTAGATTTGCAGTATTCCACATCGACATTGTTGACTCCGGTCGCCGAAACCGCGATCAACTTGAGTTTTTTAGTACCAGCTAGGTTCGACTCATTGAGCACCACCTTGTTAGTGATCACCACATCAGCTTCTTCAACTCGCTCAGACACTTGCTCAGGAGTGGTGAAGTCATACTCCACCCATTCATGCTCAAAGCTCAGAGGCTTTAAATGAATTTGAGGCGGGATGGTTGCTCTGTCGAGAAACACGACTTTCAACGTTGGCATTCTTCTTCCTTAGTTAAACCTATGAATCCATCCATTCTAAGCTTTTAGCTTACTGTAGTCTGGAAGCTCAGGCGCAATTTCAAAGTGCCGTTCGATTTGGGGAAATGCTTGAGGATAAAAGTCACAGGGAACAAAGGCTTTGAACAACTGATTATTCGCTGGATGATAAAAGCTCAACTCACACGCATGCAAAGCCAACCTATCACTGTATTCAAACGCTTCTGGTATCGCGTAAAACTCGTCGCCCACAATTGGATTACCTATTTCCATACAATGCACTCGCAACTGGTGGGATCGTCCTGTGATAGGCAGTAGCTTCAATAAGGTCGTTTGAGCCTCTTCTTGTTCCACCACATAACGTGTCTGTGAAGGTTTGCCATCATCCAAACACACTTTCTGCCGAGGGCGGTTCAGCCAATCACAGATGAGTGGCAGATCGATCAATCCTGCTTTTTGTTCAACCGCTCCCCATACGCGTGCGTAATACAGTTTGTGTGTCAGGCGATATTGGAACTGCTTCTTCAAGTGACGTTCTGCCTGCTTGTGCTTAGCCAGCAACATCAAGCCTGAGGTCGACATATCCAAACGGTGCACCACTTGAATATCAGCAAACTCCTCCACCAAGCGACTCCACATGCTGTCGTAATGCTCTGGCAATCTGCCTGGTACTGAAAGTAGGTCCGCAGGCTTATTCACCACCAGAATGTCGTCATCTTGATAAACAATATCAATCCAAGGTTCGCGTGGTGGTGTGTACTGTTCTAGCGCCATTGAAGCCTCTTATTTACTAGTGAACAAGTAATTCACAGTTAATTCGTTTATTAATAAATACAATTTTTGATGTTTTCGTACATAAAAGTTGACGCATTTACAAAACATGGTATTGATAGGGTAACGGAAAATAACAAGCCAACATCAAAGGAACAATGATGGACAGTACGGTTAAAACAACCACAACAAAAACCTCAGCTCCCCTATCCAGTTTAATTAAATCTCTTGGCCCGGGTATTATGATGGCTGCAGCGGCAGTCGGCGGTTCACACTTAGTTGCCTCAACCAAAGCCGGAGCCATCTATGGTTGGCAGCTCGCTGCATTGATCATCTTAGTAAACCTATTCAAGTACCCATTCTTTCGTGCCGGCATCCAATACACGCTTGGTACAGGACAAAGCTTGGTTGAGGGTTACTCAAACCTAGGCCGCCCTTACCTAGTGATCTTTTCGATACTAAGCGCTATTTCAGCCGTCGTAAACACAGCCGCACTACTGCTGTTTAGTGCGAGTTTGCTTAGCTACTTCATTCCTTTTGAGCTAGCAACCAGCACGCTTTGTATGATCGTACTCGCGACCTGCTTAATCATCTTATTTGCAGGACACTATCGTGCTCTGGACACTCTTTCCAAAGCGATCATGGCGATCCTTACGATTACCACTCTAGCCGCTGTCGCCATTGCTATCGGTTCACCTGTCGAACCGGATGCTGCTTTTGTTCCTCCATCACCTTGGTCATTAGCAGCTATTGGCTTTATCGTGGTGACCATGGGTTGGATGCCGGCGCCTATCGAGATTTCAAGCATCACCTCTATGTGGCTAAAAAGCCAAAAAGAGAAACAAGAAGTCACTGCTCAATCTGCCTTATTCGATTTCAACGTCGGCTACATTGGTACGGCACTGCTTGCTTTAGTATTTGTCGCTTTAGGCGCGCTGGTACTTCACGGTTCAGGCGTGGAACTGTCTCGCTCTGGTGTAGGCTTTACTCACCAGTTAGTTGGTATTTACGCATCGACGATTGGCGAATGGTCACGACCACTCATCGCCATTATCGCTTTCTTCTGTATCTTTGGTAGCACGATTACGGTTATCGACGGCTACTCTCGTGTACTCGCGGAATCACAACGTCTGATATTCAACAAAGAGTCGAGCCCGCGCATGCTACAAGGCTGGATTATCATTGTCTCTATCGCCGCACTCGCGATTGTGATGTTCTTTAGCGCTGCGTTAATGCCAATGCTGGATTTCGCAATGGTACTTGCTTTCGCAACGACGCCATTCTTCGCTCTGCTTAACTTCATCTTGGTGAACAAAGCTAAGCTTCCAGAAGCGCTAGCCATTGGCAGCAAACTAAAATGGCTGTCTGTCGCTGGCCTAGTTTACTTATTCGGTTTCTTAGCCGTATTTGTTTGGTGGAAATGGTTAATGTAACCCTCCAATCACCACCATCTACAAACTCGAGATAAAAATAAGGCCTTCATGATGAAGGCCTTATTTATTGTTCACTGACTAGCTAATATTAATTGTGAGAAACCACAATCAGGCGCAGCGAATCTAGTTGAACCTGAGCTTTGCTGATGTAGCCTGTCAGTTCGTTAATTTGAGCTTCGATAACTTCTAACTCTTCATCTCGAATGTTTGGGTTCACCGCTTTCAGTGCTTGTAGGCGCTCTAGTTCACCGTTGAGGTTTGTCTGCATATCTCTCTGCGCTTGCTGACGCACTTCTTCAACTTTAGGAAGAACTTGTGCCTCACCCGCTTCGATTAGCTTGTGAATTTCGCCTTGTACCGAGTTAACTAGCTTACTTGCTAGGTGACGGTTCACCGGGCTTAACTGACGGTTAAAGCTATCAAACTCAACCTGAGCAGATAGGTCGTTACCACGGCCATCCATCATCAAACGAATCGGAGTCTTAGGTAGGAACTGGCTGATACCACTGCGCTTTGGAGCTTGTGCATCCACTAGGTAAACCAATTCAAGCAGGATAGTGCCAACTGGTAGCGCTTTGTTCTTAAGTAGTGATACCGCAGAAGTACCCACCCCTTCGCTAAGTAGTAGATCAATACCACCCTGAATCATTGGGTGTTCCCAGCTAATGAAGTTCATGTCTTCACGCGAAAGCGCGGTATCACGGTCAAACGTGATAGTTGCACCTTCATAAGGTAAGCCAGGGTAGCTTGGTACCATCATGTGCTCAGATGGTGTTACTACTAACGCATTTTCACCTTTGTCGTCTTGGTTCAAGCCAATGGTGTCGAACAGGCTGAGAGCGAAAGTCACTAGGTTAGTATCGCCATCGGTTGATGCAATCTTCTCTGCGATCTCGTGCGCTTTGTCGCCGCCGTTTGAGTGCATCTCTAGTAGGCGATCGCGACCTTTTTCTAGATCCGCTTTTAGACTTTGGTTTAACTTTGCTGACTCTTCGATTACTTCATCAAGCTGTTCTGTGTTACCAGAAGCTAGCATCTCGATCAGCACATCTGAATACTTGTCATACACTGTGCGACCTGTCGGACAAGTTTCCGCAAATGCATTCAGACCTTCGTCAAACCAACGCGTTAGGATCGCTTGTGATGTGCCTTTCAAGTAAGGAACATGAATATCGATATCACGCTGTTGACCAATACGATCCAAACGACCAATACGTTGCTCAAGCAAGTCTGGGTTGAACGGAAGATCAAACATCACTAACTGGTTAGCGAACTGGAAGTTACGGCCTTCAGAGCCGATTTCACTACAGATAAGAACCTGAGCACCGCCCTCTTCTTGAGCAAAATAAGCCGCTGCTTTATCACGCTCTAGAATCGACATGCCTTCGTGGAATACGGTTGCACGTACACCTTCACGCTCACGTAGTGCTTGCTCTAATTGAAGAGCAGTACTTGCACGTGATGCGATCACTAAGATTTTTTCGCTTCGCTTGTCTTGGATCTTTTCAATCAACCAGTTAACACGCGAATCAAACTGCCACCAACTTGAGTCTTCACCTTCAAACTCTTGGAAGATCTCTTCTGGATAAAGCATCTTCATCGCACGAGCTTCTGGTGCCATCTTGCCACCGATCATGCCTGATACACGCATCGACGTGGTGTACTGCGTTGGAATGTCCATCGGCAGTAGGTTTACGTTACGCTTAGGGAAGCCTTTGATAGCGGCACGTGTGTTTCTAAATAAAACACGGCCAGTACCATGACGGTCCATAAGGTTATCAATTAATTCTTGGCGAGCTAACGCTTGCTCTTCTTCGCTGCTATCACCTTCGATAACGCGGAATAGATGCTCTACATCTTGCTCAGAAAGCAACTCGGTAATCTGATTCTTCGCGCTGTCTTCAAGTTTCACGCCAGAGAATAATGCTGTTACTGCATCAGCAACCGGTGCGTATTGATCTTCTTCCTCAACGAAAGCTTCGTAATCGTAGAAGCGATCAGGATCCAATAAACGCAGACGTGCAAAGTGACTCTCACGGCCCAGTTGCTCTGGAGTCGCAGTCAGCAAAAGCACGCCAGGAGTATTTTCTGCCAAGCCTTCTACCACTTGGTATTCACGGCTTGGTTTATCCTGGCTCCACTCAAGGTGATGCGCTTCATCGACAACCAATAGATCCCACTCACCTTCAAGTGCTTGCTCATAGCGCTTGCGGCTCTTGCGTAAGAAATCTAACGAACACAGAACATATTGTTGGGTATCAAATGGGTTATCTGATTCTGCAAAGGCTTCAATACAACGCTCTTCATCAAAGATAGAAAAGTGCAGATTGAAACGACGCATCATCTCAACTAACCATTGGTGTTGTAGAGTTTCAGGAACCACAATCAGGATACGTTCAGCGCGGCCAGACAACACTTGTTGGTGGATGATCATACCCGCTTCGATGGTTTTACCTAGGCCAACTTCATCAGCGAGTAAAACACGTGGCGCATGACGGCGACCCACTTCATGAGCGATGTATAACTGGTGAGGAATTAGGCCAGCACGCATACCACACAAACCACGCATTGGGCTCTTGTGTTGTTGATATTGGTTACTTAGCGCGCGGTAACGCAGCACAAAGTTATCCATACGATCGATTTGACCTGCGTACAGTTTGTCTTGTGGCTTGTTAAATCGGATCTGATTGCTTAAGAAGATTTCACGCAGAGCCACTTCTGATTCTTGGGTATCTTCGCGTGTACCTAGATAGGTTAGTAGCCCTTTATCTTCGATAACTTCTTCAACAGATAGAGACCAGCCTTCTTGGCATTCGATGACATCGCCTACATTAAACGTTACTCGGGTTACGGGAGCATCCGTACGTGCATACACACGGTTTTCTTCTGATGCTGCAAACATTAGTGTCACAGTGCGAGCATCCATTGCTACAACGGTACCTAAACCTAAATCGCTCTCCGTATCGCTTATCCAGCGTTGCCCCAAAGCAAATGTCATGAATCGACTACCTCAATCTTATAGTTGGAATTTGGTCTTTTTAGCTGATATTTCAAACAAGAACATTCCTGCTCTTGAACTAAAAATATAGCCAAAACTGCCTAGTTTGCAGCCACTTTTTAAGTGCGCTCTAGATAATAAATATCTCGAGAAAATGGTGCAGAAAAAGGTCGCTAATCTTACTCGATGCTGTGATTTAGGTCACGTCTAAAGGAGATGATTTCATGCTTTTTTTCTGTTTTCGCCAATGCAATCAAACTGTCAAAAAGTCATGGCTAATCTATTGGTAGCAGATTGCTGCTGTTAATGGATGCGCCATATTCACTCATCACAATATGACGATATTCCTCTCGATGAAGTTTAGGTGAGTAGTTGACTATCACCAGAATGAGATACTAATCTTTAAGTGAGCTTTATCTACGTTCAATGAATGCAAGGCAAGCCGTACGCGGCAAGGAGATGCTATGGGCGAGACCAACCGGAAGCTATTTGTTTTAGACACCAATATCCTACTTCACGAACCCTTCGCTATATTTTCTTTCCAAGAGCACGATGTCGTTATCCCCATGACAGTGCTAGAAGAACTAGACAGAATCAAAGACAGTAAGAGAGACGTTGCCCGAGATGCGAGAATTGCGATACGAACTCTCGAAGATCTGTTCAGGGAAGCTACACCAGACCAAATATCGGAAGGTATCCCTTTCACCAAAGACATTAAAGCCTCAGGCAGTATTTCAATACTCGCCGATTACGAACTTCAAGAAAGCATCAAAGCCTTTGCTGATGACAAGGCCGGCGATAACCGAATCCTCAACGCTGTACTCTACCTTCAAAACAAACGCGCGCCACGCGAAGTGGTTCTCATCACCAAAGACATCAACATGCGCTTACGTGCAAAAGGCGCGGGCGTACGTTTCGTTGAAGATTATCAAACTGACCAACTGATTGATGACATTCAATACCTAACCAAAGGCTTCCAACAACTCGAAGGCGCATTTTGGGATGGTATCGACAACGTCGAAAGCAAAAACCTTGGCGGAAAAACGTTACACACGTTAGCAAGAGAGCCTTTCGAGCCGACCTTCCTCAACCAATATGTGATTGATGAAGATAGCGACTTTGCAGCTAGAGTTGAAGAGATTGATACCGAAACCATCACACTCAGGGACTTAAGCCGTGAACGCTTAATGAACCGCAGAGCCTGGGATATCACACCCAAGAATATTTATCAGGGAATGGCGATTGATGCGCTACTCGACCCAGATATTGACCTGGTGATCCTAACTGGTGCTGCAGGTAGTGGTAAAACGCTGCTCGCCATGGCTGCTGCACTTGAGCAAACCATAGAGCGTAAACAGTTCGATAAGATCATCGTAACCCGAAACACGCCCGACATTGGTGAGTCGATTGGTTTCCTTCCTGGTACCGAAGAAGAGAAGATGCTGCCTTGGTTGGCTGCTGTGACCGATACACTGGAAGCGCTGCACAAAAACGACCACTGTACCGAAGGGTCAATGAAATACATCTGTGACAAAGCCAATATCCAGTTCAAGTCGATCAACTTTATGCGTGGCCGTTCCATCCAAAATGCGTTTGTGCTTCTCGATGAGTGTCAGAACCTCACTGCATCGCAAATCAAAACCATCATCACCCGCTGTGGTGAAGGGACCAAGATTGTCTGCTCAGGGAACTTAGCGCAAATCGACTCTTCTTACCTAACTCCAGTGACTTCAGGTTTAACCTACATGGTTGAGCGTTTTAAAAACTTCGAAGGTAGTGCCAATATCCACCTCAATGGCGTGGTACGTAGCCGACTGGCAGAGTTTGCCGAAGAGAACATGTAATCGCTTTCTACTACTAACCCTTCCTCAAAGACAAAAAGCGCCTCACAATGGAGGCGCTTTTCACTTTAACTTTGCAGTCATTTTGCTGAGACTAGACTGATTTACTCAGTACCACCAACGGTTAGAGAGTCTAGTTTCAATGTTGGTTGACCAACACCCACTGGCACGCTTTGACCAGCCTTACCACAAACACCAACACCACGGTCGATACTTAGATCGTTACCCACCATAGACACCTGCTGCATCGCTTCGATACCAGAGCCGATCAGTGTTGCGCCCTTCACTGGATGAGTGATTTTACCGTTTTCAATCATGTATGCTTCAGAAGCTGAGAACACAAACTTACCAGACGTAATATCTACCTGACCGCCACCGAAGTTTGGTGCGTAGATACCTTTATCGACTGTCGCAATAATCTCTTCTGGTGTGTGCTCACCCGGTAGCATATAGGTATTCGTCATACGCGGCATTGGAAGATGCGCATAAGACTCACGACGACCGTTACCAGTTGGTGCCACACCCATTAGACGAGCATTCAGCTTGTCTTGCATGTAACCTTTCAAGATGCCGTTTTCGATTAGGGTATTGTACTGACCGTTAACACCTTCATCATCCACGTTCAGTGAACCACGAAGATCAGTCAATGTACCGTCATCGACAATCGTACATAAGCTTGAAGTAACTTGTTCGCCAACTTTACCAGAGAATACTGAAGACTCTTTACGGTTGAAGTCGCCCTCTAAACCGTGACCTACGGCTTCGTGCAGCAGAACGCCCGGCCAACCAGAACCGAGAACGACAGGCATTGCCCCAGCAGGCGCAGCAACTGCTTCAAGGTTAACAAGCGCTTGGCGAATCGCTTCATCAGCAAACTGATAAGCTACTTGAGTGCCTTTATCATCGCTTAGGAAGAAGTCGTAACCAAAACGGCCACCACCACCAGCACTACCACGCTCACGGCGATCGCCTTTCTGAGCAAGAACACTAATAGATAAACGAACCAGCGGGCGAATATCGCCAGCGTACGTACCATCCGTCGCGGCAACCAGCATCTGCTCATGCACACCGCTTAGGCTTACCGATACTTCCGTCACCATTGGCTCTTTAGTACGAATGTAAGCGTCCAATGACTTAAGAAGTTCTGTTTTTTGCTGCTTTTCCCAGCTTGCTAACGGGTTGACTGCATCATAATACGTTTGGTTAGAGTTGCGCTTGAAGGCTTGTACCTTGCCGTTTTGACCTTGCTTCGCAATACCACGAGCTGCAATTGCGCTCTGCTTAAGACCATCCAGTTGGATTTGGTCAGAGTAAGCAAAACCGGTCTTTTCACCAGATACTGCACGAACGCCCACACCGCAATCGATATTGAAAGAGCCGTCTTTAATAATGCTGTCTTCTAGCACTAAAGATTCGTGCCAGCTTGACTGAAAGTAGATATCAGCATAATCAATTTGGCGGGTAGCAATGCTCGCCAATGTATCTGCGATATTTTGCTCCGTAAGCCCTGTCGGGTTCAGTAGCGCTTCTTCAATTTGATTAATGCTCATAGATGGCTCTTGTTTGTAATTAAAATTGATTGGTAAATCGAGTGTGTTGTGTGATGGGCATATTTTGCCTAATGGATTCACAACTGGATGTGTCTATCTCGACCACCATACTTTTAGGGTCTTGGTCTAACTGTGCGACCACTCTCCCCCAGGGATCAACCACCATAGAGTGTCCCCATGTTTCTCTTTGGCAAGGGTGCTTACCACCTTGCCCTACCGCAACAATCCACGACTGTGTTTCGATTGCCCGGCATCTTAACAGTGCTTCCCAGTGCGCCTGACCGGTTACCGCAGTAAACGCAGCTGGTACCACGATGATCTGCGCGCCTTGCTGGCGTAACTCTGAATACAAGTGAGGAAAGCGCACATCATAGCAAATACTTAACCCTAAGTGACCAAAAGGCGTTTCCGTTGTCACAACTCGGTCACCCGGTGTGAAAATATCGGACTCTCGATAGCACTTGTGGGCATCGGCGACATCCACATCGAACATATGTAGCTTGTCATAGTGAGCCACTAAGCTGCCAAAGTCATCAATCACCAGAGTCGTTGTGGTGACACCCTTCGCTGTACTTATCGGCATACTGCCCACAATGATCCAAATGCGATGAAGCCTAGCTAACTCAGCCAGTTTTTTCTGTAATGGACCACCATTCAATGGCTCGGCATACTGGTGATAATCCGCTTTGCTACCGAATACCAATGCATTCTCTGGGCAAACGACCCATTTAGCCCCTAACGCCTTACACTTGGCTACCTCTTTGGCGAGATAATCAAGGTTACTGTCAGGGTCAGGGCCCGAAGTCATTTGAATCAAACCAACACAATCCATGTGTACTGCTTCTCCATTCATTATGATTCAGAAATCACTATTTATCTGTATATTAGGGCTTACTTTTACTCAGCCAACTTTCTTAGATTTTCTGGAAGTTGGAACTCACCAGAGCTACGAGAAAGCTCACTTACCGTTGGTGAATCCAGAGGGCCTTTCACCGAGTAATTAACCTGAGTAAAGACCTCAACAACCGGTGAAATCACCGTGGTTACCGCCAATACATACAACGCAGTTTGAGGCGTTACCGCAAACGCTGTTAGCACTGGAATACCCGATGTGATATCTGGCGTAAAGTTTACTTCTGCATCTACCTGACGAGTATTTAGGTTAGCGATGCCTTTTATCTTCATCTCACCCGCTACGGCATCCATGTTCAGATCGTTGGTCAGGAAGATACCATTTTGCATCTTGCCCGTGCCTGTAATGCTGTTAAATGCCATGCCTTTATCAAACACATCAGAGAAATCGAGCTGCATCTTACGAATGATCGAATCTAAACTGAACAAACCAAGCAAGCGAGCTGCCCCGCTCACATCTGAGATAATACCTTTACCGAACTTGGTTTTTACGTCGCCATCTAAAGTATCCATCTTGATACCCCAAGGTGAACCGTCCCAGTCAAGTTGAGCTTCTAGCTCAAACGGTGCTTTTTGAATCCCCGAGGTGATACCAAAGCGCTCCATCAACTCACTGTTGTTTTCACCTTCAACGTCAACTTTCAGCGATGAATGACTCCGGTCACCATTCAATTCCCACCAGCCACTAACATCCGCTTTGTTGCCGCCGCTGCGTACCTGAATTTTCTTCCACGCAATGCGATTGTCTTCTCTAGCCAGTTCAACATCTACCTTGCCAACCTTATAGCCTTGTAGCCAGAAGTCGTTCAGGGTTAACTTGAGATTCGGCATCACATCATGGATCTTTCTATCCAACTCAGAGATCAACGGTGCTTCTTGCTCTTTGCGTTGCAGCAATGGTTCCTGGTTTGATTTGTCGCTCCATTCAGGAACAAACAGATGCAAGCGATCCAACGACACGGTTAAATCATAAGGAGGCAGATAATTAATATCCCCTTCTAGCTCTTGGCTCGATACTTCCATTTGCCAAGCTTGTTTATTCTTGCGCGCACTAAAATCCACATCATTCCAAGCAATACCACCAAGAACCAGCTCTTTACTTTCAAAAGTCACACGACTTGGCGCTGGAATCGTTGGTGTGTTCATTTGGCTTAGAACAGCTGTTGATGGCTGTACCGGCTCCATGATCACCGAAAGCCAATCATCAGCATTAAACTTATCCGTGCGAATCAACGCATGGTGACCAACTACCGGGCTAATCTTATAGCCACCTCGACCTAATACTAGGTTGGTCGCGGTTAACTCAGGCACATCACCCGTGATATCAATTTCAGCTTGGTACTTGGTATTCGGCAACTGCAAACGCGCAGTAATCGCTTCTTGGTTACCCGATGCTTGTAGCCTTGCTGAACCACTCTCTAATGACTTTTTCGCCAATGGGTATGGGTAATCGCTCGCGAGATATTTTAGGTCAGACTGTAAATCTAATTGGTAAGTAAAACCGATATCATTGAGTTGAATATCAATCTGACTTTGCCATTGTGCATGACCAGATAGACGACTCAACCATTGCTCACCAATGTAAGGCTCTAAAGGCTTCACATCCCAATCGCCCAGAACATCGATATCAACTGCATAGCCAGGACCATCATTCTGTCCTTTGAAATCAATAGAGATGCCTTGTTTAAGCAAGTCTGCCGCTAAACCATTCGCTGTCACAACATCATTATCAAACTCGATACGACCCGTGGTGTTTTCTAACACCATTGGTGGCGCTTCAATTTCAACATGGTTGCCGCTTAGGTCAGCGTAACCCCACGCTCTGGCTTCTTTATCAGAGTCGAATGGGATATTAAGCTGGAATTCGGAAGAGACATCACCGCTCACTTGCAGTGCAGTTAACGCAGCACCCACCGAGTCAACCAGTGGCGAAGCCGTCATGTAATCGCGTACCGCATTACCTGACGCGGTGGCTTTTGCTTCTATCTCGATATGACCGCCTTCACCCAAATAAGGAATACGACCAGTGATTCGATCGGCAGTCACATCCATTAATTGTGCAGAGCGAGAATCGAGATGCATCGCATCATTCTCAAACAATAGGTCCAGTTGCAGGTCTGTAATCAACGGCCACGCGGTATCGAAACTAAACTTGGCATCTTCTAATCCAACCCAGATTTGGAAAATACCATCGTGATTCGCGTATGGGTATTGAGCCAATTCACCATGCCACAACAGTTTTACAGTATCTGCCTTACCCGCTTGAATCGCAGTAGATAGGTAATCAGTCAGGTCTTGCCCAAGCGCTAAGGTCGGTAGGTAACGCCATGTTTCGCCAACGTTGTAAGCGTCTGCTTCACCGTAAAATGATAAGTAAGGGCTCGCATCTTTAGGGAAATCTAATCGAAACGCACCTAACACTTGTAAATCTGGCGTGGCTGCCGTGACTTTATCTGACCAAAGCTTCCAGCCGCTCTCATCTTGCTGCCATACAATATCAACCTGACCTTGCTTGATGTTTAAAGGCGCTTGGAAAACATCGCCATACGGGAATACATCGTCAATAACATGTAGGCTGGCTTTTGCTTCGGTCATAGAGCCGAACATGCTACCAGAAACTTGGCTAAAGCCCGGCACTAAATCCCATTGCTCAATCGCAAGATCAGAAAAACTGGCGGAGTAACGTAGGCTCTCGATACCAGATTCCATAGATAGACGAATATCAGAGACCGTACCACCCGGAGACAACACATTTATCATCTTGGTTGACTCTTCTGAGTCTGGCAGCAGCTTGATAAGCGGCGTGATAGTCGAGATATCGAGCTCAGACACATTTAGCTGCCAAGGGCCTTGTTGCCACTTAAATGCCACATCTAGCTCGGGCCACGGCGTATCATCGGTTCTCAAGTTAAGTGAGTGACCATTTACTTGCCAGCCATCATCGATTGGAGACAACTTAAACACGCCTGATTCAAGCATCAAGTCATGCTTGCCATCTTCGTTCCAGGTCAATTCTGAAGGCAGCACTTCAACGTAGGCACTTACTGGCTTGCTATTACGTAGCGTGAGCCAGCTATTTAGGCTCACGGTCCCCGTTTCAATGCCAGACTCTGCCTGCATGTAACGGGTCAACCAAGGTTTAATTGAGATGTTATCTGCGCTGACATAAAACTCACCAGTCACATCAGTGAGTGAGCCACCATCAATAAAGTTAGCGCTTACTGACAAAGAGTTGAGGTTGGCGTCTTTGATACTCACCACCCCTTCTGCGAGGTGGTGTTTGCCAGAGTTTTGCCATTTTAAAGTTTCGATATCAAGCTGACGCTCTTCATCAGAGACAGCACGATACAAAATGGTGGAATCTTTCGCGGTGACATCGACCAAGGTTTTCAACAGCAGGTTATCGAGCTCCTGCATCACACGCTTAGAAGACTCGGAATCTTTGGGTTTGTCAGTCTCGTTTTGCCCAGCAAACAGGTCAATAGAGCGGATATCAAGATACATCTGATTCATGACCAAATCCGCCACAACCGGACGCATCTGAACGAGCGATTGAATCAAGTCAAACTCGACTTCAACACGCTCTACAGAGAAGGCCACGTCTTCTGCATTAGGAAGGCTAGCTTTAACACCTTGCAGTGCTATGGAAGGGTGAGTGTTACGCCAAAAACCACCCACGTCTTGAATCGAAAACTCAAAACCGGAATGTTGATTTACCCAAAGCTCAATTTCAGATTGATACTTGTTTAAATTGGGTAAGGCTACACGCAGTGTAGTAACAGCAATGGCTAGCGTTACTAAGAGAGTAACCACTAACCATAAGCATGCACGTAGAATCAGAGTAACGCTTGAGCTCACAAAATTTCCATTACATCATAACAACATCAAACTGCTCTTGTATGTACAGAGGCTCAGCCTGGATTTTAACTTGTTTACCAATAAACACTTCAAGCTCGGCAAGCGCATGAGACTCATCGCCCTCTAACGCTTCAGCAACCGCAGCTGCAGCATAAACCACAAACTTATCAGCGTCGTAGGCTCGGTTGACACGAGTGATTTCTCGAAGTATTTCATAACAAACGGTTTCAACTGTCTTCACGCTGCCACGACCTTCACAAGCAGGACAACTCGAACACAAAATATGCTCAATACTTTCACGAGTACGCTTACGCGTCATCTCTACTAAACCAAGCTGTGTGAAGCCATTAATATTGGTCTTTACACGATCTTTGTCTAGCGCACTTTCTAGGGAAGTTAGTACTCGCTTACGGTGGTCTTCCGACAGCATATCGATAAAGTCGATAATGATGATGCCGCCTAAGTTACGTAAACGTAGCTGACGAGCAATCGCTTGTGTCGCCTCTACATTGGTATTGAAAATCGTCTCTTCTAAATTGCGACGACCGACAAAGGCACCGGTGTTGATATCAACCGTGGTCATGGCTTCCGTTTGGTCGATAATCAGATAGCCACCAGACTTGAGCTCAACTTTACGATCCAGAGAGCGCTGAATTTCGTTCTCAGTATCGTACATATCAAAGATAGGCTTATCACCTTCATACAGCTCAAGCTTATCAGTCAGCTCTGGCACATATTCAGAAGTAAACTCTTTAAGGTTTTCATATTCAAGGCGGGAATCGACCTGAATCTTGCTCAATTCCGTTCCTACGAAATCACGTAAGATACGCTGACTTAAACACAACTCACCGTACAAACGAGTGCGCGCTTTATGCTTGCCACGGCGTTCCAATACTTTGAGCCATAGACGCTTCAAGAATGCCGCGTCTTGTGCAAGTTCGTTTGAATCAGCGCCTTCTGCAGCAGTACGGATAATAAAGCCACCATGCTCATCACAGTAATGAGAGACGACCTTCTTAAGACGATTACGCTCGGATTCGCTATCGATACGTTGAGAAACACCAACGTGACTCGCCCCAGGCATAAACACGAGGTAACGAGATGGCAGAGTGATATCAGTGGTTAGGCGAGCACCCTTGGTACCAAGCGGATCTTTAACGACTTGAACCACAATGTCTTGTCCTTGACGAACAAGCTCTGAAATATCGCGAACCTGAAATTGCTTCTTTTCATTTTCAGCGACACATTCAGTGTGTGGAACAATATCAGAGGCGTGTAGAAAAGCTGCTTTCTCAAGACCGATATCCACAAATGCAGCCTGCATTCCCGGAAGAACACGACTAACGCGACCTTTATAGATATTTCCTACGATTCCGCGTCGAGCGTCTCGTTCGATATGGATCTCTTGAAGAGTTCCCCCTTCAATCATGGCCACGCGAGTTTCACTCGGGGTCACGTTCAGCAACAATTCAGCACTCATGGTGCACCTCAGATTAGTAATTATAAGAATTCTTGCAGTAGCTGGTCCGTTTCAAATAAAGGTAAGCCGACAACGGCGTAATAACTACCTTCGATTCGGGTGACAAAGCGCCCACCCAAACCTTGGATCCCATAGCTACCGGCTTTATCGCATGGCTCCCCTGTTTGCCAGTATTGTTCTATTTCTTTTTCACTGAGGGGTTTAAACCATACGTCGGTAATAACGATTTCTGTTTTTTGTTTTTCTTGTGAAACCACTGACACAGCCGTCATCACTTGGTGACGTCCATTCGCTAACTGAAGCAGCATACGCTTAGAGTCAGAAAAATCCGCGGGTTTCTCGAGCACTTGCCCTTGGCTTACCACTACAGTGTCAGAGCCAAGAACCACTATTTCAGAATCAAGAGAAATAGCATCAGAACTAACAACTACAGTATCAGAACCAGAAGCTACATGCTGCTTTTCAGAAGGATTCGTTGTTAATAAAGACAGCGCAGCTAGAGCTTTATCTAAAGATAGTCGCTTAACGTACTCTTCGGCGGTTTCTTGAGTGTGTTTACACTCTTCAACATCGGTGACTAAGACAGAAAACTCATAGCCGAGTTGAGATAATAATTCTTTGCGGCGCGGCGAACCGGATGCCAAAACTAAATGTTTCTTTTGCATTGTCATGTTACCTCACATGCCAATGGCGACGCACACGTCTCATTAACAAGAACATCCAAGGCCAAAGTATACAGTTTATCAATGCACTCCATAACGATAATGGATTGAAAACGACATCTTGGATCAAATATTCACCGAAGAATATCAGCACCTCAAACAATACCGTTAACGCCGCAATGATCATGGCTTGTTGCCACAGCGCCATATTACGAATTACGAGGAAGTTTAACGCAACGATGTACATCACGATTGCCATCATCATGCCTCGAATTCCTAATGTCGAACCAATCAAAAGGTCCCACAATAGGCCAAGAATCAAAGCGCTGCCCACGTTAACACGGTGCGGCAAAGCCAGAACCCAGTAACAAGTAACCAGCAGTAACCAAGACGGTCTGAACAAGTCTAAACTGCCTGGCCATGGAATGGTTTGCAGAATAAGCGCGATCAATAATGAACAGCCAATTACTATCTTGCTTCTTAAAACGCTATTGGCCATTTTCATCCTCTAACATTGCTTGCTCTATGTTGGATTGATCGGTTTGTTTCTGTTTGTTTTCGTCAGGCCACACAAGCAGCAGATATCTAAGCTTATCAAACTCAACCACAGGTTCCGCTTTGATTACCGCAAACTCACGTTTCGGATCGTAATCAACCTTAGAGACATAAGCGACTGGGTAACCTTCTGGATAAACACCACCAAGCCCTGACGTTACCAAGAGATCTTCTTCCTGAATATCAGTACTGGTTGGAATGTGCTCTAGCTGGATTTCATCAATCATGCCATTTCCAGAAGCAATCACACGGATATCGTTACGGATAACCTGGACGGGAATCGCATTGTTTGCATCCGTCAGTAGCAAGACTCGACTATTGTGAGCCGCAACAAAGGTCACTTGACCAACAATACCTTTCTCGTTAATCACCGGCTGACCTTCATACACCCCATCAATCTGACCTTTATCGATCACGACTTGATGACGGTATGGAGAGGTATCAACGGCCATAACTTCAGTAACGACTTTCTTTTCATCACGGATAAACGGAGAGCCTAATAGCTTACGAAGGCGCTTATTTTCTTCTTGATATTGCTCAAGCAAAATAAGCTCGCTCTTCAGTCGCAAGACTTCTCGTTTCATATTATGGTTTGATTCGATCAGTCCTTTACGAGTGCTAAAACGGTCGTATACACCGTCGAACATAGTGCGAGGCAAGTTGGCTGCATATTGAATTGGGGCAACCATGCTGTTCAATAGATAGCGGACATTTGAGAAAGCATCTAAACGACTATCAGCCAGCATAAGGCTGGCTGATAAAATTACAGCAAAAAACAGGCGCAATTGTAGAGAGGGACCTCTACCAAAAATTGGCTTCATTCTATATTTGATCCTAGAGCTACATTTGATCCTATAGACAAGGTCCTAGGCTCTTTACATAAAACTAGATAATAAAAGAGCCTAACACTAGATATTATTCTTCGCTGAACAGATCGCCGCCGTGCATGTCGATCATCTCTAGGGCTTTACCGCCACCTAGAGCAACACACGTTAGTGGCTCTTCTGCAACAACAACAGGGATACCTGTCTCTTCAGTTAGCAGACGATCAAGGTCTTTAAGCAGTGCACCACCACCTGTTAGTACCATACCGTTTTCTGAGATATCAGAAGCAAGCTCTGGTGGGCACTGTTCAAGTGCAACCATTACTGCCGATACGATGCCAGATAGAGGTTCTTGAAGTGCTTCAAGGATCTCATTTGAATTTAGGCTAAAGCTACGAGGTACACCTTCAGCAAGGTTACGACCACGTACTTCGATCTCTTCTACTTCATCGCCAGGGTAAGCTGAACCGATTTCGTGTTTGATCTTCTCTGCCGTCGCTTCACCGATCAAGCTGCCGTAGTTACGACGAACGTAGTTGATGATCGCTTCATCAAAACGGTCACCACCGATACGAACAGAAGATGAGTAAACCACACCGTTTAGAGAGATAACCGCAACTTCAGTAGTACCACCACCGATATCAACAACCATTGAACCCGTTGGTTCTGATACGCGTAGACCAGCACCGATCGCTGCAGCCATTGGCTCATCGATTAGATAAACTTCACGAGCACCAGCACCTAGCGCAGATTCACGAATAGCACGACGCTCAACTTGCGTTGAACCACAAGGTACACAAACCAAAACGCGAGGGCTTGGTTTAAGCACACTGTTGTCATGCACTTGTTTAATGAAGTGCTGAAGCATTTTTTCCGTTACGTAGAAATCAGCAATTACGCCATCTTTCATTGGACGGATCGCTGAAATGTTACCAGGCGTACGACCAAGCATTTGCTTAGCAGCGTGGCCAACAGCAGCGACACTTTTTGCAGAACCCACACGATCTTGGCGAATAGCTACAACTGAAGGCTCATCAAGAACAATGCCTTGGCCTTTTACATATATAAGGGTATTGGCAGTACCTAAGTCAATCGATAGGTCGTTTGAAAACATGCCACGAAGTTTTTTAAACATATTCTTCGCTCATCCTGCAAGAATTAGAAGACAAAAATTGCACTAAATGTACCAATGCCTTGCTGTCACGGCAAGGCATTGAAGTATAAACATGGACTGAAATCCGCAATTTCTTACAGATTCCTAACTTAACCATCAAAAATTATATTATTACTGACCTGTTAAGCCGCTTTCACCTCGGTAAATAACGCGATCGTTACCACGGTAGATGCCAAATGTGACGACGGTGGAGGGATCTTCATCGCCTAGTTGGCGCCAATTGTATTGCAACCAAGGTTGATCTTCGTAATCTGTCGAACATGATATGTCATTTTCGCCCGTCTTCTTGCTTGGTTTCGAATCACCCATTCTTAACCATAGACGGACTTGCTCACGCGGCGTATCTGTACCTGCAGGCGTATTTTGATTCGCGGTGACCTCTTCCTCACCATCATCTACGCTGCCACTGCCGTTAAGCGAAGCTAACGTGGTTATCGCCCCGTCACTGTGCCAAATCACTTGTTTACAAGCTTTTGAACCATCAAAAGTACTGCGATTATCATCTTCATTAACAACAAATTCACTGCCATCCCAGAACTCAGCTCGCAATGGAATAGTTAGAACAGTATCAGAATTACCACCAATATCATCCAGTGCCATTCGGCCATATCGGGCAGGGGGTTGAATCAGAAACTCTACAGAGTCTGTCAAAGTATCTGAATCAGTAAATGACACTGGGTCAGCACCGTCTACCGTTAAACCGAAATGGGTAACTGTAGAATTAGCATCCGATGTATTAAAAGGATTATCCTTGCGGCTAACACTATCAGAATCCGTAACTCGCTCAAGAACAGCGGCACTATCGTTCAACAACCAGTGCTTGCGATCAGTAGACCAAGACCCAGCATCAGTATCTAGTAAGAACCGATTATCGACGGCTGTGTCATCTAGAACACCAAATTTCGCCTGTAAGTCTGAATGGAAGAAACGATAATTATTGAGCGCGTTACCAACACTGCTTTCACCAGATGCCATTGGGTACACTTGATGAACAGTTGAGTCGTAAGGTTGACTCAAATAAGCAATGTCGTTTTGATTCGCGACATTCCATTCAGGGTTCTCTTGCAGGAAATATTTCGGATAAAAGCGGCCAATTGATTTACTTCCAGAGAAGCCACCGAGAATCTTGCCATAAAAGCTATTCGAGTCTTCGGTCACTTTAAAATTAAAACTACCCGCTTCTGAGTATTTTAGATTTTTAAATTTATAGCCGTTATCAGCAAGTACTATATCTGAGCTAGATTGAGTCAGCTGACTAGTCGGCTCTAAGCTACCTAACACTGCATCGCTATCATTAGGTGTATCTAATGTATGAGTTGCACCTACTGCACCTGCAGAAAGCAAATAGTTTTGTGTTACCAAGCTATTAGTACATTGCTGACTTGCATCATTCGTGAACCGAATAGGTTTAGCATACACGTCAAACTCTTCCCCTGCAGCAGCAAACGCACTCCCACTACTACTGTTTCCATCAGAATTGTTGTTCGTGCAGATTGCAAATTTCCAAGGTCGGACATAGACATCAACGACACCTTCTAATGCATCCCAACTTTCACCGTCATTATCTTCACAATCATATCCTGTAGGGCATTCAAAAGTAGGATCGGAAAGTTTGAAGCTAACCTTACCAGCTTCGCTGTAAATAACTGAACCAGTAGTTTGAGCTGTACTGTCAAATTCAAAGATTACCGAGGTATCACTCCAGTCGCTCTTACTTTTTACCAATAAGTTTCCATCAACTGCTCCTTGAGCAGAGGTAGGGTTCACCAACGAAAAGTCCGATACACCAAGGTTTTTATCACCTTGATAACCTGAAACCAATGTTGCTTCATCGCCTTTGCAAGCTAATACTTTCAAATCAAATGTCGCAGCCTGATCGGCTACCGCATATACATCACTCGCTTCAAATTTATAGAGTGATACTAGAAAATCACCAGAGTCATTTTGGCTTGAGTCAGAAGCTAATTCAGCCTCAATTTTATAAGTCCCAATTGAGCCAGCATCCAAACCGAGCGTTAATATTCCCGATGAATTTGTTGAATAAGAATTACCACCGTTATGGCGCCCGTCAATAACACTATCAACGGTTATACCTGCAGGTATCGTAATATAAACTTCAACTGGCTCCGTAGCTGGACTCCCTTGAGAGTCAGTTATAGTGACTGTCACTTGTGGAATTTCACACAATAAAGAGAAGTCTTTATTTGGGCTTAAATCCAATTGATAACTCGCAGGGGGGCTGTAACAACTATTCTGTCCTAAGATCACAGTATTGGCATCATGTATGGTTAAGCTATTGGTTATAACTGAACCTCCGATCGTTCCACCATTATTAAACTGGATCGAATCAAATAAAATATGCGCATTAACTATTGCCCCAGATGCGATGTTGAATGTGGCATCAGCCTCCGGGCCATAGAAAATCAAATCATCACTAACGTGATCATTGTTCACGTCTGCCGGGCTATTAAAGATTAATGAATCTTTTATTAATATCGCCGACTTAGAGCTCACCTTAATCGTATTATTCGTACTATTAAACTTTAGTGTCTTGAAATAATGATAGGTATTTGCTCCAACCGCCAAAGTAACATTTGAACTATTAGATGTGAGATTACCGATATACACTTTTTTGTTCGCTGGAAATCTGTATTCAACTGGATAATCAGAGCCACCATATCCTAAGGTTAGTGAGTTAAGATCCACATTTATATTGATCACACCATCGCCTTGCCCTGCTGGGTGACATGTATCCCCAACCAAAGCAGCCTCACAACTTCCGGACTGATCAATTTCATCAGGTCTTGAGTTGTTGAACACTACATCACCACTTAACTCTGGAAAGTTAATTGGGGGGAGTTTACTTGCGTCAACCTTTTCACCACCGGTAACACAATTACCAGTCTGACACGTGTACTGGTAATTGGAATAATCAGTTAAACGGTCAAACCCCATCCTGATATCTTGGCAATTACTTTCGCTTGGAGAGCAAGATTCACCACTCCATCCGCCGATGAAATACTTTAAAGGCTCACCATTAGGAAAGTTGGGGGCATTATTGAATGTTACTTGAGAATTATTCTTCCAAGAACTCGCTGGAGCAGGGAATATCTCACAAATATCAATTGAAATATCGTCAATTTCAAAAGCAAAGTAACCAACCTCTTCAGGTATATGTGTGCGGTCTCTAAAGTCCTCATCAACAACAAAGCTAACTTGATTCGTGTTAATGTTACATCGACGTAACCAACCTCCGTGTCCACCAGCCCTCTCTTGTTTATTAGCTATGATCCCGTCAATATTAGTGAGAGAGGTTGTGGCATATTTATCTTCACAGCCATCTAACATTGGATCATTTCCATTTTGACTAGGTGTATCATACCCTCTTGCAAACTGAACCTTATACCCATCAACCTCAAGGTTAGAGTTAGTCGGCAATGTCGCTAAAAAGGCTATTTTTTCATCTTCATAGTCGAGATTACTGTTGTGAGAGGCACTCAGCTCTAAAAATAGATCAACATAAGATCGCTCATTAGTTCTTTTTACCTTGCCAGATGTCATCCATTTAGGACTGTTGTTCCGAGTTTGGATCTGATGTAACACGACTGGGTTTGAAGAAAATGTACTTCCACCAAAATCACTGTAGAGAACTCTATCATTATCGTTTGAACCAAACTTTGCACTTGCTTCATCTGTCTCTATGTAACCCGCAATTACTTGATGTCCATTAAAATCAGCAATACCGGGTTCAATGGCAAGATAGCTTACCTCTGTCATTGGTTGGCTGTTTAAATCAGGTCCCCAACCGTTTTTAGGCGCTTTTACCTGCTCGATAGTGGCTTCCGTTTTCGTAACATTAGTCACAACTAACGTTGCTGGAGCATCTAAGTCAGGATTATTAGAAGTAATAGTAGGCATGACGAACACAAGTGGTGTATTCGTAAAGGGTTTATTTAGAGGTATCTTACATTCTGAGCCTGCACATTGCGCGACTCCAAACTGGTACTGCGCTTGCGATACATAACTTGGCGGTGGTTGAGTTATATCATCATCGCACTGAATCTCACTAGCTCCATCTCCCGATACAGCAATCGCAGCAGAAAGCCCTGAAAGATCAGCAAATTGAGGGAGCCCAACTTGTCGCCAAGAACTTCCTTCCCATAAATTATAAGTTAACCAACCAGATTTATTCGAACTACTTTCATATTCAAGCCAAACTTCATAAAACTCACCGTTATTAGTTTCATTGTCATCAATTACTGGACCTTGAACATTGACATCATTACTCCAAATTGGCGTAGGGCTGCCGCCATTTCTTTTCGTCGCGTAGATAGTATCTCCCCCCGATGCAGGGGATAATTTAAACCATACGGAAAAATCATCTCCAGCATGAAGTGAGCTGCATTGTGACGATGAAAAATCAGCAAAAGAAGGAAAAGAAATAAATAGCAGTATCAATATTATACTAAAATGCTTCATTCAGCCTCCTTCACCCAAAGTTCTTGATTACGTTGCACTTGGCTCACACCAGAGCCACAAATAACCGAAGACTCCAAAATATAGAAAGTAAAGCCATCAAGCTCTCCCCGATTGGAACACTGTATTCGTTCAAGAGAACAATTAACTGGAGCTGTGTTAACCATAGAGCTTGCTACCGCAAAGGTCCCACCTCCAGGCTGCAGGTCATTACTGCTACAAACACTAGCAACTGCAGAGGAAGCCGCAGGGTCAGGATCTGGGTAGAACTGAGTCATCACATACTCATTAACAGAATGGCTTAGCAGCCAAGCTTGCGTGCCAAGTACAACTCGAGTGTTTGAATCATTGTCAGACCAACTCGTTCGACTCAAACTTGTCGCTAAGAAACCAAGCACCACGATAACAAAGATGACCATGATTAGCGCGCTACCTTTCTGGAGTGATTTACGGAACATTGATCACCTGTATATCTTGCTCAAATACTGTGGATTCATTATTTTCTGAAAACTCAAGGGTCAATTCAACGATACCATTGCTCTGAACATTCGCGGGTTGATAACTCAGAGTGCTATTCTCACTCATAACTCGATCGCTTATTGTGACACCATTACGAGTTAATAAATTACCGCTCGCAAGGCAATATTCCACAAGGTTATTTGAGTCAAAAATGTAATGCCTTTTTCCTACAGATTCACTGACAAGAGTGTTAGCTCCATTTGGAATAGAAAAGTATGCAGCGGACGCACTTGGAGGAACTACACTATCGAGGGGGTATATATTATTTAGGTTGCCGATATCAGTATGTGGTCGAGTCGGGTTTATAACCAATGACATGGATTGCAATGAGCTGCTTGTCGCACCAGAATCACTCACTAGAAAATTAATATCCGCACCGGAGATCACGTAGAAGCCCGAGTCAACAATAGGATAAAATGAGACACATCCGCTACTAACAGAAGCTGGAAACAGGTTAGGTACAGCATGCCTTACTTCACGAGACAGTTTTTCTAATACAAACCTAGCTTCCGTTTGTAGTCGAAAGCGTTCTACAGAGCCAAAATAGCCTCTCATACCAAGTTCAGTAAAATTCGCAACACCAAGCAAGACGATACTTGAGATAACAATAGCTAAAATCATCTCTATGAGCGTAAACCCTTTCCCTTTCATTAATACTCCCCTTTATAAGCGACTAAAGTGATAGGAGGATTATTGCTTGCGGTAATTGTGAGCGTAAACTTCTGCATCGAAGCTGTTGGTGTATCGTTGGTAACAACTAAATCCACATCAAAATTAGCATAAGTGTTGCCGAGTTCAATTGGAGTGCCAGAGCTCACCGAACCGTAATCTCGAGATAAAAGATCGGTCATAATACTTTGACCTAATGCCGAAGCTCGGTTGGAATAATTTACTTGTCCTGAAAGTGCGGATTGTGGTGCAAGAAAAGTAGAAAATGCGAGCATAGCAAAACCAAGTAATACAATAACAATGATCGACTCGATTAGCGTAAAGCCACTATTTTCGTACTTCATGGGCATACCTGATTACTCGGATAAACAAAACCTTGAGAGTTAATACAAACCCAGACTCTGTCTGAACTATTTTTTGATGAGATGGTAATTTGAACACCAGCTGAAGCAGCACTCTCAGGGTTACCCAACAAGTTGAATTCTATTGGGGAAGAGGTCGTAGAGAGAGGTTGAGATGAAAACGTGTAATCATCACTGGAAATAACATCACTTCTGGTTTCAGCTAGATTGTCACAGGCCGATTGAGAGCCAAGGCAACCATTTACTGCCACCAAACGTAAGCTGTCAGCCCCAGACACAGACATATCCATATTCGATTGCATTCTATTGAGCTGAACCTGTCGTACAACAGAAGAAACCTGCTCTTGCAGAGCATATAATTCATAAATTTGGCGACCACCAAATCGGCTGATAGCTGTCACAGAGATAATCGCAAGTAAAAGAATCACCACAATTAATTCTACTAGAGTGAAACCTTTATTTGGCTTTGTATTCATATAAGCCTTAATTGGTTAATTTGACTATCTAGATTATAAATTACTATATGGAAGGATAAAGTAGCAGTTTAAACATATTAAATACAAAAAAAGACCAGCCGAAGCTGGTCTAGAACAAAAATCTAGTTACCACCACAGCCATCAGCTGCAGAACCTAAATTTACAGTAGTAGTTGCAGCACTTGCCGCTGTTGTACCAGTAGCTTGCGTATAAGTAACGATACATGCCGCTGCGTTAGCATTCGCACCTGCAAATGAGTATGTAATACTGGTATTTGCAACACTAGCAGTTACAGCCCAATCTGTAGACAAGCCAACAACTGCTGCACCAATACCATTAGCATCCGCTGTTGGGTAACCAAAAGAAGTTGTAATGCCTTCTACTTCTGGGGCTGGGTTTACTGTGTACTCTTGAGACTCAACGCCCTCTACAGCGGCTTTGCCATAAACAATACCAGCAGCACTATCAATTGCACCTTTTAGACCTTGAAGTGAAGACTCACGAGCATCATCTTGCAGGTTTAGGAAACGTGGTGCCGCAGTTACAGCAAGAATACCAAGAATAACAATTACAACCACTAGTTCGATTAGGGTGAAACCGCCTTGTCTTTTCATAGTTAAGCTCTCTCTATGTTTAATTTTACGCAGACTTACTGCAAAGTTACGGTCACACGACCAGTTTTAATTTCGTAAACAAATTCATGCTCGGTACTACCTTCTAATTGAACGTAAGTACAGGTTGCATCACCAGAATTTGCTTGCGCTGAATACTTGTAGTTTGAGTCGTTCGCTACATCTGAAATAGGGCCCACTTTCGGTGGGTTTTGCAGCAAGTTTTCCATCAACTCAGAACATGTTTGGTCTGAAATATCTTGCGGCGCTGTGCCAGAGTTGTTGTTCAAAGTCCATGGATAACCATCTCGAAAGTCAGTATCTTCGTTGTTACTGTTCTTTGATCTTGTTAACCAAAAATCAACACCATCATAATTTACAGTATTGTATGTTTCAACACCTATCTTCTCTGACGGCCTTGCTTCCGCTTCCCATTGTGCTCTTGCTGACAGAACTGCCGTTGCAAAGCCACCAGCGACACCTTCAATGCTTGATTTCTTGGCTTCATCCGTCACGTCGAGAAAACGAGGTAACGCAGCGACCGCCAATAAACCAACGACTACGATCACTATCACTAATTCGACAAGGGAGAAACCCTTTTGATTCTTAAGCATTTTCTACCTACTCATCTAATTATTAACGCGCATTATACATTCGCGCTCGTATAAAACCATACTAAAACTGTCAATATTTTCACAAAGCCAAAATATTGGCTTTCACGCTAAACCTTTCGCTCTTGAGTAATATATCTATCTGATATTTATCACCATAATGATAACTGCAATGAAACTGTTTGTTATCACTTTGGTCTTCAACTCTTGGGGAGTTGAGCCCTAGAATGCTCTTCGGTGGATACAATTCATCCAACCAATAATTACAGTCTACCTCCGAGCCTTGAATGGGCATTACCCACCCAGTTCTGCTGTAGCTTTTGGGGTATTCAGAGTTGCTTTTTTGTTCTGCACCTTTAAGCAAATATCGCTGCTTGAACAGGTTTGCTTGTTCAAGGATACGCTTACTTGCCACGATTAATGCCGTATTGGTCGCATCCTCTTCTACTGACTCCCATGCAGAAAGTAGCCCTATAGTTAGAAAAAGAATAACCACAGTCCAAATCACAAAACGTGAGCGTTGTAGGTTATTTAGCATTCCTTAACCTTTGATTGCATCCAGCATTCCCCACATAGGTAAGAAAATACCGAGAGCAAGAATCAACACCATGCCTGCTACTATGGTCAACAAGATCGGTTCTATTCTTGCGGTCAAGGTTTTAAGATCATAATCGACTTCTCGATCATAATAGTCAGCCACTTCGAGCAGTAGCTCATCGATACGACCCGTCTCTTCACCTACCGAGATCATTTGTATCACCAGCGGTGTGAAAATTTCGCTGTTAATCGCTGTCGATGAAACCGTACTACCTGCTTCGATAGCCGACTTCATGGCTTGTACCCGTAGCTCTAAAAAGCGGTTATCCAGGGCTTCAGCCGATAGCGCTAAAGATTGATTTAGCGGCACACCCGCTTTCAGCATCAAAGCAAAGGTACGCGAAAAACGTGACAGTAATGCTCGGTTCACGACCCCACCGATGACAGGTATTTTTAAGCGAATCCTGTCCCACTTCTCTAGACCTTTGTCCGTCTTAACCCAGGCTTTAAAAGCAAAGATAAGACCAAAGATCACGCCGAGCATGATTCCCCAGTAATTCACAAAGAACTCAGACATACCGATTAAGATACGGGTCGGCAGTGGCAAATCGACACCAAACCGAGCGAACATGCTGGAGAACTGTGGAATAACCTTGATGTTAAGTATGAACATCGCGATCAAAATAAAGCTGATCACGAAGGTTGGATAGCGCATCGCGGTCTTGATTCGCTTTCGAGTCTCGACTTCTTGTTCGTAGTAACCCGCTAATTGCAACAAAGCCTGATCAAGACGACCTGTATTTTCACCAACACCGATCATAGAAACAAACAGTGGGCTAAATACTTTAGGGTGCATATGCATCGATGCCGCCAGTCCACGACCATTGGTTAACTCTGCGACCACCTCTTCAAGAGCAGCCTTCAACTGCTTATTTTCGCAGTTTTGGGTCAGGCCTTTCATCGACCTTAATAGCGGAACCCCCGCTTTAGTTAAGCTGTATAACTGGCGGCAGAACAACACCAGGACTTCAAGTGGCACACTCGGTGAGAATAGAGCAGAGACGTCCATATCTAATACGGAACCACCACTTTTCCCGAGCTTAATCGAGGTTGGGATAATACCCTTACTCATCAAGCTTTCAGCGGCAAGATCTTCGTTATTCGCGTCTAATAGGCCACTGACTTGGCTGCCATCAGAGCTGCGACCTACATAACGATACGTTGGCATATCACTCTACCCCTACAGATAAATTGGGTCAGTTGAGCCTGATGCGTCACCTTCGCCGAGGTTCATTATCTCGTCGAGGCTCACTACGCCCTGCAAAGCCAACTCCATCGCAGAGGCTAATAGTGGTTTGTAGTTTTCAGACTGTCTTGCGGTTTGAGCAAAACCCACAGCATCGTTAGCTCTTAAAGCATCCATCATATTGTGCTCAAGCTCCAACATCTCAAATACACCGATACGCCCGCGATACCCGGTTAAGTTACAGTTCTGACAACCTCGCCCTTTCATGAAAGGAACATCGACCTGGTTAGGGAAACGAACGCTCAGCCACTGTTTGCGCGCCTCGTCCAGTTCGTCATCAACTTTACAGTCGGTACAAACTTTACGAACCAATCGCTGCGCCACTACCGCACGAACTGCACTAGCTACCAAATAACCTGGTGCGCCCATATCCATCATACGCAGTGCACTGTCTACCGCATCGTTGGTGTGAAGCGTACTCAACACTAAGTGACCGGTAAGAGCTGCTCTCAAACCAATCTCAACCGTTTCATGGTCACGCATCTCACCAATAAGAATGATATCGGGATCCTGACGTAAGAAGGTCCTTAAGATAGTAGAGAAGTCGAGATTGATTTTAGGGTTAACCTGAACTTGGTTGATTCTAGGCAGGCGGTATTCCACCGGGTCTTCCGCTGTAATAATTTTTTTGCCTGGCTCATTCAGTTCACTTAGCGCGCCATAAAGGGTGGTTGTTTTACCCGAGCCCGTAGGACCAGTGACTAGAATCATTCCGTGAGGGCGACGCAACTGTTTACGAAGACGAACCAGCAAATCACTCGGGATGCCCGACGCTTCCAGTTTTCGTAAGCCGGCAGATTGGTTAAGCAGACGCATAACCACAGATTCACCGTGCTGCACTGGCATCGTCGACATACGAATATCGACAGATTGGCCTTTCGCTCGAATATTGAAGCGACCATCTTGAGGAAGACGCTTCTCTGAGATATCAAGGTTTGCCATCAGTTTTAAGCGTAATACCAACGCAGACGCGATATTCACTTCGTTAAGGAGAGTTTCATGTAAAACGCCATCGATACGTTGACGAAGACGTAGCACATTAGAATCAGGTTCAATATGGATATCGGAAGCACCCACTTGAATCGCATCTTCAAACAGCGAGTTGATCAGTTTAACCACTGTCACTTCATCGCTGTCTTCTTCAGCGATATCAAAATCAAAGGCTTCATTAACTTGGTGCTCTGCATGAAGCTGCTCAGCGAATGAGGCGATCTCTTTGGTTCTACGGTAGTAGCGATCAAACCCATCGACTAGTTGTCTTTCTGGTGCAACAACAAATTCGAGTGCGTAATCGCCCAATTGACCAAGTAGTGATTCCTGAGCAAACAGATCCGCAGGATCGCTCATCGCCACACGCAGCGTGTCACCTTGACGACCAATAACCAATGCACGAAGACGGCGGGCATGCACTTCAGGTAAAAGCTGAACCGCTTCAACATCAACGTTCGCTCGACTGAGATCGATCAGAGGAATAGCAAGCTGTTGTGATAAAAAGCTCAGCATTTGCTGCTCAGACAAGAAGCCAAGTTCGATCAAAGCATCACCAAGCTTACGACCGGTACTCTTTTGAGAGGCAAGCGCTTGCTCAACTTGAGCCTCAGTGATGATGCCTTCTTCAACAAGCAAATCACCAAGCCTTTTTCTTAATCTAATTTGCATTGCTGCTCTCCTCTAAAGCACTGATTATTTTCAATCGGTCACGCACAAAGCTTTGTGATTGAGATGAGATCCCGACTCGAGTTAACGCACCTTGGTATGATTGTTTTGCTGCAGCGAAATCTAACTGTCGCTCTTGCTGTATCGCTAGACCTAACCACCAGCGAGCGTTCTCAGAATCGACCTCGACCAGCTTTTGGTAACTCTCCAGTGCAATCTCTTCTTGCTGTGACTTTTGGCTCAGCGCAGCACGCATTGCTAGATATTCTTGAGTTGGATGCGGAGGCATATGTACCAGAGGGCTTAACGCTGCCTCTGCTTGGTCCGCTTTCACCAACAGTTTTGATAAGCCCAAACGTAACTTTTCACTATTGATGTTGAGCTTAATGCCCGACTGAAAAAGCTCGTAAGCTTTACGAGTGTCACCTTTGCCGAAATAGAGAATAGCGAGCTTTTGACGAACATCCTCATTCCTTGGCGTATAACGAAGCGCTTCGTTGTACCCCTTCAATGCACCAGTAAGATCATTTGCATCCAGCGCTTTCTGAGCTCGCCCTTGCGCATTAATAGAAAGCTGCTCTGGGGTCAGTTCTACTTGTTCAATCAGTATTCCACTGTTTTCTGAATCTTTTGGCTCATCAGAAATAGAAGCTGGGCTGCTCTTCGCAACACTCGCAATCAAGGTCGGCTCAGGAACTTGTGTCGTATTTATTTTTGTTGTTGTCGGTTTCGCTTGTACCTGAGGTTTTGTTATTTGTGGCGTTTTAACCACTGAATCCACCACTTGCACCTGAGTTCGAGAGCTCGTATCTGAGCTTACTTGAGTTAGATAAGAAGAATCGACCGTCACTAACTTCTTCGTTGGCGATGACGATGACGGAGCTTGAGTAGCAATTGCAGGCACTTCTGGCGAGCTGTCTACAACAGAAACCTGAACCTGCCGATCTCGAGTAGAAATTGAGTTATCTACCGTTGGACCCTGTGATATCGCCCAACCGCCCATGGCTAAGCTCAGCGTAAAGCCTGCCGTTACCCACACCAATGGTGAACGTGTTTTTACCTTAGGCACGACCGCAGCTTCTATTGCTGTCGCTGATTTTTTCTTTGCCAATTCAGACAAGGCGTTATTAATGACGCTCATAATTAATTCCAACCCCATAGTATTGGCGTTTTAAATTTTGGCTTACACACATCGTAAGTTTCATGCATCGCAGAGAACAGATGTTGGTTATCGATATTTTTTTTGTCTTCACTAAACGACAACAGTAAAGCCTTGTGGCATAGCTGATTTATCAACCTTGGGATGCCTAATGAAGAACGACAAATCGCCTTTTTTTGATTCAAACTAAACAGCTCTGGGCTACCGCCTGATTTCATAATTCGGTTATCAATGTAAGCTACCGTCTCATCAAGAGTTAGCGCCCTTAATGTCGAACTAAAAGTGATTCTTTGGCGAAATTGTCTTAGGTGATAAGCCTCTAAGCGAGCATCTAATTCAGGCTGCCCAAGCAACACTATCTGAAGTAACTTCTTATCTTCAGTTTCCAGATTGCCGAACAGTCTTAATGTCTCTAGCGCTTCGTCAGAGAGAGCTTGCGCCTCATCAATAATCGCGACCACTCTTAAGCCTGAGTTATGCAGTTCAATCAACTTATGTTGAATGTTATCCACCAACGTGGCTTCGTTCTCTATAGTAAGCTCAAGCTCTTTGGCGACAGCATGACGTAAGTCAGTTCCGGACAACACAGGATTTGGCAAGTAAATTAATGCGGTACAGTCTTTTAGGTGATTGACCAACATTCGGCAAACCATAGTCTTGCCGGTGCCTACTTCTCCAGTCACCTTGATGACGCCCTCTCCCATCTCTAACGCCGAAATGACCGTTTGAATCGCCTCAAAATGCGGGGCTAATCCGTAAAAAAAATCGGTATTCGGCGTTAAGGTAAATGGCAGCTGTTCAAAACCAAAGTGAGCTTGATACATAGATTCACCCAGCTTAGTGAAGCGCTGCCAATTCAGAAAATAAGCATTTACTCTTCATCAGGGAACCATTGCTGAAGCAGATCACGAGAACGCTCTAACTCAGATTGCCAAGTATTCACACCCACAACGGTCGGTTTAAGCAAGATCACGAGCTCAGTCTTTTGCGTCAACTGATTTGTATTGCGGAATAAATGCCCCAAAGCTGGTATATCACCTAAGAATGGAACTTTAGAAGTCACATCACTGGTGTTTGATTTCATTAGACCACCAATAACAACCACATCACCATCTCGCGCTCGAATCACCGAATCCGATTCACGAATAGAGCTTTTCGCTAAAGGTAGTTCTACAACACCCGTTGTTGTACCGAGGTTGAGCTTTTTAACTTCTTCTTCTACTTCGATAACTGCAGGGTGAACATGCAGGAATACGTTGCCTTTATCGTCAATTTGAGGCGTTACATCTAAAGAGATTCCCGAGAAGAATGGTGTCAACTCGACTTCAGGGGCCACATTGGCATTATCGCCACTACCCACAGCACTTGATAAGTCAGTCACGTAGTATTCGTCAGTACCAACTTTGATCACCGCTTTTTGGTTATTAGACGCTGTAACTCGTGGGCTCGATAGAACATTCAAATCACCCTGAGTGTCCATAAAGCTCAATACCGCTTCAAAGCTACCATCTGAGATTGTTACATTAGTTTGTCCACCGAGCAGAGAGCTGATGGCATCAAGTGGAGGCAGAGTACTTGCAGGACGGTCAATCACCACACCGCCGCTACCGATCGATTTAGATAAATTCGACCAACTGATCCCCTGTTGGTAGCCATCACTCAGAGTCACTTCCATAATTTTGGCTTCAAGGATAACTTGGCGCTGCAAACGCTGTTGAGAAACACCTAGAAACTCACGAACCTCACGAATTTCATCAGGAAAAGCACGCACGGTAATCACACTCGCTTGTGGTGTCACAACAACACTTTGCCCATCACCAGAACCAATTAGGTGCGCAACCGCAGCTTCAAGTTGTGGCCAGAAATCACTTTCAGATGTGGTCTCAATCTCAGTACCACCGTTCGAGGTAGAGTTTGAGTTATTTGAAGAGTTCGATGAATTCGAGGAATTTGAGTCAGAGCTTGAAGAGCTCGATGAATTGTTGTCTGAGTTAGAGATCGTACCCGTCGTTATCGTCGTCAATGAGCGACCCGCGCGCTTAACTTGTAAGTAATCGACTGGGATCGTCACTGTGCGAAGGCCTGCAGGGTAGACTTGAATCACCTTGCCACGCTTTTCAATATCGTAGCCATACATATCCTGAGCCACAGCCAGCACTTCATCTAGCGTCACATCCGTTAGGTTCAACGTAAGCTTTCCAGACACGCTTGGATGAATCGCAGCGCTGTATTCTGTGCCTTTCACTAAACTAGCAAAGAAAGTTCTCGCTTCGACACCTTTTGCTTGAATACGAAAACGCTTCACTGTCTCCATTCCCGGAGACATAGCATCGGAATTAAGCTGAGGCATAAGATCATCTTGTACAGACGAAGGCAGTTCATGAAGCGCCTTACTATTCGCTTCATTAATAGATTCGTTCAAAGACTCTTTTATCTCAACAGGATCACGATGCCCCATCGAACAGCCGACCAAAGATGACACTAGGATTGCTACTACAAGTTTACGCATGTCTTCACTCAAACCTTAATTATTCTTAATATCTAAAGAGAACATCTCTAGTTTCCACTGCTTAGAGCTTCTCTGCAGAGTGACGTATTCTGAATCTATTTTCTTAACTCGATAGCCTCTTATCGTCTCCCCTTGAGCCACAATGTCACCATTGAGAATGGCGTAGCAAGGCGTATCCGCTTTACACACGATGCTTTCTAAAGACGGTAAACGATAATGAGTTGGCGTTTTCTTCGCCGGCGCTGTTTTTTGTTGAGGCGTCATCCACCCCAGAGGGGCAGTTGGATCTTGCCCAGCCGACGCCAGTGAACTGGCAAACATTAATGACAACAATAGAGTTCTAACCACCGATAAACTCCTGCCTGGTACCAAGTGTGTAAACCTCAAATATAAGTCGAGCTTTTGGGTATTCTTCTACTGTGTATTCAAATGTACGCCAGTAGTAGCTCACAGGAAGAGACTCAAGCGCCTGAAGGTAAGCTGCAATATCAAAGTAACTACCAGTTAGCTCCATTCTCACCGGGTGAAGAAAATAACCGGAATATTCACTGGTCTCTTTATTATTCGAAATCGCTTCTGGCTTAAGTGATTCCAGCGATTCTAATTTCAGCCCATTACCTGCATTGAGGACACTTTCGAGCAATTGCGACATTTGGGATGGGGAGATCAACCCATCAACCATTTCGGCAAGTTCGAGAGAGAGCTCTTGACTCTCTCGCATCAGTTTTTTGTATTCGAGATTGATCTCTTTGTCTGGGTCTTTGTTCAATTTGGCTTGCAGAACAAGCAGCTCACCTTGCTGCCTCTGATTTGATTGAGTCAGGCTGGTCATCTTGGCATTTTTTGCTTGCAGATCGAGGTATACCGGCTCCACCAGTAAGGTAAAAAGCAGCATAGAGATACCAACGAAACCGCACACGAAAAGCAGCCACTTTTCTCTTGGGCTTAATGCAAGAAACTTATCGCTAAGTTGATTCCATTGCTGCATTACTTGCTCTCCCTACGAGTACTTAACTCAAAGGTCACCACATCTTGATCATTACGACCTATTTTCAGTTTTTCAAAAGAGCGGCCAACAAGATTAAGCTCATTTTTGAATTGACCAATCCAGTTAGGGACAACATTGGCATTGCGAGCTAACCCACTCATATCTAACGTGTCATGGGTCATATAGATGTGCGAAAGAGAGATGTCATTTCGGCCTAATTGAGCTAAGGAATTCATGACGCCAGAATACCCGACTTGCTGAGACTCGTCGTATTGTCCAACCGCCTTTAGCGCCTCTTTTTTTGCTTGAGTCTCACGTTTGAGACGCTCAACTGCCGCCACTTTCTCAGGGGAGGGTTTATGTTGAGTTAACTTACTATTCAGTTGGTTAACTTGTTTGTTAAGCTGGTTAGAGCCTTGTTGTAACAATGTTAATTCAGTATCTAAATTGGAAGCTTGATAGTTCATGACAAAGTAGCTGCCAAGCAACAACGCACTAACCACTCCCCAACTCGCAGCCACATTCGCTAAAGTAAAATACTCTTTTTTAGGCTTTAAATGCTCAGGGTAAAGGTTGACCGTGAACGTCTCTTTTTCAGCGGCCAATTGCACTAACAAACTTTCAGAGTTTTCGCGCTCACCTTCAACAAGCAAAGAGACCGTTGAGCTCAGTGTATTATTTAATGCACTTTGTAATTCAGCTTCATCCTCTTCATCACAACAGATCTTTAGTTGATGAAGTTGGGTGCCTTTAATTTGAGAAGACAGATAATCAATAGAGCGTTGAAGCTCCAAGGCAAGGCCATCTAATTGCAGAGCACTGGATGCTACTCCAGTTAAAGGGGGTACCACACTACGAATCGTTCTTTGGAAACAAACAGTATGATCAACAAACGCACCCAGTTTAAAGTGCGAGTTAGGGCTGCGTTGTAAAAGAATAAAGTTCGACAGTTCACCAGCACTGTAACCCCAAATTTCATCTTCCGGCACCACACCTTTAAGCTCAACTTGCGCCGCGCTTGTAATACTAACCAGCTTATTTAACAGCTTTTTCGGTAATACATACACTTGCAGCTTATTCGAGGTAGGTAAGGCCACCGCACTCGCAGTAATCTCCGTAACTCTCTCGGCAACAAGGTCTTTGAGCAGAAATGGTAAGGCAACCGACCATTCGCTTTCTGGAATGTCGGGCTTATCAAGCTGATAGGTCTGGTAATAGTTGGCACAAACAATCAGTTGAAGGCTATTACTGGTAAACGCCTCACTATTCAGCGACTTTGTCAGCGCGCTTTCCCAATCTCCATTAACGAAAGGAATACTGGTTACTTGGGATGCTTGCTCTGACGATGAAATATAGACTGCATCATTACCCAACATGACAACTTGAGTGTTGCCATTGCTTTTGCTTGGCTTTAATTTGTCTACAATCGCTTTAAAATTCATACTTAGCTACTACTCTTACGCCATCGATTTCTTCGACCAACTTTTACTATAGACTCAGCTTTCACTGGCTTTGAGCCTTTGTTAGGCAAAGGGATAATTTGTTGTTCTTCGTCGAAATACCTTCCCTGATAGCCATTAATACCTAACTCTATCAAGGTGTTCTTTTCTTGTTTTGTCTCGACCCCCACCGCAATAACTTGAGTTGGAGAGTCACCACACGCGCCAATTAAACTGCGGACGAACAGCTGGTTTTCATGTCTTTGGTCAATTTTCTTAATCAAGCTTCGATGAAGCTTTATATAGTTGACCTTCAAATCCTTAATGTAGTGAGTGCTGACAATAGTTCGCCCAGCTTGGCCAACAATCACTTTACACCCAAGTCCTCGCAGCATCTTTGCCACCGGTCTCATATAATCAAGATGAGCAATAAGGTGCCCCTCTGGAAACTCAAAAGCGAGTTGTGACCGGTGCTGTGCAGAAAGCTGCAACAACTCACTCCTAAACCACTTAAAGTGCTGCTTACTCGCAAAAGGCGTGACGTTAAGGTTCACCGAATAATGAATAGGTTGAGTCGATTCTTTCAGTGACTTCAACAACACCCTCAACACCGATTGATCCATTTGAGCTTGGTAACCCACTTGCTCCACCGCAGGCATGAAGCGAGAGGACTTCAATAAACCCTTCTCAGGATCCTGAATTCTAGTGAATATTTCTCTATGTAATTCATTAGCTTGACCTAATTCAGACATAAGATAACACCGCTGAGCAAAGATTACTAAATTATCAGGAAGCAGTGCTGTATCAAGTAGTGTTCTCCAGCGAACACTTCCTCTATCGAGCTCATTTTTATTTTGTTTAGGGAAGCGACTCCAGTTATTAATACGCTCCAATTGCGCACTTTTTAATGCGGTTTCCGTTTCATCCATGATCTGACTATGACGTTCACCTTCGGT
Organism: Vibrio sp. Makdt; assembly: GCF_027587015.1. Lineage (NCBI taxonomy): Bacteria > Pseudomonadati > Pseudomonadota > Gammaproteobacteria > Vibrionales > Vibrionaceae > Vibrio > Vibrio sp. Makdt. The sequence continues at coordinate 294,894 of NZ_JAPPTH010000006.1, forward strand.
GTACATGGTCACTCCGATATGGCACCAATTATCCGACTCTAAAGGCTCTGGTGGTGTTAGCTTATCAAGTTGTCTTAAACACTGAGCCGCCAGCGTCGCAATATCTTTGGCACCTTGGTGCGGGATAAATACAGCAAAGTCGGCTTCATAATAACGAGAGAAAATAACATCTGGGTAGCGCTGTACGATATTCGATAATACTTCGCCAACCTCAATAATAAAGTTATCTGTAACTTGCTTATCATTATCATCGCATACCTGTTCCCACTCATCGATACGTATTAACAGCACACCACCACGCGCACCACTTTCATGCAGTGCCGATTCAAGCTTGTTATCGAATAGTACTCTGTTGGCGGTGCCTGTGAGTTTATCTAAGAAGGTATGAGTACGAATAAAAGTATCGAAACGACTACGCTCTTGCCGAGCGTCTTTTAGCTCTTCAATAAGAACATCAAGAGCTTCACTCGCGGTAAAAGGCCATTCTCGCTCATCACCTTTTGCATGAGCCTCAACCTGACCAGCTAGAATCATTCTTCCACGCTCTTCCAGCATTTCAGAGCCCATTAACTGTTCTTTTAGCCATCGAACGCCACGAGCTAGGCAAAATATAATCAAAGCGACCGCTAAAGTAATCGACCACATTGCTTCCAATGAGTAGCTGTATCCAATGTAAGGAGGCAGAGCCTTAAATTCGATTCGATAACCGGTATTTCGCTCTAATACAAAGCTCTTTTCATAAAGGCGGCTAGGATCAATCTGTGGGGAGGTATCTTTGAAGCGATAAACAATGCCGGTCTTATTCGAGAGTTTCATCTCAACAATGTTGCTTGCTTGCAACATCTTAGGCATCCAACGTTGCATTGAATATGCAGCGTCTGGGTCTTCCATTTCTTTATCTACAACGTCGACAATACCCACCAAATAATGGTCTAAATACTCTTGCCCGATACGCTTAAATGAGAGGGTGCCACCGATAAAAAGAATGAACATCGCACTGATAACTATCACGGTGACAAATGCGACCAATCGGGTGCTCAATTTTAGTGTGGGGGTATATCTCATGAATAACGAAATCCTTTTCAACTCACATTATACCGTATTGCTACTTATACTATAAATTGACGTTGTAAATAAAGCGTTAAGAATTCTAGGTAACAAAAAGCCGCGATAATCGCGGCTCTTTCCAAATTAATACTGTCTTTATAATATATTAAAAACAGGGCTTAAAATGGGATGTCATCATCAAAATCCATCGGTGGCTCATTATATTGAGGTTGAGCCTGCTGAGGAGCTTGTTGTTGAGGCGCTTTTTGCGGTTGTGCTGGAGCGCTGTATTGTTGCTGTTGCGGCTGCTGAGGTTGACCCCAACCACCTTGCTGCTGTTGGCCACCCATGCCACCTTGAGCTGGTGTGCCACCTTGAGCACGACCGCCAAGCATTTGCATAACGCCGTTGAAGCCTTGAACCACAACTTCCGTTGTGTAGCGATCTTGACCGCTTTGATCTTGCCATTTACGAGTTTGAAGTTGACCTTCAATGTAAACTTGAGAACCTTTACGTAGGTACTCACCAGCAACTTCAGCTAGCTTGCCAAACAGAGCAACACGGTGCCATTCTGTTTTTTCACGCTGTTCGCCAGTTGCTTTATCACGCCATGACTCTGACGTTGCAATGGTAATGTTCGCTACTGCGCCGCCATTTGGCATGTAACGAATTTCTGGGTCATTACCTAGGTTACCCACTAATATAACTTTGTTAACTCCACGGCTAGCCATGATTTGCTCCGTCTAAATTCATAGTCTCAGAAAATTTTTAGCGCACAAGAATAGCATGCTTTTCTGCTGTGATAAATCGCATTCCTATTCTCACCTCACGACAAAGAATAAAAACGTAACAAATCATGATATTCAGAGCGATGTTGCTTTTTTCTCCACTTACAAACCACTCATTTACTTTGAGAATTGATATTCAACGCAAGTCACAACGATGGTGCTAGAGAAGCCAAAGTCGGCATGACAACGTGAAACCTCATTCAATTCATACACGGAGTCTCAATGAGAAAGTCTCGATACGCTCGCACTTTACATTTTATGTGCATCGACCCAAGTGATACTTACTTACATGTAAAAGAGATAGAAAAACACCTATCTATCACCTTGTATAAGATGACGCCAGACGACCTAATGTTGGTAGACAGAAAGCAGAGTAATCGTATTCTTCTTGTCGACTATAAAGAAGTGCCAAAGCTATTGGCTATCTGCCCTAACTTGACCGTGATGTGGAAGAATCATGAGATCATTTTGTTTAATGTCCCCCAGCAACTGCCAACGTCTGAGCTTTTGACTTATGGCGTATTAAAAGGGTTATTTTATAACACCGATAAAAAAGACAAAATTGCTCATGGTTTACAAGAGGTCATTGATGGCGAAAACTGGCTGCCAAGAAAAGTAACCAATCAACTGCTGTTTTACTATCGTAATATGGTCAATACCAATACAACGCCTACTAATGTTGATCTCACCATTCGCGAGATCCAGGTTATTCGTTGCCTCCAATCCGGCTCGTCGAACACACAAATAGCCGATGATCTCTTTATCAGTGAGTTCACGGTGAAGTCCCATCTTTATCAGATATTTCGCAAGCTGGCAGTAAAAAATAGAGTCCAAGCGATAGCATGGGCTAACCAGAACCTGCTTGCATAATTGATCTGCTTCTTAAAGTGACGATAATTTTGAGGGAAGCTCTGGTTAGCCATACGGATTGTTGCTGAATTTTCGACAAAATTTGTGCTAGAGTTGCCCTCAGAAATATCAACCACTCAGGTTGAATCAATAATTATTATAGATAAAGGGTCTTACGATGATCAAAAAGTGCCTTTTCCCGGCAGCAGGCTACGGTACACGCTTCTTACCAGCAACCAAATCAATGCCGAAAGAAATGATGCCAGTAGTAAACAAACCACTGATTGAATACGGCGTTGAAGAAGCAATCGAAGCCGGTATGGACGGAATGTGTATCGTAACGGGTCGTGGTAAGCACTCAATCATGGATCACTTCGACAAGAACTACGAGCTTGAACATCAAATCAGTGGCACAAATAAAGAAGACCTGCTGGTTAATATCCGTGAAACGATTGAAGCTGCAAACTTTACCTATATTCGTCAACGCGAAATGAAAGGCTTAGGTCACGCAATCCTGACTGGTCGTGAACTTGTAGGTGACGAACCATTTGCAGTGGTACTTGCCGATGACCTATGTGTGAATGAGCAACAAGGCGTGTTGGCACAAATGGTTGCGCTATACAAACAGTTCCGCTGTTCTATCGTAGCTGTTCAAGAAGTACCTGAAGAAGAGACACATAAGTACGGTGTTATCTCAGGTGAAATGATCAAAGACGATTTGTTCCGTGTTGATGACATGGTAGAAAAGCCAGAGCAAGGCACAGCACCAAGCAACCTAGCGATCATTGGCCGTTACATCCTGACTCCAGATATCTTCGAATTGATCGAGCAAACGGAACCAGGTAAAGGTGGTGAGATCCAAATCACCGATGCACTGCTCAAACAAGCAAAAGCAGGGTGTGTATTGGCATACAAATTTAAAGGCCAACGTTTTGACTGCGGTAGCGTAGAAGGCTACATCGAAGCAACAAACTACTGCTTTGAAAACCTATACAAGAAAGACCAGCAGCAAGTTGAGTTAGGCAAACACTCAACACAGAAAGAAGCATAACTGCTGACTGGTAAGTAACAATTCGCACAATGTAATGGGCGGCTCTTGGAGTCGCCCTTTTTAATTACTGTTTTTTTATCCAGTAAAACTTTGCACAAATCTCACTCTATGTAATACTTTAGCCACTAAAAATTACATGGTCTGTTGAGATGGATAAAATAGAAATTAGAGGCGCTCGTACGCATAACCTCAAAGACGTAAACCTTACCATCCCTCGTGATAAGCTGATTGTTATCACAGGTCTTTCTGGTTCAGGTAAGTCATCACTTGCGTTTGATACCCTCTACGCAGAAGGGCAACGCCGTTATGTTGAGTCCCTGTCGGCCTACGCTCGCCAATTTCTATCCCTTATGGAAAAGCCGGATGTCGACCACATCGAAGGCTTATCTCCCGCCATCTCGATAGAACAGAAATCGACATCTCATAACCCTCGTTCAACGGTCGGTACCATCACCGAAGTCTATGATTACCTGAGACTTCTTTACGCACGAGTCGGCGAGCCTCGCTGTCCCGATCACAACATCCCTCTAGCCGCGCAAACCATCAGCCAAATGGTGGATAAGGTACTTGAGCTACCTGTTGGTTCAAAAATGATGCTATTAGCACCAATCGTTAAAGAGCGTAAAGGTGAGCACGTAAAAACGCTGGAAAACTTAGCGGCTCAGGGCTTTATTCGAGCACGTATTGATGGTGAGACCTGCGATCTATCCGATCCACCAGCACTAGAGCTTCATAAAAAACACACTATTGAAGTGGTGGTAGACAGATTCAAGGTTCGCCCTGACCTGCAGCAGCGATTGGCTGAATCGTTCGAGACCACATTAGAGCTCTCGGGTGGTATCGCTGTTGTCGGTTGGATGGATGAAACGGATCAAGAAGAGATCGTATTCTCTGCTAACTTCGCTTGTCCCAAGTGTGGTTACAGCATGCAAGAGCTTGAGCCTCGTCTATTCTCATTCAACAACCCAGCTGGTGCATGTGGCACTTGTGATGGTCTAGGAGTTCAGCAGTACTTTGATCCGAGTCGAGTGATCTTAGATGAGAATCTCAGTATTGCAGATGGAGCCATTAAGGGTTGGGATCAAAAGAACTACTACTATTTCCAGATGCTAACATCGCTCTCGGAACACTATGGTTTCGATCTGTTTGCACCTTTTAATTCTCTACCGAAGAAGACTCAAGAGATTATTCTTAAGGGTTCAGGTCGTACTGAAGTTGAGTTCAAATACATCAATGATCGTGGTGATATTCGAGTTAAACGCCACCCATTTGAAGGTATTTTGAATACGTTAGAGCGCCGTTACCGTGATACTGAATCAAGCGCTGTCCGTGAAGACCTTGCGAAGTACATCTCAACTAAGTCTTGCTCAAGCTGTGACGGTACTCGTTTAAGATTAGAAGCTCGTAATGTCTTCATTGGTGATACAACACTGCCTGAAATCGTTGAACTCAGCATTGCTGACGCACTACAATTTTTCCAAGAGTTGAAGTTAGATGGTCAGCGTGGACAGATCGCCGATAAGGTAATGAAAGAGATCAATGATCGCCTGCACTTCTTGGTTAATGTCGGTTTGAATTACCTCAACCTATCACGCAGTGCTGAAACTCTATCTGGTGGTGAAGCGCAACGAATTCGTCTCGCAAGCCAGATCGGTGCTGGCTTAGTGGGGGTTATGTATGTATTGGATGAACCATCGATTGGCCTCCACCAGCGCGATAATGAACGTCTACTGCAAACCTTGATTCACCTGAGAGACTTAGGTAATACGGTACTTGTCGTTGAGCATGATGAAGACGCGATTCGCTGTGCAGACCATGTGATCGATATCGGCCCAGGTGCTGGTGTTCACGGTGGTCACGTCGTCGCAGAAGGCACCATGCAAGATATAATCGACAATCCAAACTCGTTGACTGGTCAGTACCTGAGTGGCGTAAAAGAGATTGAAGTACCAAAACAACGAACGCCGATCGACAAAAAGAAAGTCGTCGAGATCATTGGTGCTACCGGTAATAACCTGAAAAATGTCACCGCGACTATCCCTGTTGGCCTATTCAGTTGTATTACAGGTGTATCAGGGTCAGGTAAGTCAACGCTGATTAATGATACTTTCTTTAAGATTGCTCACACCCAACTCAACGGTGCAACGACAGCAGTACCTGCACCACATAAGAAAATTAAAGGCTTAGAGCATTTCGATAAGGTCATCGATATTGACCAAAGCCCTATCGGTAGAACACCAAGATCAAATCCTGCAACCTATACAGGGATCTTCACGCCTATTCGTGAGTTATTTGCGGGTACACAAGAGTCTCGTTCGCGCGGTTACAAACCGGGACGCTTCAGCTTTAACGTGCGTGGCGGACGTTGTGAAGCATGTCAGGGCGATGGTGTTATCAAGGTAGAAATGCACTTCCTACCGGACGTTTATGTGCCGTGTGATGTGTGTAAGGGCAAGCGCTACAACCGTGAAACACTAGAAGTTCGCTACAAGGGTAAGACCATTGATGAAGTACTGGAAATGACCGTAGAAGACGCACGTGAGTTTTTTAATCCGGTTCCAGTGATCGCACGTAAGCTGCAAACGCTTATGGATGTCGGTCTTTCATACATTCGTTTGGGGCAAGCCGCAACTACCCTATCTGGTGGTGAGGCTCAACGTGTTAAATTGGCACGTGAATTGTCGAAGCGAGATACAGGAAAGACTTTATACATTCTGGATGAACCAACAACCGGCCTTCACTTCCACGATATCCAACAGCTATTGACCGTATTACATCGCCTACGTGATCACGGTAATACCGTTGTGGTAATTGAACACAACTTGGATGTTGTTAAAACGGCAGACTGGATACTCGATCTCGGCCCTGAAGGTGGTCAAGGTGGTGGTGAAATCGTTGCAGAGGGTACACCTGAAGATGTGGCACTAGTCGAAGGTTCACATACCGCACGCTTCCTTAAGCCTATGTTAAATTTGAACTAGGTGTAAAATAGCGTCCTGCGGGCAGACAGAAAAATGTTAAAGTAACGAAGCTTGTTTCAAAAAGAACAAGCTCCGTTTTTATAAGGTTAGGGATTTATGGCAACAATACACACTAGCGGAACCCAGCTAGAAAATCAGGTCACTCAGCTACCTCTCAACAAAGCATTCCTTGCTTCATTAGCTGTCGTGTTCTTACTCGCCATGCACTTTTTTATGCCTAACCCGGGAGGTTCTGGCCTAGCTTTATCCTTTAACCCGACAACTTGGCTGGCTCTAAGCTTCACTCTAGCGATTGGATTTTACCAGCTAGCAACCAATCGAGTGCTTAAGTATTCCAAGTTAACCGTAGGCTTACTGATCAGCTGTGTGATACTCACATTGCCTATTCTATACAGCAATGCTTCACCGCAAGGAGCATCCAGTCGATTACTTGGGTTATGGGCTGGCTTTGCTTTATTTGTAGTACTTCAGCAGTTCAAATTCAGTAATAAACATAAACAGCGCATGCTGTGGTTCATCGTACTCGCTGTCGTCATACAAGCGCTTTTTGGTTATGTACAATATTTTGTATTGGAGCCAGGTAACCTATTTGGTTACAACACTGAAGCTAATCGTCCTTATGGAATCTTCCAACAACCTAACGTGATGGCGAGCTTTTTAGCGACTGGTTTTGTCCTCTCGGCTTACCTATTAGCGAGGCAGCCCGCTAAGTACAACCACAAGATTAGCGAATCGTTTTTACTCTACCTAACACCAACATTAACCGTACCACTGCTGATCATCATTGCATCACGCACAGGTTGGTTAGCGGCACTCATTGGATTTGTGTGTATTCTGCCCTACTTATACAGATTCTCGACCAAGAAACGCTTCTACGGATGGTGTACATCCGTTGCTGTCGGTATCGTAGTTGCATTTTCAGTAATCAGCCTTAGCGCGACAGATAGCCTAGCAAGTAAAAGGACCAATTTAGAAAGTCCTCGCGCTTACACCTTCCCGCAAACATTAGACATGCTGGTAGAGAAACCATTTACTGGTTACGGCTACGGAAAATTTGAATCAGAGTACACTCTGTATACAGCTCGTCAGCACCAACTCAATTCAAACTATCATCCGGGGCTTCCGGCAATGGATCACCCTCACAATGAGTTTCTATTCTGGGGAGTTGAGGGCGGTATTGTACCTATCATAGGAATATTGATTGCCGCAGTATTAGTATTGTCGCGTATCTCGAGCTCAGCGAAAGGAACACGCTTAGCTTTACTGGCGCTATTCATACCGATACTTTTACACTCTCAGTTGGAGTACCCGTTCTATCACTCGGCAATACACTGGATAACCTTTATCATATTGATTTATTGGGTCGACCAGCGCGCTTCGCGTCATTATCAACAGCCGTTCAGCATCATCAGTAAAACCTTATTTAGAGTGACCAGCTTAGTGTTACCAATTCTGGTGAGTGTTTACATGTTGAGTGCACTGCATACCAACTATGTACTGACCAAATTTGAGCTATCTAAACCTAAAAACCCAGATATTCTCAAACAAGTCACCAACCCTGTGGTTTGGAAAGATCGCTACGATTGGGATATATACAGCACTTACCTAAACATTGGTCTTTATAAAGGCGATCCTAGCCTTATTCAGCCCTATGTTGATTGGTCACTAGAGATCATAAAGAGTAAACCAAGACCAGCGTTTTACAGTAACTTGATCCTTGCTTATCAAGGTTTAGGGGAAGAGAGCAAAGCGGAACAGATCCGTAGCGAAGCCAAGTTTCTGTTTCCGGACAGAGACTTTTCACAGGTTCAGTACAAGAAAGTATCCCAAGCAGAAAACAATGTTTCATCCGAAGAGTAGCTAAGGACTAGCGAGATATGACTTTCGCATCTCACCTTTAGAGCAAACACAAAAAAGCGCACGATCCTCGTGCGCTTTTCTTTAAAACTAATCTGATTTGACTATTTAAGTACGTCTTGCAGCGCTTTAAGACACAACGCGACATTCTCTTTGCGAGCACCGTAGCCCATCAAGCCAATACGCCATGCCTTACCAGCCAAAGAACCAAGGCCAGCACCAATCTCAAGGTTATACTCTTCTAAAAGCTGCGATCTGACTTTCGCTTCATCGATTCCTTCAGGGAAGTAAAGAGCATTAAGTTGTGGTAAACGGCTCTCCTCATCAACAACAAATTTCAGTCCTAATGCTTCCACGCCCTCTTTCAACTCTTGATGCATAGCGTGATGGCGAGACCAAGCATTATCTAAGCCTTCATTTTTCAATAGCACGAGAGACTCATGCAGCGCGTAAAGACTATTGACTGGTGCAGTATGGTGATAACTACGCTTACCTTCTCCGCTCCAGTAACCTAATACTAGGCTCTGATCCAAGAACCAGCTTTGTACCGGTGACTGACGTGCTTTCATTTTATCAACAGCACGTTGAGAGAAAGTCACTGGTGATAAACCAGGAACACAAGACAAGCACTTCTGACTCCCAGAATAAACCGCATCGAGCTGCCATTCGTCCACTAACAGTGGTACACCACCCAGTGAGGTCACAGCATCAACAATCGTTAATGCATCGAACTGCCGGGCAACCGCAGAGATAGCTTGAGCATCCGATAGCGCACCAGTAGAGGTCTCAGCATGCACAAACGCAACCGCGACAGCATCTGGGTTTTCTGATAATGCTTGTTGTACCTTTTCGACAGATACAGGCTTACCCCATTCGTCATCAACAAGAATTGCCTCGCCACCGCAGCGCACCACGTTTTCTCGCATACGTTCACCAAACACGCCATTTCGACAGACGATGACCTTTTCTCCGGGTTCAATCAAGTTAACAAAACAAGTTTCCATACCTGCGCTGCCCGGCGCTGATACAGCAATCGTAAACTCATTATCTGTCTGAAATGCATACTTAAGAAGCTGTTTAACCTCATCCATCATTGCAATAAACAGTGGGTCTAGATGACCTATGGTTGGACGACTCAAAGCTTGCAGTACTTGAGGTGAGATATCAGAAGGCCCAGGCCCCATTAACGTTCGATGTGGTGGATAAAAACTATCGATTGTAGAAGTATTTGTTAAGTTAGACATGTAAATCCCTTACGTTAATGGTGTTGATATTCCACCCTAAAGCAAATCGAACATGTCAGCAATTAGCCTTCGGTCTTGAGGTCAAACCACTGTCACATAATTGTTAAAATTATTTTTAAATTATCTCAAGTTACCAATTGACATTGTGAGCGCAAACACGTTCAATGAAATGGCTATCTAGCAGAAGAGGAGCACTGCCCAGGCAGGTGTTTTGTGGAACCGCATTTCCGATACAAAGCATTTAGGGGGAGCAGTGCCGAGATAATAAAAGGATGCAGGACCTTTATTATCGGTTGAGCGGGCTGAATCCCGGCAACTGTCACCATTTCTATATGGTGAAGAGCTTCTGAGGTTACTATTCACATAATTCCTCTCTTTTTGCTCTAAAACTCTCTTCGAAAACAATGGACGTTGGATTACCCAACCGTAATTTTATTTTAGGAAGTCGTGGGAGATATATCGTGAGTGCATCTAATGTAGCTGGTTCTTTTAATGTCGCTAAGTTTGGTGGTACAAGTGTTGCCAACTTTGAAGCAATGAGCCGTTGTGCTGCCATTATTGAAAACAACTCAAATACCAAGTTAGTCGTAAGTTCTGCGTGTTCAGGAGTAACTAATTTGCTTGTCGAACTGGCAAATGGTGTTCAAGACAAAGCTCGTCGTCAAGAGGTTATGACCCAATTAACGGACATCCACAATGCAATTCTTGATCAACTTGCTGATCCAATCAGCGTCGAAAAAGAAGTTCACTCCATTCTTGATGACATTGCGAGCGCTGCCGAGGCTGCATCGTTTCTAACAAGCACTAAGTTAACCGATCACTTAGTCGCGTGCGGTGAATTGATGTCGACACACCTTCTTGCTCAAATCCTTCGCGAACGTGGTACATCCGCGGTTCGCTTCGATATCAGAGAAGTGATGCGCACCAATGATGATTTCGGCAAAGCTGAACCTCAGCTTGAAGAGATTTCAGTGCTAGCGAAAGAGAAACTGATTCCACTGTGCCAACAACAAGTTGTCGTCACACAAGGTTTTATTGGTGCAGACAATGACGGCAATACAACAACCTTAGGCCGTGGTGGTAGTGATTACTCAGCAGCGCTTATTGCAGAGTCAGTACAAGCGATTGGCTTAGAGATTTGGACAGATGTTCCAGGTATCTACACCACAGATCCTCGCATCGCACCTAAAGCATCTCCAATCCCAGAAATCAGCTTCAGTGAAGCCTCTGAGATGGCAAACTTTGGAGCGAAGATCCTGCACCCATCGACTCTCGTGCCAGCACTACGTCACCAAATTCCGGTATTTGTCGGCTCTTCAAAAGCACCAGAATTGGGTGGAACTTGGATTCGCCAGCAGGTAGAAAGCTCTCCACTATTCAGAGCCCTTGCCCTTCGCTGCAACCAAACCATGGTTACGCTTCGTAGCGCTAATATGTTCCATGCTTACGGCTTTCTCGCGAAAGTATTCGAGATCCTTGCTAAACATAAGATCTCGGTCGATCTTATCACCACCTCGGAGATCAGTGTTTCACTCACCCTAGATCAAACTGATACATCTGGTGGTGCACCTGAGTTACCAGAAGCAGCACGTCTTGAGCTAGAAGAACTTTGTTCAGTCGATGTGGAACATGACCTGTGTTTAGTGGCATTGATTGGTAATAACATGAGTGAAAGCAAAGGCTACGCTAAGCAAGTATTCAGCACCCTTGAAGATTTCAACTTGCGCATGATTTGTTACGGAGCAAGCCCTCATAACTTATGCTTCCTGCTCAATGAATCAGTATCTAAACAGGCGATTCAAAAACTGCATCAAGAGCTATTCGAATAAGGCGATAGTGAATTAATAAGAGTTCAACGCTCAAAGTACAGATACAAAAAGGGTTGCAATTAAGCAACCCTTTCTATTTTTACAAGTAACTCGCGGATTTAATAGCTAGTTAATATTTGGACCTAGCCACTTCTCAGCTTCCAACATATTCCAACCCTTACGGTCAGCATAGCTGTCTACTTGATCCTGTTGAATCTGAGCAATCGCAAAGTATCGAGAATCAGGGTGAGAGAAGTACATCCCAGAAACTGAAGCACCAGGCCACATCGCGTAGCTGGACGTCAGTGACATATCGATGGTCTTCTCAACATCCATCAACTCCCACAACGTGCCCTTCTCTGTATGCTCAGGGCAAGCAGGATAACCAGGAGCAGGACGAATACCTTGGTATTTCTCTCGAATCAGATCATCGTTAGATAAGTCTTCATCTGGAGCGTAACCCCAAATGTCCTTTCTCACCTCTTGGTGTAGGTATTCAGCAAACGCTTCTGCTAGTCGGTCAGCCACAGCCTGAATCATGATGGCATTGTAGTCATCACCATTAGCCTTATATTCATCCGCTAGCTCACGCTCACCAATACCGCCTGTCACAGCAAAACCACCAATCCAGTCCGCTTTGCCGCTTTCTTTTGGAGCGATGTAATCTGACAAACAGTAGTTAAAGCCTTTTGGTTTCTCAGTCTGTTGGCGAAGATTATGTAGAACTTTGAGAACCTCAGTACGAGACTCATCGGTATACACCTCAATATCATCACCAACACTGTTGGCTGGGAACATCGCACACATACCACGGGCTTCGAGTAGCTTTTCTTTCTCTACACGATCCAGTAACTCGTTCGCATCTTTGAACAAACGTTTTGCCTCTTCGCCCACTTCTTCATGGTCAAGAATAGCTGGGTACTTACCGACTAATGACCATGTCATGAAGAATGGTGTCCAGTCGATGTAGTTGCGCAGTGTTGCCACATCAAAATCATTGAATACATGCACACCCGGTTTAGCTGGTGCTGGCGGAGTATATGCGTCCCAATCAATCGCCACTTTATTTGCGCGAGCTTGCTCGAGTGTCACTGGCTTAGTGCGAGGCTTCTTACGATTATGCTGATCGCGAACGCGCTCGTAATCTAAGTCCAACTTCTCAACGAAGGCAGGTTTTAGCTCTTCAGAAAGTAGTGAGGTACATACGCCAACTGCACGAGAAGCGTTATTAACGTAGACCACCGGTTCTGAGTAATTCTGTTCAATTTTAACAGCAGTATGCGCCTTGGATGTCGTAGCACCACCAATCAATAGTGGTAACTTAAAGCCTTGTCGTTCCATTTCTTTGGCAACATGCACCATTTCATCAAGGGATGGAGTAATCAGGCCAGAAAGACCAATAATATCGACGTTTTCTTCTTTCGCGACTTTGAGAATTTTTTCACATGAAACCATCACACCCAGGTCGATGATGTCATAGTTATTACATTGAAGAACGACGCCAACAATGTTCTTACCAATATCATGAACATCGCCCTTCACTGTCGCGAGAAGGATCTTACCGTTACTCGCACCTACTTCTTTGGATGCATTAATGAACGGCTCCAAGTGGGCTACAGCTTGCTTCATTACACGGGCCGATTTAACAACTTGAGGGAGGAACATCTTGCCTGCACCAAACAAGTCGCCGACCACGTTCATGCCGTCCATTAACGGACCTTCAATTACCTCAATTGGTCGAGCTGAATTGACACGCGCTTCTTCAGTATCTTCAACGATGAAGTCAGTAATACCTTTGACCAAAGAGTGCTCTAAACGCTTCTCTACAGGCCAAGTACGCCACTCAAGTGCTGATTTATCTTCTACTTTACCAACCGCTCGCTCTAGATACTCGGTTGCCATATCAAGCAAACGTTCCGTCGAATCACCACGACGGTTTAGTACGACATCTTCAACAGCATCGCGCAGATCTTCTGGCACGTTATCGTAAATTTCCAGCTGACCAGCGTTTACGATACCCATATCCATACCATTTTTAAAACAGTGATATAAGAATACAGCGTGGATTGCCTCACGAACGTAGTTATTACCTCGGAATGAGAATGACACGTTCGAGACACCACCCGAGATCATCGCATGAGGTAGGTCGCGCTTGATATCGCCTACTGCTTCAATGAAATCAACCGCATAATTGTTATGCTCTTCGATACCAGTCGCAACCGCGAAGATGTTTGGGTCAAAAATAATGTCTTCAGGTGGGAAGCCAACCTCATCAACAAGAATGTTGTAAGCATTGGTACAGATCTCGACTTTACGTTCACGTGTATCTGCCTGACCGACTTCATCGAACGCCATCACGATGACGGCTGCACCATAGCGGCGAACCAACTTGGCTTGCTCGACGAACTTCTCTTTACCTTCTTTTAGAGAAATGGAGTTAACGATGCCTTTACCCTGAATACATTTCAGGCCGGCTTCAATAACCTCCCATTTTGATGAATCGACCATCACTGGGACTTTTGAAATCTCTGGCTCAGAGGCACATAGATTAAGGAATTTAACCATACACGCTTCAGCGTCTAGCATTCCTTCATCCATGTTGATATCGATGATCTGTGCACCATTTTCGACTTGCTCACGAGCAACACTCAATGCCTCATCGTAAAGCTCTTCTTTGATCAAGCGTTTGAAGCGTGCAGAACCGGTCACATTCGTTCGCTCACCCACGTTTACAAACAGAGACTCTTTAGCAATGGTCAAAGGTTCTAAACCGGATAAACGACACGACACAGGTAGGTCCGGCAATTGGCGAGGAGTTACATCTTCAACCGCTTCTGCCATTTGGCGAATATGTTCTGGCGTAGTACCACAACAGCCACCAATCAGGTTCAAGAAACCACTTTCAGCCCACTCTTTAACGTGTTCAGCCATGTCTTCCGGTGAAAGGTCATACTCGCCAAATGCGTTAGGTAAGCCAGCGTTAGGGTGAGCAGAAACATAACTCTCTGAGATACGAGACATCTCGCCAACATACTCACGCAGCTCATCAGGGCCTAATGCACAGTTCAAACCAAACGAGATAGGCTTAACATGACGAAGGGCGTTATAGAAAGCTTCTGTCGTCTGCCCTGAAAGCGTACGACCTGATGCATCAGTAATAGTGCCGGAGATCATGACCGGTAAAGTGATGCCTACTTCTTCGAAAACAGATTCCACTGCAAAAGCACACGCTTTAGCATTGAGTGTATCGAAGATGGTTTCGATAAGAATAAGGTCTGAGCCACCTTTGATCAGCGCGCGAGTCGATTCAGAGTAGGCCTCGACTAACTCATCAAAACTCACATTACGATAACCCGGATCATTAACATCTGGAGAGATAGAACAAGTACGGTTTGTTGGGCCTAAGACGCCGGCAACGAAACGAGGTTTTTCAGGAGTCTTTGCAGTCCATTCGTCAGCGGCTTCTCGTGCTAACTTGGCTGCTGAAAAGTTAATTTCTTCACTAAGGCTTTCCATATCGTAGTCGGCCATAGCAATGGTTGTAGCGTTAAAAGTATTGGTTTCAAGGATGTCTGCCCCAGCTTCCAAATATTGCGAATGAATATCTTTGATAAGCTTAGGTTGTGTAAGTACCAAAAGGTCATTGTTACCCTTTAAGTCACTATGCCAATCCGCAAAGCGTTCACCACGATAGTCTTGCTCTTCCAATTTATAGTCCTGAATCATGGTGCCCATACCACCATCAATCAGTAAAATTCGTTGCTTCAACAGAGCATCAATCTTTTGCCTTACATTACTTCCCACGGTACAACCTCATTCCTTTAATTATGCTTCCATCCTATCACACATTAAAAAGGAGTCTAGACGTCTAAAAGAGGAAATTGATTACCGAGTCCTGACAAAAAGTGTTTGCTATTTGAGCATGAGACAACGAAAATTCATATTCATACTTTGTTACATGTTGGTACCCCAATGTCGGTCTATTACACCTTATGCTTCTTGTCTGCTGCAGCCATGCTCATTGCCTTTGTTAATAGCAAAATTGGTAAAATGCAAACAACCATCGCCATCACAGCAGGCTCAATGATGCTGTCTCTTTTAATTATCATTGCGGGCCAAAACAACTGGTTTCAATTAGCCGACATTGCTTCTGAAACGGTTGCCAGTATTAATTTTGAAGACTTCCTACTTAAAGGGATATTAGGCTTCCTACTATTTGCTGGCGGCTTAGGGATCAAACTCCCAAACCTTAAAGACCAAAAATGGGAAATCACAGTACTCGCACTCGGTGCGACTCTATTCTCGACCTTCTTTATTGGTTTTGTTCTTTATGGATTCTGTCAGTTCATCGGCATCCAATTCGATCTCATTTACTGCTTACTGTTCGGTTCTCTTATCTCACCAACCGATCCAATCGCTGTTTTAGCCATTGTAAAGAAACTCGATGCACCCAAACGAATCTCGACTCAGATTGAAGGTGAGTCTCTCTTTAACGATGGCTTTGGCTTGGTAATCTTCATCACTCTGTTCACCATAGCTTTTGGTACCGAGGCACCGACAGTGGGCAGTGTGACCATGTTATTTGTCCAAGAGGCAATTGGCGGTATCGTCTATGGTTTTGCTTTAGGTCTAATATTCCACTACTTAATCAGTAACACTGATGACCACTCAATGGAATTACTACTAACTATTGGTGTTCCTACAGCGGGCTATGCTTTTGCTGAAGTCCTCCACGTCTCAGGTCCATTAGCTATGGTGGTGTCAGGTATCATGATTGGTAACTGGACTCGCTTCATCGGCTTCTCAAAAGAGAGTGAAGACCACTTAGACCACTTCTGGGAACTGATAGATGAGTTCTTAAATGGCGTGCTGTTCTTATTGATTGGTATGTCGATGCTGCTATTCAAATTCCACCAAGAAGACTGGATCCTAATGGCATTCGCAGTTCCTCTGGTATTAAGTGCACGCTACCTAAGTGTTTTCTTGTCGTACATTGGATTTAAGCGCTTTAGAACTTACAACCCATGGTCGATTAAGATTCTAACTTGGGGCGGCTTACGCGGAGGCTTAGCGCTAGCCATGGCTCTATCAATCCCTTCCGGTATCTGGGTAATTGAAGACAAGGCAATAGATGTTAAAGAGATAATCCTTGTCATGACATACGCCGTAGTTGTGTTCTCTATTCTAGTTCAAGGCTCAACAATCACTCCTATGATAGAGAAAGCAAAACAAGCAGAGAAAGAGCTAGATTAACACCTAGATAGATTAACCAAGGCCACCTACTTTAGGTGGCCTTTTTTATACCTAATGAAAGTCAAACTCACCAATTCCCACACTGAAGCTATCGCTGAAAGGTATGCGTAGAACATAGAAGCTTATATAGATATTTGATACCACTATTATTGGAGTAATCGAAAGCCTTAATTTGGGGGGAGTACTAAATTTGGCCGGAACTCTTTCAGGAAGTTAAGTAATACAGAGAACTCATTGTTCTGCACACTCACTAGCCTCCCCAGTAACCCACTCTCAAGTTATATTAGCTTCAATCGAAAGGCTTCAGCTTTCACCTGGAAACACAAAGAACGGGAATCAATGTCTCGCTAGAATAGCGTTAGTTATTAACTAGCAGAACTATAGAGCAAAATGAGTATTGAGTAGATAGAGATAACTTGGTGCCTCTAGCGTTACTTCTAAAAATGACAGGAATAATAAAGGCTCTAGCATTTTGCTGGGACGCGCAGTCTAAAGACTTAAATATGGCAGGAATGGAGAGATTAGACTGAGCTGGCGAACTAGGGGAACGCGTAGTTATTCCAACTTTGCTTCGCGAAAAAAACATCAGCATTTCTGCTGAGGCTTAGTATATGGCAAGAGTTGAGGCATAGACTCCCAACACGCACAGTTTTGGTAAGTAGGGGAATCCGCGGCTTTGCCAATAGAGTATTATTAGATTCAGAAAGCAAAAAGGCTCTAGCATTTCTGCTAGAGCCTTTTAATG
>NZ_JAPPTH010000060.1:0-2768 GCF_027587015.1 Vibrio sp. Makdt
TCAACACCTTTGCACTGTGTATTTGCACAGCATTATAGCAATTCAAATCTGATATTAGCAAAAGAATCTAACGATGCAGTGTTCAACTATATAGATGAAAAAGCCGAAATAACCCTTTCCAAAATGCCCCAAGCTGAAGCTCATCAAATACTCTTAGACTCCCTCCGAAACCGTCTTCATAGACATGGGCACCGTTACTTCCCCAAGTAACATTCGAGCCGTTACTCTCTTCAGCAAAGAGCGAGAATTACTAGAAGCATTACGCTGAATGGGAATCTGAGGTTTGTTTTGCTCTCTCATGTGGGCATAAATACATGACTCCTGAATGTCATCTTCAATTCGCTCTGCAAACTCAATTAGATTTGGCTCAGCAAAGGTAAATAACCAAGCATGTTGTACTTCTGAAGAGTTAACTCGAAGTATGCGCCCAAGCACCTTTCTGCAGTACAGTTCCGTTTTACTGAACTCATATGACAACATACTTGAAGGCACGGGATATCCGATCCCTTGCTGAACATAAAAACTGGGGGCATGCCAGCGACGATCATGCTGACACGCCTCTGGACAATTCTGAGTCAGTTAGTTTACTAATTTAGCTTGTTTCGGATAACTTTTAGTACTCCAAAGCACAAACAGCTATCGCTTCTCACGATGGCTGATATGCACGAAATGGACAAAACCAAGCAATCTCTATCTATGGCATTGGATTCGCTTTATGCAGAATGTTTCGCTGAACATGCAAAATGGAACTAGACCCGAAAACGCCCTAGATATTCAGCCCTAGAGATATTAAGTCTTTTTCACATTGGCCTATATCTTCAAATTGAATTGCATGCATACCAACAGACTTTGCTCCTTCCACGTTGTAAAGCATGTCATCAATAAACACGGTCTCTGAAGCTATAAGTTCGTACTTATTGAGTAACAAGTGATAAATTTCTGGTTGAGGTTTCAGCATGCCCACTTCCGCCGATACTATCGCTCCATCAAATAGCGGCCAAAATGAGTAGGTTGACTTTAAGTAGGCTACTATTTCGTGAACGTTATCCGTTAGTGCATAGACACCATAACCTGCACTCTTAATGCGTTGAATGAGAGCAATGGAACCAACTATTAGACGTTGAGTCTGCTTTACATAATAAAACAGCTCTTCACACTCCTGCTCTGAGAACCCGAGAATCTGCTGATACTGAGTTTTGGCTTCTGTTTCTGATATGAGTCCTTTGTTCAAATCTATCCACGTCTGGGATTGGAAGGTTGCTTTGGCAAGTTGTTGATGATCTTCACTCTCCACAAAAGTGAGTCGAGTAATTTCTAAAGGATCCCAACGAACAATCACGTTGCCAACGTCGAAAACAATGTTCCTTACTTTTGGTTGAGCCATAGTTTTATACCTGAATGAATTGGTCGTTTAGACATGCTGATACATCAAAGTAATCCCTTGCTGATGTAACTCCATTTATAGTGGGTTGTGTGGGAGCAACAGCGGTAATATTAACAACATCACACCCAGCGCTTAAGGCGGATTGGATACCTGCTAGAGCATCTTCAAAAACAAGACAATGCTCAGGGAGCACTTTTAGTTTTTCGGCCGCTAGCTTGTAACCTTCTGGGTCAGGCTTTCCTTTTTGTACATCCTCTACGGTAACCAATATTTGAGGGACTGGAATTGAGGCAGCCATCAATCGTTGAACGGCCAATTCTCTTGGTGCAGACGTATATATTGCCCAGTCGTGATCGTTTAACTTGTTCAGGAAAGCAATCGCTCCGCGTATAGGTTTTACAGAATCGACATTGTCCAATTCTATTGCTTCCAGCTTAGCAACTTCTTGTTTGATATTAAGGTGGGGCATCAGCTCTTTGATGACGTCGTCCGCTGGGCGACCATGAGATATGGCTAAAATGCGATCGACATTGATGTTATGTTCTAGCGCCCATAGACTCCATGCTTTTACGACAGCGTCCTTTGAATCGACAAGTGTTCCATCCATATCAAAGATGAATTTTGCATAGTTCTTCATTCTTTCAACCTCTTTAAGTTGTTGTTAGTTTTGTTTTTGAGGTTAGCTAAGCTCTTGGGACTATTATTCGGTATATTTCGCGCTTTTAGTCGCACTATTTGGACATTAAGTGATACTATTTCGACAACATTTAAAGGCAGTATTTATTGGATCTAGGCAGAATGAGACCTATACCGACGAAAAGCTTGATACGTCCAGGCTACTCTTGGAGACATCATTTAGATGACTCTCCCTTAGAGTTATTGAAAGCTCATTTTCACAGTGAGTTTGAATTTCTGTTGCTGGATCACTACCAAGGCGTAATCAGGATTGGAAGTGTTGATATAGATGTCACTTCGTGTTCTTTGTTCTTGATTCCTCCAGAATTACCCCATGATTTAAGAGGCTTAGTAGCAAATAGTAAAAAGCTTCCCCCCGAGAGGTACAGTCTATGGGTTGATAAAGAATGGGTGTCGAATATGTTGATGCACTGTAAGGAAATGAGAAAGCTATCCAGCATACTTGGTGATGGCTTATCCATTCAATTTTCCCGATCAACGGCTGTCGAAGTGAAAACAGTCATCAACCAGATTGATTATAAAACCTCAAGCCTAGAGCAGCTATCGGTGCTTTTTCGTGTTTTTTCAGTGGTAACTCAAGACAAGAACCCCGTGACTTTAGGCTCTTCTGAACATGTTAAATTTGAGTCTGAAAAAGATAGAATTGAAGTACTATCTGAATATTTGAATCAGCACTATGCCCAAGATA
>NZ_JAPPTH010000061.1:0-1490 GCF_027587015.1 Vibrio sp. Makdt
GGCGTCGAGCGGCGGACGGGTGAGTAATGCCTAGGAAATTGCCTTGATGTGGGGGATAACCATTGGAAACGATGGCTAATACCGCATAATGCCTACGGGCCAAAGAGGGGGACCTTCGGGCCTCTCGCGTCAAGATATGCCTAGGTGGGATTAGCTAGTTGGTGAGGTAATGGCTCACCAAGGCGACGATCCCTAGCTGGTCTGAGAGGATGATCAGCCACACTGGAACTGAGACACGGTCCAGACTCCTACGGGAGGCAGCAGTGGGGAATATTGCACAATGGGCGAAAGCCTGATGCAGCCATGCCGCGTGTATGAAGAAGGCCTTCGGGTTGTAAAGTACTTTCAGTTGTGAGGAAGGGGGTGTCGTTAATAGCGGCATCTCTTGACGTTAGCAACAGAAGAAGCACCGGCTAACTCCGTGCCAGCAGCCGCGGTAATACGGAGGGTGCGAGCGTTAATCGGAATTACTGGGCGTAAAGCGCATGCAGGTGGTTCATTAAGTCAGATGTGAAAGCCCGGGGCTCAACCTCGGAACTGCATTTGAAACTGGTGAACTAGAGTACTGTAGAGGGGGGTAGAATTTCAGGTGTAGCGGTGAAATGCGTAGAGATCTGAAGGAATACCAGTGGCGAAGGCGGCCCCCTGGACAGATACTGACACTCAGATGCGAAAGCGTGGGGAGCAAACAGGATTAGATACCCTGGTAGTCCACGCCGTAAACGATGTCTACTTGGAGGTTGTGGCCTTGAGCCGTGGCTTTCGGAGCTAACGCGTTAAGTAGACCGCCTGGGGAGTACGGTCGCAAGATTAAAACTCAAATGAATTGACGGGGGCCCGCACAAGCGGTGGAGCATGTGGTTTAATTCGATGCAACGCGAAGAACCTTACCTACTCTTGACATCCAGAGAAGCCAGCGGAGACGCAGGTGTGCCTTCGGGAGCTCTGAGACAGGTGCTGCATGGCTGTCGTCAGCTCGTGTTGTGAAATGTTGGGTTAAGTCCCGCAACGAGCGCAACCCTTATCCTTGTTTGCCAGCGAGTAATGTCGGGAACTCCAGGGAGACTGCCGGTGATAAACCGGAGGAAGGTGGGGACGACGTCAAGTCATCATGGCCCTTACGAGTAGGGCTACACACGTGCTACAATGGCGCATACAGAGGGCAGCGAACTTGCGAGAGTGAGCGAATCCCAAAAAGTGCGTCGTAGTCCGGATTGGAGTCTGCAACTCGACTCCATGAAGTCGGAATCGCTAGTAATCGTAGATCAGAATGCTACGGTGAATACGTTCCCGGGCCTTGTACACACCGCCCGTCACACCATGGGAGTGGGCTGCAAAAGAAGTGGGTAGTTTAACCTTTCGGGGAGGACGCTCACCACTTTGTGGTTCATGACTGGGGTGAAGTCGTAACAAGGTAGCCCTAGGGGAACCTGGGGCTGGATCACCTCCTTATACGAAGATATTCACGATAAGTGTCCACACAGATTGAT
>NZ_JAPPTH010000062.1:0-1426 GCF_027587015.1 Vibrio sp. Makdt
TGAACTGACCCCCAATAGTTGGACACCAATTATTGGGGGTCTTTTTATGTCCAAATATAGCCGAGAGCTAAAATGTATCATTGCTAAGCAATACTTAGATGGCACGTCATCTCTCTACTTAGCAAAACAATATTCAATTTCTTCAAGGCAGATACGGTATTGGGCTCAAGTCTTTGCCATCCATGGTACTGATTCATTTTTACCAACTAAGCATGCCGCGACTGCTCAAACAAAACGAAAAGCATTGAATTTAATGTGGACGAATGAATGGTCTCTCACGCACACTAGCGCAGTATTAAACCTCTCATCCCCTGGGATACTCTCTGTCTGGCTCAAAAAATTTAATGAGCTCGGTATCAAAGGGCTCAAAATGCGCCAGAAAGGAAGACCCTCAATGAAACAGCAACCTCAACGTACCACCAAGCCTGATAATGAAATGACACTTGAGGAGCTAAAAGAGGAGTTGGTCTACTTACGAACCGAGAATGCCGTTCTAAAAAAGTTGGAAGAGTTGGAGCAGGAAAAAAACCGTCGAACAAAGAAAAAGCGGTCATAGCTCTAACTCTTAAAGGCAAGTACCCGTTAAAGCACTTACTGCACACTCTGCAGCTGGCAAAAAGTGTCTTTTATTATCAGGCTCAAACGAGCAAGCGCCCAAATAGCTACGAACGTGAGCTGCGGTTGATAAAGTCAATTTATCATGAACATAAGGGGCGATACGGCTACCGCCGTATTCACTTGGAACTAAAAAATCAGGGGTTCGTGCTTAATCACAAAACGGTTCAAAAGCTTATGGCTCAGCTCAACCTTAAATCGACGGTCAGGATTAAAAAGTATCGTTCATACCGAGGAGAGTCAGGAAAAGCGGCTCCCAACGTGCTTGAAAGAGATTTTAGTGCGACTCAACCCGATGAAAAGTGGGTAACTGATGTCACGGAGTTCAAAGTCAAAGAGCAGAAAGTATACTTGTCTCCCGTTGTCGACTTGTTTACTCAGGAGGTGGTTGCTTATAGAGTGGCCAAAAATGCCTGCTTGCCGCTTGTCACGGATATGCTGACGGAAGCTATATCAACGCTTAAACCCAACTCAAAGCCAATTATACACAGCGATCAAGGTTGGCAATATCGCCATCGACAGTATCAGAAAAAGGTAGCGGAGAGTGGGTTAACGCAAAGCATGTCGAGAAAAGGTAACTGCTTGGATAATGCGGTTGCTGAAAACTTTTTTGCTTTACTCAAAACAGAGATGTATCACAACCAAAGCTTTGAAGATGCAGATGCTCTGATAGAGCAAATTAAAGAATACATCGAGTACTACAATACCAAACGTATAAAAGTGAAACTAAAAGGCCTGACTCCGATAGAATATCGAACTCAGGCCTTGAAAGCCGCTTAACAGAAATGTCCAACTTTACGGGGTCACTTCA
>NZ_JAPPTH010000063.1:0-1365 GCF_027587015.1 Vibrio sp. Makdt
CTACATGGATTCCCCCGGTTGTCAAACATCCGCTAAACTTATGTTGATGGGTTTTGGACTGCCGCTCTACATTCGGCCTACTTATCGACGATTCGCATACGTCGTGGCCCTGATGACTTGCGCGACTGCGGTGCCTTATTCGTTAGATGACATCTAGTGTGTCCGCCGCATTAACAGGCTCTCCGCAAGTGGTCTTAACCTATCTCCATCATTAGCGTCTGCAATGACCCGGTGGGTTTAACTCTTTATGCTGCTTAAGTTTTTACTTAAGCAGCATAGTTTTCATATTCTGTTTGATTGTGTAAAAGCGACCATATAATTCGTGCGTTCTTCGCGGCAAGTGCCACTATCGCTCGGTTCATTCCTCTTCGTTCTAGAACGCCTCGACACCACTGACTTAGCTTATCTTGCTTGTCGCCAAGGTTGGCAATCACGGTCCTTGCTCCGTGAACTAATAGTGTTCGTAAGTATTTATCGCCGTGTTTGGTTATCCGACCTAAGCGTGGCTTTCCTCCCGTCGAATATTGTTTTGGTACGAGTCCTAGCCAAGCAGAGAAATCACGGCTTTTATCAAATTGAGAACCGTTGCCTATCGAAGCAAGTATCGCAGTAGCTGTTTGCGGTCCAATACCTCGAACTTTCATCACTCGTTGAACATTAGCGCTGACCTTAGCAAAAGAGTCGAAGACTTGTTCAGTATCGGCGATACGTTGATTCAACTCTCCAAGGTGGTGATAAGCATCGGCAATCACCGTTCTTGCGAGATGTGGCAGTTCATTTTCTGCATCTTCAAGCATTAAGGAAACGTGTGTCATTAATGAAGAGCGGCCAATAGGAATGATTAACCCGAACTCAGAGAGTAGGGCGCGCATGCGATTCATAAGCGCGGTGCGCTCACGAACCCAATGCTCTCTCATTCTATGTACTGATAAGATGGCTTGTTGCTCGGGGGATTTTACAGGCACAAAGCGAGTAGATGGACGCTGAACAGCTTCGCAGATAGCGACTGCATCATTAAGGTCGTTCTTCCCTTTAGTTCGATAAGGAATTACGTATTTAACGGCCATGATACGGGCGTCATGTCCCAGTTTATTGAGTGTTCTTGCCCAATAATGTGCACCACCACACGCTTCAACGCCTATACGCATGAGTGGCATATTTGCTATTGTAGTCAGTAGTTTAGAGCGAGTTACCGACTTATGAAGTATGACCTTACCATTTTGGTCTACGGCATGAAGACTGAAGTGGTTTTTAGCTAGGTCGATACCGCAGAAATAAGAATAATCAGACATGGTGCCTCCGATGCATTTAAGTACCACATAAGTGTGGCAGATCCTCAGTAGGGGGAATCCATGTCATTCGTTA
>NZ_JAPPTH010000064.1:0-1293 GCF_027587015.1 Vibrio sp. Makdt
TGTACCGTCCTAAATATGGTTGACACATTTCCAACATGAAATTGGAGAGTGTCATGAAAACAACAAGTAGACGTACTCAACGAGATTATTCTCTTGCCTTTAAATTGGCAGTCGTAAGCCAAATTGAAAAAGGCGAAATGACTTATAAGCAAGCTCAAGAACGTTATGGGATCCAAGGTCGCTCTACCGTTTTAGTTTGGCTTCGCAAACATGGTCAACTAGATTGGTCTAAAGGAATAGAACAATCGAGAGCGTTAGGAGCGACTATGTCAAACTCTTCCTCAACTCAAACCCCAGAGCAACGAATCAAAGAACTCGAGCAGCAATTAGAAGAAACTCAGCTCAAAGCTGAGTTCTTTGAAGCGGTTGTAAAAGTCATGGATCGAGATTTCGGAGTCCGAATCTCAAAGAAGCGCAAGGCCGAGTTATTAAGGAAAAAACGGTCAGAAGATTGACCGTCACTAAAGCTTGCCACTTCATAGGTATTACACGACAAGCTTTCTACAAGCGCTGTGTTGCAGAAATTCATCAGACAAAGAAAGATGAATCCATACTCGGTTTTGTGAAAGAGCAAAGGATGATGCACCCTCGTATAGGAGCCCGTAAGATCAAGTATTTACTTTCTCAGAACGATATTGAAATCGGGCGAGACCGCTTATTCTCTCTGCTGAGAATGAATCGATTATTAGTACAGAATCGAAGGGCTTATCATCGAACTACAAACAGTAATCATCGCTTTTACTGCCATCCAAATCGAATTAAGGAAGGCTTAATCCCGGAAAGACCAGAGCAATTATGGGTTGCCGATATTACTTATCTAGCAACGCGGCGTGGTAGTACTTATCTCAGTTTAGTGACGGACGCTTACTCAAGAAAAATCGTGGGCTATCACATAAGTGATGATATGAAAGCTCGCACGGTCAAGCTGGCCTTTTTAAACGCGTTGAAAGGGCGGAAGAATACAGGTGAGCTTGTCCATCACTCAGATAGAGGTGTTCAGTACTGCTCTGTTGAATACCAAGAGTTGCATCGACAGTATGGTGTATCTTGCTCAATGACTGATGGCTATGACTGTTATCAGAATGCGTTGGCAGAGAGGATCAACGGAATACTGAAGATGGAGTATCTGTTGAATAAGCCTAATGATTTAGATGAAGCAAAGAAAATGGTCGCTGAATCAGTAAAAATCTATAATGAATATAGGCCTCATACAGCTCTAAAATACAAAACGCCCGATGAAGTACATCGAGCGTTTTAGTCAATCAAGTGTCAACCCATATCAGGACGGGTCAC
>NZ_JAPPTH010000065.1:0-1254 GCF_027587015.1 Vibrio sp. Makdt
AAAATTGGAGAGTGTTATGAAATCAGTAACTAGACGAACTCAATGTGATTACTCCCTCGCTTTTAAATTGGACGTTGTTGACCAAGTCGAGCAAGGTGAACTGACTTATAAGCAAGCACAAGACAAGTACGGCATACAAGGTTGTTCTACAGTATTAGTGTGGCTCCGAAAGCACGGTCGACTTGATTGGTCTGGAGGCACACCTCGATTCATGAAAAAAGGGTTACCCATGTCTGAGTTCAATTCACCACCTACACCAGAGCAACGCATCAAAGAGTTAGAGAAGCAACTCGAGGATACCAAACTGAGAGCTGACTTCTTTGAAGAAGTAGTAAAAGTTATGGAGCGAGACCATGGTGTCCGTGTCGTAAAAAAGCACAAAGGTGCGTCGTCCAAGAGCAAAATATAGCTCAACTCACGGTGACTAGATTTTGCCAAATCATCAAGATCTCTAGGCAAGCGTACTACAAACAATGTCTTATTGACGATCGTAGCAGACAGCGTGACAAAGCTCTTCTGAGCTTTGTCCGTGAAACTCGCATCAAACAAGCTCGAATAGGAACGAGAAAGCTTAAGTACATGATGGAGCAAGCTGGAATAAAAGTAGGTCGGGACTATCTATTTTCTCTGCTTAAACATCATCGGCTGCTTGTGAAGGTTAAACGTGCTTACCATCGAACAACGAATAGCCATCATAGGTTTTACTGCCACCCAAATAAAATAAAGGATGGCTTTAAGCCCGAAAGACCAGAGCAGTTGTGGGTTGCTGATATTACTTACCTTCCTACCTATGAAGGAAGCAGCTACGTCAGTCTTATTACTGATGCCTATTCCAGAAAAATCGTCGGATACAGTGTGGATGACAACATGCAGACGAAGGCCGTAAAACAAGCTTTTATAAGAGCTTTGAAAGAACGTCGAAATCAGGACAACTTAATCCATCACTCAGATAGAGGTTCACAGTACTGTTCAAAGGAGTATCAAGACTTACACTCTAGGCACAAGATCGTGTGTTCAATGACGGATGGATATGACTGCTATCAAAATGCCTTGGCAGAGAGAGTAAATGGTATTTTGAAAATGGAATACTTGTTGAAGAAACCTAAAGATGTTGCTCAGGCGAGAAAAATGGTCGCCGAGTCAGTAGAAATCTATAATCAGATGAGGCCACATACAGCCTTAAAATACAAAACGCCCGATGAAGTACATCGAGCGTTTTGACTAAAAAGTGTCAACCCATATCAGGACGGGTCA
>NZ_JAPPTH010000066.1:0-772 GCF_027587015.1 Vibrio sp. Makdt
TACACCGAGTTTCGTGATCACTTTATCTGCAAGCGCTTTTTCTAACCTTTGCTCTAATTCGACATACAAAGGCTTTATTGCTAGTATGCATTCATCCAAACTATGAATATCATTTAAATATGTCCGTTCAACCCCTACTGACTTTCTAATCCTTTCGACAACAATATCTCTATCATCAATACCATTGCACCTTTGCCAAAGTGTATGTCCGAATTTGCCAAATTTTGAAATCAAAGTGTTTTTATCGAAATTCTTAACATCATCCCCTTTATATAAGCCGAGTTTGTTTAATTTCTCTAACGTCACCTTCCCAACACCATTTATTTTCCCTAATTCTAATTCGTCTATAAAAGTTTGGATCTCAGAAGGTGGGACAATACATATACCATTAGGTTTATTCACATCTGAAGCGACTTTAGAAACAAACTTTAATGGGGAAACTCCTGCCGAAGCCGTTAAATTCAATTCAGTTTGAATAGACTTGCGTATGTCTTCTGCAATTAAAGTTGCTGAACCTTGAAACAGCTTAGAACCTGTGACATCTAAATACGCCTCGTCTAAGGATAGTGGCTCTATTACATCCGTATACCGTCTAAATATTTCATGGATTTGCCTAGATACCGCCTTATACTTTTCCATATTTCCAGACACTACTGTTAAGCTTGGGCAAAGTTGTAACGCTTTTGTTGTAGACATAGCCGAACGCACACCAAAAGCTCTCGCCTCATAACTACAAGTTGCAATAACACCGCGACCATTTTTCCCTCCAACT
>NZ_JAPPTH010000067.1:0-772 GCF_027587015.1 Vibrio sp. Makdt
CACACCGAGTTTCGTGATCACTTTATCTGCAAGCGCTTTTTCTAACCTTTGCTCTAATTCGACATACAAAGGCTTTATTACAAGCATGCATTCATCCAGGCTATGAATATCATTTAAGTATGTCCGTTCAACCCCTACTGACTTTCTTACCCTTTCAACAACAATATCTCTATCATCAATACCATTGCACCTTTGCCAAAGCGTATGCCCAAATTTACCAAATTTTGAAATCAAAGTGTTTTTATCGAAATTCTTAATATCCTCCCCTTTATACAAGCCAAGTTTGTTTAATTTCTCTAACGTCACCTTCCCAACACCATTTATTTTCCCTAGTTCTAATTCGTCTATAAAAGTTTGGATTTCAGAAGGTGGGACAATACATATACCGTTAGGCTTATTCACATCTGAAGCGACTTTAGAAACAAACTTTAATGGGGAAACTCCTGCTGAAGCCGTTAAATTCAATTCCGTTTGAATAGATTTACGTATGTCTTCTGCAATTAAAGTTGCTGAACCTTGAAACAAATTAGAACCTGTGACATCTAAATATGCCTCATCTAACGACAGTGGCTCTATTACATCCGTATACCGTCTAAATATTTCATGGATTTGCCTAGATACCGCCTTATACTTTTCCATATTTCCAGACACTACCGTTAAGCTTGGGCAAAGTTGTAACGCTTTTGCTGTAGACATTGCCGAACGCACACCAAAAGCTCTCGCCTCATAGCTACACGTTGCAATAACGCCGCGACCATTTTTCCCTCCAACA
>NZ_JAPPTH010000068.1:0-720 GCF_027587015.1 Vibrio sp. Makdt
CTGCTCGACCGCTCCTGATACTGGCGCTTCAAAGTTCGTTGACGCTAAATGTGCATCGCTTTCTTTAGAGATGAACTCATTGTCTGCACCTGTAAGCGCCGATCCCATGTCATTATCTGAGCTCGCAGTAAGGTCACTATTCGACTGACTAGAGCCAGTAGAAGCCAACATTTCATTACGGGCGCTCGGCAATTCCTTTGTCCCGTTAGCTATCTGAATAGCTTCATCTGAGTTAATTTCTCCACTTTGAACCGCATTGAACACTTCAATGCCTTCATCAGCAGTAAGTTGGCCACTAGCAATAGCCTCCATCACAATCTCTTTATCTCCATCAGCCATACCACTGAACTGTGAAGACTCCAATAATGCTAGGTCCATTGAACCGCTTCCGGTAACAGAAGGCGAACTTGAATCAGTGTCGTTGAGTGATGCTAGTTTGGTTTGATTCCCCATTTTGTAATCATTGTGAGAGTCCTCACTAGTTCCCGTGCCTTGATTACCGTTATTGGAGTCAGTGGATGCATTCACCAATTGGGTCTGATTTGTTCCCGTCTCCTTCTCTGAAGTATTAGGGCGTTGTGTATTTGCAACAGCATCAGTTGCCTTTTGAGTAGGAGCACTCGCCAGTTGTGTTGCTGACTCTACATTGCCCGACTGTGCTACTGAACTTTCAGTACGTGAGTTAGCTGGTACTGTCTCAGCCACTTTCTGCGGTGATGC
>NZ_JAPPTH010000069.1:0-650 GCF_027587015.1 Vibrio sp. Makdt
AACAGCGCAAAAGATGACGCTGCGGGCCTACAAATCTCTAACCGTTTGAACGTTCAAAGCCGCGGCCTAGACGTTGCTGTTCGTAACGCGAACGACGGTATCTCTATTGCACAAACCGCTGAAGGTGCAATGAACGAGACGACTAACATCCTGCAACGTATGCGTGATCTTTCTCTACAATCTGCGAACGGCTCAAACTCTAAGTCTGAGCGTGTAGCGATTCAAGAAGAAGTAACAGCACTGAACGACGAGCTAAACCGTATCGCGGAAACGACGTCTTTTGGTGGTAACAAGCTACTTAACGGTACTCACGGTACTAAATCATTCCAAATCGGTGCGGATAACGGTGAAGCGGTAATGCTTCAACTGAAAGACATGCGTTCTGATAACGCTCAGATGGGTGGTAAGAGCTACCAAACTGAGAACGCTAAAGACAAAGACTGGAACGTTCAAGCAGGCTCTAACGACCTAAAACTGTCGTTCACAGATAACTTTGGTCAAGCACAAGAAATCGACATCAGCGCAAAAGCGGGTGACGACATCGAAGAGCTAGCGACTTACATCAACGGTCAGCAAGATTCTGTTAAAGCGTCTGTGACTGAAGACGGCAAGCTACAAATGTTCACTGGTAACAACAAAGTGAGCGGCGA